>JALZIF010000186.1 GCA_030860435.1 Gemmatimonadota bacterium | reverse complement strand
CACGCGGCGTCGCTGCGTCAGCCGTTAGGCCATTGCGCAATATTCCCCACTGCTGCCTCCCGTAGGAGTCTGGGCCGTATCTCAGTCCCAATGTGGCTGGCCATCCTCTCAGACCAGCTACCCGTCGACGCCTTGGTGGGCCGTTACCCCGCCAACTAGCTGATAGGCCGCGAGCCCCTCGATCCGCCCCGAAAGTTTCCTCAAACAAGGATGCCCTCGCTTGAACGTATGCGGTATTACCCGGCCGTTGGGCCGGCTATCCCCCGCAGATCGGCAGGTCGCTCACGTGTTACGCACCCGTTCGCCGGTCACGGGTTGCCCCGTGCCCTCGACTTGCATGTGTTAAGCACGCCGCCAGCGTTCGTCCTGAGCCAGGATCAAACTCTCCAATAAGAGTCGACTGTGCTCGTACCGAACGCGCGCCAGACATGGCGTCTGGCACCACGTCCGGAATCATCTACTCGTGAATTGATCTCTCCCCGAACGCTCACGAGAGCGCCGGATCATCGAGAGCCATCACACGAAGATCCACTCGATTGTCAATCAGCATGACGAGACACCCCCGCGCAGCGGGGGAATCGAATTATAGCGAGCTCCATCTACCGGTCAAGGGTGGAGTTGGAAGCTGGAAGCTGGTAGCTCCCTCTTCCCTCTTCCCTCTTCCCCGTTCCCTGCTCCGTCACTCCTCCCGCGGCGGATGGCTGGGCCGGGGACGCGGCTCACCAGCGTCGTCGAACTCGTCGTCCAGCGCCTCGTAGTCCTCGTCGAGCTCGTCCAGCTCGTCCTCGTCCAGATCGTCGTCCAGGTCGTCCTCGTCGTCGTCGAGGTCGTCCTCGAGGTCGTCCTCGTCATCCAGATCGTCATCGTCGTCGAGGTCGTCGAGCTCATCGTCGTCGACGGTGTCGTCCCCCTCCAACACGTCGTCCTCGAGATCGTCCGCGGCACGCACGCCCGGCGCCTCAACCAACGACTCCCCCTTGGCCCACATAACCCGGATCTCCTTTAGGATGGTGTAGGATGGTGACAGGGAACCCGCTACGTCGAACGCGCTACACCGAGGCCCGCTCGCGCTTCGCCTCGCGCGATAGCTTCTTACGATCGCTCGCCTTCAGCCTGCGCTTGCGGAGCCGGATGGATGACGGAGTGACCTCGATCAGTTCATCCTCCTCGATGTACTCGAGCGCGCCTTCCAGTGTCAACTCCCGCGGCGGCTCGAGCATGACGTTCTCGTCGCTCGCCGTGGTGCGCATGTTGGTGAGCTTCTTCTCCTTCGTCGGGTTCACGTCCAGGTCGCCCGGCCGCGAGCTCTCGCCGATGATCATTCCTTCGTACACCGGCGTACCCGGCCCGACGAAGAACGTCGCCCGCTCCTGCAGGTTGAAGAGGGCGAACGCCACCGCGACCCCGTTCTCCATCGACACGTAGGTGCCGCGCTTGCGGCCGGCGAGCGGACCCGCCCACATGCCGTACTCGAGGAAGCGGTGGTGCATCAGACCGTTGCCGCGCGTGTCCGTCAGGAACTCCGATCGATACCCGAATAGTCCGCGCGCCGGGATGCGGTACAGGAGCCTGACGAGCCCCTGCCCCGGATTCTTCATCTCGAGCAGCTCGGCACGGCGCGGCCCTAGCTTCTCGATGACCGTCCCCAGGAACTCTTCGGGAACGTCGATAGCCAACTCCTCGTAGGGCTCCAGCCGCTCCCCGCGCGCCCCTTCGTGCGTGATGACGCGCGGGCGCGAAACCTGAAACTCGTACCCCTCGCGCCGCATCGTCTCCATCAGGATCGAGAGGTGCAGCTCGCCGCGCCCGGACACGTTCCACGTGTCGGTCGACTCGGTATCCGCCACCCGGAGCGCGACGTTCCGCTCGAGCTCGCGGTACAGCCGCTCGCGGAGCTGCCGCGACGTCACGTACTTACCGTCCTTGCCGGCGAACGGAGAATCGTTCACTATGAAGTCTACCGATATAGTCGGCTCCTCGACCGCGATCCCTGCCAGACGGTCCTGATGTTCCACGTCCGTCGCGGTCATGCCGATCTCCACCCCTTCGAGCCCGGCGAGCGCGACGAGATTGCCCGCGGAGGCCTCATCCAGCTCCACGCGTTCCAGCCCCTCGAAGCCGTACAGCTTGGAGACGCGGACCCGCTCGACGGGACGCGTGATCTCGATCGGGAGAAGCGCGACCTGATCGCCGACGCGCACCCGGCCGCGCTCGATGCGCCCGATCCCGAGGCGGCCAAGGTACGGGGAGTGGTCGACGGTCGAGATGAGCATCTGGAACGTTCCCGCGGCCTCGTTCGGCGGTGGCGGGACGTGCGCCACGATCACGTCGAAGAGCGGCGTAAGATCGGCGCTCGGCGCGTCGAGATTCATCGTCGCGGTGCCGAAGCGCGCGGACGCATACACGACCGGCGCCTCCAACTGGGCGTTGTCGGCCTCGAGCTCAATGAAGAGGTCGAGCACCTCGTCGTGCACCCGGAGCGGGTCGGCGCCAGGGCGGTCGATCTTGTTGATCACGACGATGGGAGTGCGGCCGAGCGCGAGCGCCTTGCGGAGGACGAAACGGGTCTGCGGCATGGGCCCGTCGAACGCGTCGACGACCAGGAGAACGCCATCGACCATGCGCAAGATGCGCTCCACCTCGCCACCGAAGTCGGCGTGGCCCGGAGTATCCACGATGTTGATCTTGACGGGACCCCAGCGCACGGAAGTATTCTTCGCCAGGATGGTGATCCCGCGCTCGCGCTCCAGCGGATTGGAGTCCATCACCCGCTCGACGACGACCTGGTTCTCGCGAAAGGCGCCCGCCTGCCGCAGCATCTTATCGACCAGCGTCGTCTTGCCATGATCGACGTGCGCGATGATGGCGATGTTCCGGATTTGCATAGCCAGTAAGTGTAACCCGCTCCCCGGAGGGCGTACAAGCGCGATGCGATGACCGATACACGGCGGCGACACGGCACGCTCGGTGCGGCGGTCGCCCCTCCACGTTCTCTCGTCAGGAGGTGTCGATGGAGCAACAGGACGAAACCAACCCGACGTCCTATCCTCTCGGCCGCGGTTACGGGCATGACTACATGCGAGGCGGCGAAGTTTTCGGCGGCTACGGCTACCGCGACCGAGAGGAGTATCTTCGAACGCGAGGCGGAGAGTTGCCCGACTCTGCCGACCCCGACTTTGGCGAGATCTATGCGGCGGGCTCGGCGATCGAGGCTGGAGACGGCCGCGACCGCCCACCGCACGGCGAGCCGCAACTGGTCAACGTCACCGACGGCGGCCCAGTCCCACACCTCGAGCACACCTACGGCAACACCGGGAGCGCCTGGCGCCACTCTCGCAGCTACTACGTCACCCAGGCACAGCTACAGCAGCGATTCTACGCTCCCCGCCCACGCGCCGGCGGCCCATACAGCGATCGGATCAGTACCCTGAGCAGGGACGACGCCGAGGTCAGGCGCGACGTGCAGGAGACGCTATTCCACGACACGTGGGTGGATGCCGACAACGTCGAGATCGACGTCGCCGACGGCACCGTCACCCTCCGCGGCGAGCTGCCGAGCGCCCACGAGATTCGCTTCGCGCGCGACGACGCCTGGGCCGTCGCCGGTGTTCGCAACGTCATCTGCCAGATCAATGTCTTAGGCGACGCGGAGCGGCAGGTGCCGGAGAGTGACTAGAGCGTTGAGCGTTGAGCGTTGAGCGTAGAGAGGGTAAAGCGCTGGTCGCTGGACGCTCTACGCTGGATGCTGGATGCTGGACGCTTCACGCTCTACGCTCAACGCTCTACGCTCTACGCTCTACGCTCCAACCCCCACCGCTTTACGCTCCACGCTCGACGCTTCGACGAAACTCACGTCGTGCCCTCGCTGCCGCAGAAGGTTGACGAAGGTGACCTTCTCCACCGCTTTCACATATCCCTCCTTCGGCTCGATCAGACCGCCATCAACGAGGTCGATCAGCGCGTCGTTAAGCGTCACCATCCCTAGCCGCCGGCTGGTCTGCATTACGCTGGGCACCTGGAACGTTTTCCCCTCGCGGATGAGGTTCGACACGGCGGGAATCGAGAGCAGAACTTCGCGCGCCGCGACGCGACCCCCGCCGATTTTCTTGCATAGGGTCTGTGAGATCACGCCCTTGAGCGACTCCGACAGCATCGTGCGGATCTGCTGCTGACGGTCGGCGGGGAACTGGTCGATGAGGCGGTCGATCGTGCTCGCTGCAGTAGTCGTGTGGAGCGTGCCGAAGACGAGGTGCCCCGTCTCGGCCGTTTCGATCGCGATCGACACAGTCTCGAGGTCGCGCAGCTCGCCGACGAGGATGATGTCCGGGTCCTCACGCAGCGCGGCGCGTAACGCGTGCTTGAACGACGTCGTGTGGACCCCGACCTGGCGCTGTGTGATCAGGCAGTTCTTGCTGGGATGCACGAACTCGATCGGATCCTCGATCGTAATCACGTGGTCGTGACGCGAGCGATTGACCAGGTCGACGAGCGCGCACAGCGTCGTGGACTTTCCGGAGCCGGTAGGGCCTGTGACGAGCACGAGTCCTTTGGTGAGCTGACAGAGCTTCTGCACGTCGGCCGAGATCCCCAACTCCTCGACCGAGACAACGGTCGCCGGAATGACGCGGCAGACTGCGCCGGGCCCCATCCGGTCGCGCAGCACGTTACAGCGAAAGCGCGCCAGCCCCGGCATCTCGTGCGCGAAGTCGGTGTCGTTGAGCTGCGCGAACTCGGCGCGGTTGCGCTCCGGCATTATCGAACGCAGCATCGGCTCGAGCTCGTCGCTTGTCAGGGGCTCCATCCCCGGGAGGCGCCGCATCTCCCCGCTTGCACGGATGAGCGGTGGCTCCCCGATCCGGAGGTGGAGGTCCGATCCCTTCCCCTCGGCGAGTGCGCGGAGAAGTGACTCCATTCGAGAGCGCGCGCGGTCATCGGCCACGGCGGCCACGGCAGCCACGGCGCCCACGGTGGCGCGCGGGTCTGGCACCGCGAGTTGCGGCCCGCTCAGCATCGGCGTCGCCCGGACGATACCCGTCGTGAGGCGGCCGGCCACCGTTTCCGACCGAACGACGAACTCGCCGTCTGCGGTCGCGTACGAGAACGAGGAGGCCTCTCCTTTCTCGAGCGCCCGGAGGGCCGCGGCGGGGGCCACTTCGCGCAGGAGGGCCAGTAGTTGAGCGGCCGAGACGGGGTACTTGGTGATCTGGCGCGACGCTCCCTCGCTCTCGAGCGTGGCGATCTCGTCGGCGGAGAGGCGGAGCGACGCGGCACGGTGACCGGCGAAAGCTCCCAGAAGGCGATCTATCTGCGGCATGTCAGTCGCGGGGACGGACTTGATCGATCGCGGACCTGTTGATCAGGTAGACATCCTCGTCCACATACAGCGCGAAGAACCGCTGGGAGATCTGGTTCAGGAAGTCGAGCAGACGTGGGCGGTCGGAGGGCATCTCGAGTAACACGCCGCCCGTGCGCACCACGCCGTCGGCGAGCGTGACGGTGAGCTCGACCTGGCGGGCACTGGCGCGCCGGAGGTCATCCTGCTCGGATGGAACTACCCCTTCGACCTCGATCACGCGGTCCTTGGCGAGGAGGAGCACGTCACCCTTGTCAGTCTCGATCGGGAAGAACGGCTCCGGCGCGTTGAAGAGATCTATCGCCTCCTCGTGGCCGACGTGGTAGTAGTTCGACGGCTGGACGAAAATGAAGCCGCGCACGCGCTCGCCGCTCAGGAGCCTGAGCGCGACTGCGATCCGGTTCTTTTCGAGGCGATACTGGTCGGGGCTCAGCATGATGGTTGGGGGGGGGTGGAAGACGGGCGAAGTGGGCTCATCCATAGACGAGCGGGCCGGGTTCCCCGTATCAGGGACGGGCCAGAGTCTGGGTCCGGGTCTGGGTCGGGATCGCGACCCTGGCCCTGACCCTGGCCCTGGCCCTGACCCTGGCCCTGACCCTGGCCCTGGCCCTGGCCCTGACCCTGGAACGGGGGGAATGGGAGCGACGCCGAGCCCGCGGCTCCTTCCCCTACGGATGCAGATGCAGCTCGCGCTCGAACATCTCCTGGCGCTCGAGCTGCACGGTAACGTGCTGGATTCCGAAGAGGCGCATGGCATCGTGCACGTGCTCGAGGACATGCTGTTGGCGGTTCGGCTCGCGGACGATGGCATGGACGCTCATCGCCACAACTTCGGACGTGACGCTCCAGACGTGCAGGTCGTGGACCGATTCGATCCCGGGGATTGCCTCGAGTTGGGCCCGGACCGCGCCTAGCGAGATGTGGGCGGGGGTCGACTCCAGGAGGATGTCTACGGAGTCGCGGACGAGGCGCCACGCGCCGCGTACGATGAGGACAGTGACGAACAGGGATGTGATCGGGTCGGCCGCCGCCCATCCGGTGTACCGCACGAGCAGCGCGGCGGCGACGGTGCCGACGGAGCCGAGGAGGTCTCCGAGGACGTGGAGATAGGCGCCTCGGATGTTGAGGCTTCTTCCCTGCAGCGGGTGAAGGACCGAGGCCGAGGCCAGGTTTACGAGAAGACCGCCCACAGCGACGACGAGCATGATCCCGCTGTCCAGCGGCTCGGGGGTGCGCAGCCGCGCGGCTGCCTCCCAGATGATCCATGCGGATAGGAGGAGGAGCGTGCCTCCGTTCACGAAGGCGGCGAGGATCTCGAGGCGGAGATAGCCGTAGGTTCGCTTCGGCGTCTCCGGCTTGCGGCTGAACCAGGCGACGAAGAGCGAGAGGGCGAGCGCCGCGACGTCGGCGAGCATGTGGCCAGCGTCGGCGAGGAGGGCGAGGGAGTTCGACAGGATACCGCCCACGACCTCGACGACCAGGAACACGCTCGTGAGGACGAGCGCGATTCGGAGACCGCGCATCCCCTCCCGCCGCATCGCGGCTGGGTCGTGCGCGTGACCATGGTGATTGTGGCCGTGCGCGCCGTGGGCGTGGTCATGCGCCTGCATTGGGCGTTCGATTCCTCCGCTACCGCCCGCCGGGGCGCTGCGTCTGGCGGTACGGGTGGGCCGAGCCGTAGCTTCCGCCCGTGATCGCCCGGCTCGCCGCCATCCTCGCGCTGGTCCTGCTGAACGCGTTCTTCGTATGCGCCGAGTTCGCGCTCGTCCGCGCTCGGCGGTCGCGGCTCGAGGCGATGGCGCGCGGGGGCGACCCGTTGGCGGCGCAGGCACTGCGCGCGCTCGGCGCATCGCGCCAGATGCTATCTGCTACGCAGCTTGGGAGCACGCTCGCGACCCTCGGGCTCGGGTGGCTGATGGCGGAGTGGGCCGTCGAGCTTCCGCTCGTCGCCGCCGGCCCACTCGGGATCATTATCCGCGCCACGATCGCCGTGGCGGCCGTGGCGTACCTCCACATCGTCTTCAGCGAGCTGGTGCCGAAGGCCGCGGCGCTGTCGCAGCCGGAATGGCTGGCGCGCGTGACTGCGGCGCCGCTGCTCGCCTTCTCGCGCCTGACGCGCCCCTTCACGGCTCTGCTTAGCTGGTCGGCGCACCTCGTCACCCGCCGCGTACGCGAGGGGGCGAGCGCGGAGGCGGCCGTCGTACCGCTCACGGAGGAGCTTCGAGTCCTCGTCGAGCGGAGTCGCGAGACCGGCGAGATGCCGGCGCAGGAGGCGACGCTGCTCGGAGGCGTGCTGGATTTCACCGGGTTGAGCGTCCGCGCGGTCATGACTCCCCGCACGGAGATCGTCGCGCTGCCCGTGCTCGCGACGCTCGACGACGCGGCCTCCGTCATCGAGGAGAGCGGCTTCTCGCGGTTCCCGGTGTACGCCGAATCGGTGGACAATATCGTTGGGATCCTCCTGGCGAAAGATCTCATTTCGCTCCTCCGGGCGAAGCCCCCGGACACATCGACGGTGGGCGCCTCGGACCCGATCGGGCGGATCCTCCGCCCGGTACACTTCGTTCCGTCCGCCCGCGCGGTCGCCGAAGTGCTCGCCGACTTCAAGCGTCTAAAGGAGCACATGGTGGTAGTGCTCGACGAGCACGGTGGGACGGCGGGGCTCGTGACGGTGCACGATCTCATCGAGGAGATTGTCGGGCCGATCCCCGATGAGCACGACGAGGCGGAGGCACCGATTCCAGCCGCGCGCGCCGGGGAAACGTTGGTGCCCGGCGGTACGAGCATCACGGAGCTGAACGAGCACCTCGGCCTCGCCGTCCCCGAGCACGATTTCGCCACGATCGGCGGCTTCGTCTTCGGCGCGCTCGGCCGCGTGCCGCGAGTCGGCGATCAGCTCGCCGCCGGCGGCGCGGTGTTCACGGTCCGCGCGGTGGAGGGGCGGCGTGCCGAGACGCTGGCGGTGAAGCTGAAGGAGGTAGGGAGTCGCGAGTAATCCGCGCCGCGATGCGCGCACACTCCAGCACTGCCGCGATGAAGCTCGATGGATCGGCCTTCCCGAGCCCCGCGATGTCGCGCGCGGTACCGTGATCGGGTGAGGTGCGCGGGAACGGGAGGCCGAGCGTGACGTTCACTGCGCTCCCGAACGAGGCGACCTTGATCGCGGTCATCCCGACGTCGTGGTATGGGGCGATGACCGCATCGAACGCGCCCCGCATCGCCCTCACAAAGACCGTATCCGCCGGAAACGGTCCGGCAATGCCCGCGGCGCGCGCCGCAGGCGCGAGGAGCTCCTCGTCTTCGCGGCCGAACCGGCCGCTGTCGCCAGCGTGCGGATTCAAGGCGCAGAGAGCGATGCGCGGCTCGGCGATCCCGTACCAGTCGCGGAGGCCCTGACGCGTCACCGCGGCCACCTGCGTGATCACCATCGCTGTGAGCGCCTCCGGCACCGCGCGGAGGGGGATGTGGGTCGTGGCGAGCACGACGCGAAGCCGGTCCGAGGCAAGCATCATCGCCACTGGGACACCAGTGAGCGCGGCGAGCATCTCGGTGTGGCCCGGGAAGTCGTAGCCGCCAGCCAGAAGGGCGTGCTTGTCGATCGGCCCGGTCACGACCCCGTCCACGCGGCCGGCCAGCGCGAGGGCGACGGCGCGCTCGATCGCCAACGCGCTGAGAAGCCCAGCCGTCGCGGCGGAGCGTCCTTCGGGGGCGGCGGCGGTCGTTTTCCCGCCACCCGACCAAGCGCCGATCACCTCGTCAGGCACGAGATCGAAGCCGGTCGGGCCTACTACGGTAGCGCGGCAGGACTCGCGGACGCGCGGATCGCGGAGCGCGGCGGCGGCGATCTCCGGACCGATCCCACGCGGATCGCCGAGCGTGATGGCAAGCCGCGGGCGCTCATCGAGCGCAGTCACGCCACTTCCTCGTCGCGCTCGACGCGGTAGAGCGTCTTCGCCGCGGCGCGGCTCACGTTCTTCGCGATGTCGGCAAGCAGCTCGATCTCGAGCGTGCGCCGCGCGTAGTCGATCCGCACGCGGTCACCGGCGCGCACCTCCGCGGACGCCTTCACCGGCTTCCCGTTGACGTACACCGCCCCGACGTCGCACGCCTCTTTCGCCTCGGATCGACTCTTCACCAGGAGGAGGCGCTTGAGGGTGATGTCGATGCGCACCGCGCGAACGTGCTACGTGCGAATTGAGACGTACATCTGCTTTCGCAGGTTCTCGATCAACCGTAGAAACGCGCGCTCTTGCTGGAGCTGCTCGCGGATCTGCTCCTTGTAGTCCTCCAGCGTCGCATCGTGCTCGTCGCCGACATCGGTGATCTGGACTATCACGAGCTTCGGGGCGCCCCGCGCGGCGTTCTCGATCGGGAATGGATCGGTGACCTCGCCCGCCGCCTTCGCCTCGACCGCCCGCTGATACGCCTCGGGGAGCTGGGAGCGCGGGAGGTCGGGAATCACACGGTCTTCGATCGGATCGTTGTAGAGCGCCGCCAGCGAGTCGAACGATGCTCCCGCGCGCAGCGCCCGCGCCACCGAGTCCGCCATCTGGCGGGCTCGCTCGACATCCGCCGAGTCGATCGTGGGACGCAGAAGGATGTGGCGTGGCTTGAACTCGCCCAACTGCACGCGGTCCAAGCGCATGATGTGGAAGCCGAACGACGTCTCGAACACCGGGCTCACCTGCCCCGGGCTCAGCGCGAGCATCATTCGCTCGAACTCCGGGACGAGTCCACCACCCCGCCGTTGCCAGCCCAGGTCGCCGCCGATCTCCTTGCTTCCTGGATCCTCGCTCTCACGCTTCGCGATCTGCGCGAAGTCGCCACCACGCCTGATCTCGGCGAGGAGCGACTCCGCTTTCACGCGAACCGCCTCTTTCGCGCCCTGGGAGGCCTGCGGGAGGATGATGATCTGGCGGAAGCCGATCGTCGCCGCGGCGCGGGGCAGCTTGCTGCGATTCTCCTCGAAGTAGGCCTGAACGTCCGCGTCCGTCACCGGTGCCGGGGGGAGCTTCCCCTCCTGGCGCAGCTTGGCGATCAACTTTTCCTGGTAGGCGCGGCGACGCTCCTGTTCGCCGAACCAGCGCTTGAACTCATCCGCGGAGCCGAAGCCGGAGCGCCGGAGATCCGCGAGGAACTCTTCCTCGGACGAATACTGGCCTCTAACGCGCGTCAGGTGCCGGTCGGCGGCGGCCGCGACATCCGCGTCCGGTACGTCGACCTGCTGATCCTTCGCGAGCCGAATCAACAGCTCTTCGTTTATGAGGTTGTCGAGGATCTGCGACCGGAGTACGGCGCGGCTCGCGGAGTCCTCTGGAAGCGGCTGTCCACTCCGCGCTGCCTCGGCCGTGGCCTGGGCGAGGCGCTCTTCGACATCTAACTGGAGGATCACTTCCGACCCGACGACGGCGGCGATGCGCGCGACGGGGATGGAGCCGGGGAGACTATCGGCCGCCGGCGTTTGAGCGCCGGCGGCAGCGACCATCCCCGCTGAGACAAGAAGGACGGCGAGCGTCTTTTGCATGCGTGTGCTACCCGTTCGGCGGAGGCGGGGTCCGGTTACGGCTGCTTGCTCGGGACACTGTCCGGCTGCGGCACCGGCGGCGCCGCCTCCTGGCCGACCTGCGGCGGGAGCGGTACCTGGGACTGCGGGGTCTGCGCGGCTTCCGCGGTCCGCGCTGAGTCGGCCTTCGCGCGGATGGCCGTCGCCTGCTCGAGCGAGCGGCTGATCCCCGCCTGATTCACTTTGTAGTCGTACTTCTCGCGGAGGACCTCTTTTACCGGCGCAGGCACGTCGACGAACTGCACCTGATCGGTGACGAGTCCGGTCATGTAGCGATCGATGTGGGCCGCGGCGAGACGCTGGCGCTCCGACGCGGTGTTCGCGCTATCGGCGAGCGTCTTAGGCGCTATGCCGAGAGTGGTCCAGGTGCGCTCCACCGCGGTAGAGAACTGGGAGCGGAGCTCGGCCATCTCTTCCGGGGCAAGGGTCACCTTCGCGCTGTCCGCTTGCTTGAGGATCAGCTCGTTCTGGACGAACTGACGCTTCACGAAGTCGGTGAGGAGCGAGTCCGGCGCCTGACCGACCTGAGCGCGCATCATCTGCTGCTGCTGCGGCGGGTAGGAGCCAAGCCACCTTGCGAAACGCTCGGAGGTGAAGGGGCCCGCCTTCGTCGTGGCAATGACGGTCCGGTCGTCGCGGGAGCCCTCGATGTCAGCGATCACCTTTCGGATCGTGGCCGCGGCATCCTTCCGGAACTCCACGTCCGCCGCGGACAGTAGCCGCGCGAAGTACGTGCTCTCCGCCGCCTGCACGCTCTGCTGAGCCGCAGCCTGCCCGTACTCGTCCTTCACCTCGGCGAAGGTGGGGCGGCGAATGATGTGGAATCCGAAACTCGTCTGCACGAGTCCCGGTGCTATCTCACCCGGCTGCAGCGACGTGACCGCCTGCTCGAACTCTTTCACCATCGTGCCGCGCGGAAAGGCGTAGTACATCCCCCCCCGCTCCTTCGAGCCAGGGTCAGTGCTATGCAGCCGCGCCATATCGGCGAAGTTCGCGGCTGTCACCTGCCCGCGGACCGATTCGGCGACGCGCCGGACCGAGTCGCGCGCCCCCGGAGTCGCGCTTTGCTCAGGCAGCATGAACAGGATGTGCTGTGCGGAGAGCAACTCTCCCTGGGCGTACTTGGCATCTGTCACGGTCGTGTCGACGGCCCAGGTCTTCGAGACCTGTTCGTACCACTTGGAGGCACGACGCTGCGAGATGATCGGCCAGAGCGCCTCGCCGATCAGCGACTCGTCGGTGAGCGAGTCTCCCTTCGCGGCCGCCTCGCCAAGGAGCTGGTAGTCAACCCAGATGTTGGAAAGCGCTTTGGCGTTGTCCTCGGATATAGGAATTCGCGAGGTCCCGAGGAGGTCGGCAAGGCGGTCCACCGATAGTTCCTGCGACCCGGCGCGCGCCGCCACGTCCACGTGCGCGGTCATGGCTTCCTTGAAGCCGTCGCAGCCGGTGAGCACGAAAATCGACGCCGCAACGGCGAGAAGTGAGCGATTCATTGGGCAAGCGGTTGAGAAGTGGGGAACGGGGAATCCGGCACGACGCGGCCACTAGCGGTCCACAACCAAGCTCTTCAACGCCCGTACGAGCCCGTCGAGGAGCCTGGATCCGCCGAGGCGGGTCAACTTTAGCGAGAGCGGGTGCGTGCGCCGCACCTCCGCCTGAAACTGCACCTCGCGGAACGCCGCGGTGAGCCCCTTAAGGCGGGGCGCCGCATTTTCCCGAAAGGTAACACGGGCCTCGTCGCCTCGCACTATAATCCCCTCTACCCCCAGCCGCCCGCCAACAATGCGGAGCAAGTTGGCAGCGAGAAAAGCCTCAGCCTCCACGGGGAGCGGCCCGAACCGGTCGCGCAGCTCGGCGCGGAGCGCTTCCACCTCCGCCGGGTCGGTGAAGTTCGTGAGGCGCCGGTACACATCGAGCTTGGCCTCCGGCACCGGCATGTAAGAGTCCGGCAGGTACATCGGCACGTCCATCGACACGTCCGCCGGGAGGATCTTGGGCGCGCCGTCCCCTTGCATCAGGCGCCGGACCGTCTCGTCGAGCATGCGCAGGTAGAGGTCGAAGCCGACCGCGTGCACAAACCCAGACTGCTCCGGGCCAAGCAGGTTCCCCGCCCCGCGCATCTCGAGGTCCTTGAGGGCGACGCGATACCCGGAGCCGAGCTCCGTGTGGTGCTCCAACACCTGAAGCCGGCGCTCCGCATCCTCGTCGAACGAGTCGGGCACCAGTAGATAGCAGGAGGCGCGCCGGTGCGAGCGGCCAACGCGGCCACGGAGCTGGTAGAGCTGCGCGAGTCCGAAGTGGTCGGCCCGATTGACGAACATGGTGTTTGCGTTCGGCACGTCCAGCCCGCTCTCGACGATAAGGGTGGAGACGAGCACATCCACCTCCCCATCGACGAAGCGGCGCATCACCTGTTCGAGGTCGCGCTCGCGCATCTGCCCATGACCGACCGCCACCGCGGCGCGCGGTACCAGGCGTCGGACGTGGTCGGCGATGGCTTCAATGGTCTCGATCCGGTTGTGAACGAAGAATACCTGACCACCGCGGTCCAGCTCTCGCGAGATCCCTTCCTCGATCAACCCGTCGTCCCACGGCTCGATGAAGGTGAGCACCGGGGAGCGGTCGCGCGGGGGCGTCTGAATGAGCGTCATGTCCCGCAGGCCCGCTAGCGAGAGGTGAAGCGTGCGTGGGATCGGCGTCGCGGTAAGCGTTAGGACGTCGGTCGCACTCCGGAGCTGCTTGAGCCGCTCCTTGTGCTTCACGCCAAAGCGGTGCTCCTCGTCCACGATGATGAGCCCCAGATCGGCGAAGGCGACATCGGGGCTCAGGAGGCGGTGGGTGCCGATCACGACGTCGATTCTCCTCGCCGTGAGACCGGCGAGAACATCCTTCTGCTCCTTCGCCGTGCCGAATCGGCTGAGAACGGCGACGCGGACCGGAAAATCGGCCAGTCGCTCGGTGAAAGTTCGAGCGTGCTGCTCCGCGAGGATAGTCGTCGGGACGAGCACGGCGACCTGGCGCCCCGACTGCACTGTCTTGAATGCTGCACGGACCGCGACCTCGGTCTTCCCGTAACCGACATCGCCGACGAGAAGGCGGTCCATGGGGCGGGGGGACTCCATGTCGCGTTTCACTTCCGCCGTCGCCGTCCGTTGGTCTGGCGTGTCCTCGAAGAGAAAGGAGGACTCGAGCTGCCGCTGCCACGCGCTGTCCGGAAGGGCTGGCGCCTTGGTCGCCATCTTCCGGCGTGCGTGGAGGTCCAGCAGCTCGAGCGTCATCTCTTGAATGGCGGACCGGGTCTTTTCGCGTTGCTGGCTCCACCGCTTTCCGCCGAGCTTGTGGAGACGAGGCGGCGGCGCGTCATCGGACACGTCGCCCGCCGATCGGTAGCGCTCGATCTGGTCGAGGCGGTAGAGTGGGACATTGAGCCGGTCGCCGCCTTCGTATTCGATGACGGCCACCTCGACGGTGCTCTCGCGGACGAACATCGTCTCCATGCCGCGGTAGATCCCCACCCCGTGCTCTAGGTGCACCACGAAGTCGCCCGCCTTCAGCGCGGTCACCGATTCGAGCGACGTCCCGCTCGCGTAGCGTCGACGGCGGCGGATGCGGCGCTCGCGGCGGAAAATCTCGTGGTCCGTGAGAACGCGCAGGCCGCGACCGGCCACCCCACCGTTCCCAGGGATGACGAACCCGCCATCCAAAACGCCGATGGTGAGCGCCGCCGGCGACGGCCGCCGGGCAACTTCGGTCAGTAGCTCGTCAAGGCGCTCGCACTGTCCAATGTTGTCGCAGAGAATCACGGTCGGCAGCCCGTCGTCAACGATGCGCTGCAGACGCTTGATGTCTCGGTTGACCGCCTCCGGATCGAGGATCGGGAACGCCAGCTCGGCCGCGCCCGCGACCACCTCCAGAGTGCCAAGCTGGCGGAGCAGGCGTATCGTGTCGTCAGGCGAGGCGAACAGCTCTTCACGCGGTGGGGCATCCTCGCCGCGGCGTCGAGCGAGCTCGATATGGTGCTCCGTTTCCTCCCACGTCCGGCGCAGCTCCGGGTCGACGTGCGTTCCTTCCGGGATGAGCACGATGGTGTCGGGAGTAAACAGGTCGCCGAGCGAGCCTCGCATCTCACCTTCGCGCGTCGCGCCGCCGGGGCCCTCCACCGGGAGGATGAGCGCGACGTCAGCGTCGCGCGTGGAACGCTGCGTCAGGATGTCGAAGTGGCGGATGGACTGGATGTCATCCCCCCAGAGCTCGACTCGCACCGGGTGCGCCATCCCGAAGCTATAGACATCGAGAATCCCGCCTCTGATGCTGTACTGCGCCACGTCCTCTACTAGCGGTACCCGCTCGAAGCCGACCGTCTCGAGGTGCGCGGTGATCGCATCGAGGCGGTGGGTATCCCCGGTCCGCAGCTCCAGGCGCGCCGTCTGCAGCGCGGTAGGAAGTCGCGTCCGCTCGAGCAGTGCGCGCGGGGTCGTGACGAGGATGCGCACCTCGCCCCGTCCGACGCGCTCCAGTGTCTCGACACGCTCTCCCGCGACCTCGAGGTGCGGCTCGACTTCCCCGAAGCCCTCGCGCGGCGGGTAGAGCGCGGCCGTCCCCTCGTCGGCCAGCGATTCGACGTCCGCCAACCACCGTTCCGCCTCGGGGAGGGCGTCGGCGAGAACGACGAGCATCCGCCCGACGCCGAGCCGGCGTGAGAGCGCAGCCGCCAGGACGGCGTCGCTCGAGCCCGCGAGTCCGCGGATCGTCAGGCGGGCGCCGGGACCCGGAAGCGTATTGATCAGCCGCGCGAATGCCGGCAGCCGCTCGACGGCGTCCAGCAGCGCCGGGAGCGGCATTACGCGGCGCGGCTCCGGCCGGAGCCGGCGAGCAGCGACTCGGCCAACAGGAGCCCGATCGCGCAGATTAGGAGCGGCAGGAGCACTACGCGCCGCGGCGCCGCGGCGAAGACGGACGCCGTGTGCACGGCGGCGTCTCGGACGACTCGTACGTCGCTGCCGCGAAAGCGCGAACGGAGAGCGTCTCCGTCCAGCCGCTGCAGCCGCGATTCCTCCGGCTCGGGGTTCACGACGAGTGCGCCGGCGCGCTCCCTCCCACGAACGAAGAAGTACACGCCGGGTCGTCGGGGCGCGGCGAGTGTGTCGGGCCCGACGGGTTCCGTCGCCCCGTCCGGCATCTCGAGGGCGTCCACACCGTCCGGGAGGGAGACGGTCGCTCCCGGGACGGCCTCGACGACGGATCCGCCCGCCGGCGCAAGACCCACCGTGATCATCTCGCCGAGCCACGGAACGAAGGCAGCCCGGATCGGGAGCGTGGTTGCCTCCGGAGCCATCGGCGAGCCGACGATCACGAAGCCGTCGCCACGCACGATCCACGGCTCGCCCGCGACGGTCGCCAGAGTGTCCGCAGGAAGGCCCGGGCGCGGCAGTAAGGGATACCGCAGCGCTACGTTCACGCTGCCGAGCGCCGTTCCAGCCCCTGACGTGCGCACGATGCTCTCGCCACGACGCGGCGCGCCGAAGCGCCACGGGATGTCCAGCCGCTCGAGCGCCCGGTTGGCGGCGCCGAGGCGGACCGGGTCGGCCGGGGCGAGCAGGAGCGCGGGGCGCCGCGTCGCCTCGTCCGCGGGGACGACCGCGATTGCGCCACCCACGGTCAGGCGCCCGGCCTGCACGAGCGCGTCGACCGCGCTGGCGACGAATTGGCCGGCGGCTGGATGCGCCGTCACCGCGGGCGCCGGACCTATCCAGAGGCCGAAATGCCGGATGTCGTCACCGCGCATCTCGTCAGGCTCGGTCTCGACGCTCCCCGCGATCCATCCACGCTCGGCCGGCGCGGCCCGCACCACGATCTCCTCGTCGCGCGTCGCGGTGCCGCGGGCGAGCGTCCGGCCGCCGAGCGCGATGCGATACGTGGCCGAGTCGGCGGCGAGGAGACGTGCGCGGACCGCGCCGCGAGGCGTCCATCGCGTGGGGGCCGCGGACGCTTCGACGACGGCGCGGTTGGCCGGGGGCGCGATATCGGGGACGAAGATGCGGACCCGCACCTCCTCCACCGCCACCGGCGCTGGCCACGCCGAAGCCTGTCCGTCCGTGAGTACGGCGAGCTCCCGCTCACCTGCCCCTCCGGTCACCGCGGTTACCCTGCCACCCGGCATCGCTTGCCTGACGAGCGATGCTGCGCGCGCGACCGCGCGCGGTACGCTCCCAGCGCCAGCCAGCGGCTCCGCGCGGTCGATCGCGTCCAGGATCGCGCCGCGGTTCCCGCCACGCACCGCGCCGTCGGGCGTCAGGAGCCAGAGCCGGTCCTCGTCCGTTGCGCGCTCCGCAATCTCCCGCGCCTGACGCTTGAGTAGGTCAAGCACCGGGCGCCCTTCCACGATCGCGGTGCTGCTCAGCGAGTTGTCCAGCACGATGGCCAGCGCGGTCGGCGCGTGCCCACTACCACGGACGCGGAGCACTGGGCGCGCCGCGGCGAGCGTGACGGCGAGCACCGCCGCGACACGCAGGAGCATGAGGAGGAGGTTACGGAGACGGAGCTTTCGGCTGTGCTCACGCTCCGCGCGGGCGAGGTAGCGGACCGCCGGGAAGTCGATCCGCGTCCCGATGCGCCGCCGCATGAGGTGGATGAGCAGCGGGATGGCCGCCGCGAGGCCCGCGAGGAGCCACAACGGCGACAGGAATCCGATCATGGTAAGCGTTGCCTCGCCGCGAACGCCCGTCGCAGTGGCACCCCGAACGGCACGTCGGTGGGGACGATCTCGTGCGTGGCCCCAACCGCGGCGAGGGCCCTCCGCCATTCGTCGAGCGCCTCGATCACTGTCACGCGGTACGCGGCGCGCACGTCGGCGACCGTGGCCGGCACCTCCTCCCCCGTCTCGGGATCCACGAAGAGAGCATCGCTGGCGAAGGGAAGCTCGCGTTCGGCGGGATCGATGATGTGCAGCACTATGACCTGGTGCCCTGCGTGTCGCAGCGACCGGACGACGTCGAGCACGCGCGGCGCGTCCATCAGCAGATCCGAGATGAGGACGATCATCCCTCGACGGCGAATGAGCCGTCCGGCGGCCTCGAGCGCCTCAGGCGCATGCGACGCGCGCCCGGAGCCGGGATCGTCGAGCGCGGCAACGATCCGGCGCCAGTGCGCGGTGCGCGACCGCGGCGGGACCGCGGTGCGCACAGCGTCATCGAAACGAGTGAGGCCGACGGCGTCTCGCTGGCGGAGGAACAACAAGGCGAGCGCAGCGGCGAGCCGTTCCGCATACTCGAGCTTCGTCAGGCGGCCGGGCGCCCCGGTCCAATCCATGGACCGGCTGACATCGAGTACGAGGCTGGCGCGGAGGTTCGTCTCCTCCTCGAACTGCTTCACCACCCAACGGTCCGAGCGCGCCGCGATCTTCCAGTCGAGATAGCGGAGCTCGTCACCCGGCTGATACGGCCGGTGCTCGGCGAACTCCACCGAAAACCCCTTGCGCGGCGAGCGGTGAAGGCCGGCGAGAAATCCATCCACGATCCATCGGGCCACGATCTCGATGTGCCCGAGCGAGGCGACGGTAGCTGGATCGAGCAAGTCGGCGCGGCGGTGGCGGACGGTCTCCATCGAGCGGGGAAGGTAATCGTGGGGAGCGGGGAGCGGGGAGCTTCCGGCATGCGAGTTGCCCGTTCGCCGCGTACTCACTTCTCCGGCAGCGGGGGGACTTTATGGATTTCCTCACCTGGATCATCGTCGGACTGATCGCCGGCGTTCTCGCCTCGGTGATCATGGGCGGGATCGGCTACGGCCTGATCGGCGACATCATCGTAGGAATCATCGGGGCCTTCGTTGGCGGGTGGCTGTTCAGCCGCATGGGATGGAGCTCGCCGTTCGGCGGGTTGGCCGGGACAATTTTCGTCGCGTTCATTGGAGCGGTGCTGCTCCTCTTCATTATCCGGCTGCTGTCGGGCGGGTTGCGGAGGAGACCGTGAGAAACTAGGGAAGGGGGAGAGGGAAGTGGGAAGGGATCCCGGGTCACGAGTTCTTCCTCTTCCCTCTTCCCGCTTCCCTCTTCCATCTCTTCTTCCCTTCCCTCTTCCCCCTTCCCTCTTCCCTCTGGCTGTCCGTGTCATCCGTCACACACCGGGGACAGCGGCGCAGGGGTGGTGGGAATGCCGAAAGCTAACTGTCGGTGCAGCAACGCTTTGCTTGGCATGGTGGCCGGGCACGTGTGGTGCTGGACTGAGAGGGCGTCACCCTTCGGAGAGCACACGATGTCTACGCTGACCACCGCGCTGATCGTGGCGACTGTCGTCGCCGGGTCAAGTGCGAGCGACGCTCCCGCGCTTTCGTCGCTCGCACCGATGTTGGTGCGCAGCGAATCGCCCGCGATCGGTGCGCTCAACTCCGGTCCCTCGGTGCGCGTCTGGCTTGACGGCGGCAGTGATCTCCGCCACGGCGAGTCGCCCGAGCTTTACTTCCGCACCGACGACGATGCGTTTGTGATGGTCATCAGGATCGACACCGATGGGCGCCAGGAGGTGCTTTTCCCGCGCCATTTTGACGACGAGCAACGGGTTCGCGGCAGGCGGACGTACCGCGTTACGGGCGACAGCCGCGGTTCTTTCGTCGTCGACGACGACCCGGGATTGGGTTATGTGTTCGCGATCGCGTCGTGGGGTCCGTTCGACCTTGACGAGATGGCGCTCGGGCGGAGTGGCAACTACCGGTACGCCAGCGCGCGCGTCTACGGCGACCCGTTCGTAGCCGTGCAAAGCCTCGCAGAGAGGCTACTCGATCGGGATGCGCTCTATTCGCTGGATCACGTGCAGTACCATGTCGGCGGGCAGCGCTACGATTATCCGCGCTTCCTCTGCTACGAGTGCCACGGCTACCGGTCATATTCGCGCTGGGATCCGTACGCCCACCGATGCGGGACGTACCGGATGGTGATCTACGACGACCCGTACTACTACCCGTACCGCCACTACGGCGGAAGCCGGGTTGTGTACGTGCGCGAGCCGCGCCGGCCGCGCTACGAGTTCAAGCCAACCGTCGAGCGCGATACGCGTGATGACACGCCCTATATCGAGCATCGGCGTCGTCCCGACGCGGTGGACCGCCGACGTCCCGGCTCCACCGCGCAGGATCCCAACATCCCCGTGCGCGTTCACGCGTCGAGCC
>JALZIF010000177.1 GCA_030860435.1 Gemmatimonadota bacterium | reverse complement strand
CCTGGCCTGGAGTGGCGCAACTTCTTCGGCGGATGTCTACCGGAACAATACGAAGATCGCGTCTGTCACCGGGACCACGTATGTCGACGTGATCGGACGCGGCAGCGGGACGCAGACCTACAAGGTTTGCAACGCCGGATCCACCACCTGCTCGGCGGACGTGACGGTTTCGTACTGAACTTGAAGTTGTTTCGAACGATTGCCGCCCCCGCAGCGTTGCTGCGGGGGCGGTGTGTTTCCGGCGAGGAGGAACGCATCGTCCGAGTGCGGCCTAGCGACAATCTAGTTGAGCGGTGCCCGCAACGCGTCCGCTCGAACGAGGGTTAGGGGACTGTCGGATTTCGTAACCGGAGCGTGCAGGGTTTGGCAAGCGAAGGGCGTTCCTCCTGTTCAAGTTGGGAAACGAATCGGACTCTGTCGTGGGCCACAATAGAGAGTGCCGGCCCGACCATCTTCGCGACCAGCGACCGCAGGGCGCCGCATGTCCTCGCGGAGCGTCCGGTTCAGGGGACACCAAGCCCACCGTGCGCAGCATCACACGACTCGCAACGTCTTGTCGCAGAGGGCCTTATCACTTTGTGCCCGGTGCCGTCGCCCTGGCACCACCACTGCACTGGATGGCCGGCGACATCCTGACGGAGTGAGGACGATGTTCACGAAGCGAATGAGTCTGGCTCTCACCGTGGCGGTTGGCCTTGCGGTCGCGGCGCCCGCCGCGGCCCAGCAGCGTCACGCCGCGGTTCCCCCCGGGCACTACCCGCCGCCGGGGCTGTGCCGCATCTGGATCGACGGCGTACCGCCGGGTCGCCAACCCCCGGTGATGAGCTGCGCCCGGGCGCGTCGTGAGGCGCCGCGGAACGCGCGCATCATCTACGGCAGCGACATTCGGCATGCGAGCGAGGGAAAGTGGAAGCGCGGAATGCCTGACCGCGACCGGCGTTGCGACCGAGAGTGCCGCATCCGGCGCGAGCGGGAGCGCCAGATCGATGAGCGCCGCCGCCGCGAGCGGGACGGCGCGCGGCGCATAGATGGCGACCTCTGCGTGGACGCGAACCGCAACGGGCGCTGCGACTGGGCCGAGCGGGGAGAGCGACGTCGCACCGACGAGCAGCAGGTGGAGGGGCGGCGGCGGGGACCGGTCTGGGGAGCGCTGGAGGACGTAGGGCGGCGAGGAAGCTCGTAACGTCAGGCGTCATGGCAGTGTGAACCCTTGCGAACGTGCTTGGGCCGCCGGCGATGACACGCGCACGCGGGATAACGACGCCGCTGCCACCGCCGAACAGCACGAACGCATGCGATTTCGTCCTCCGACACCGAAGCGATGGCGCGCCACGACCACCGACCGCTCCGGGCGCGCTGGGAGGACGACGACGACCGGCTCCCACGACGCCCATGGCACACCGTAGGCGGTCGGACGGACTTTCGCCCACCGTGCCTCGTCGAACACGGCGTCCCGGAACTGCGGGGCGACGCCCAGGCGCTCGGCGAAGAAGGCCGACGCCTCCTCCAACGTCGCCTGGACCGACTCGGCCCGGACGCGGAAGCCCGCGGTGTAGTAGGCGGGCACCGTGCCGGGAAGGGAGTCCAGTCCGAGCGCACGCACACGCGCGACGTGATCCGTGCGCTGCGCGCTCACCGGCACGGCGCTCACAGCCGTGGCGAGCACCGGCACGGCTACGAGCAGAAGAACAGCCCGCCCACGGTCGATCATCGCAGACTTAGTGTGCCTAACGCCTTGGCCATCACCTACGGACCGCGAAGCGGGCCGTCAGGTGCACGCCCGTTAGCCGGTTCATCGCCCCAGGATGATATCGATTCCGCTCAGGACCTGAGCGACTCGCTTCGGTGGAAGCTTCCCCACGCGAACGTCGAGGAATCTTCGATCTAGGGTGAGAATCTGCAACGTGTTCGCAACCGAATCCTTGGGCAGCCCGGAAACCGGCGCTGGCAGAAGCACGTTCCCGGGGGCGTCCGCCCAACGCAAGTTGCTCGTCAGCGGCACGCAGACGGCGGTTGCGATGCGGCTTCGATTGAGCGGATCTCCCTGGACGACCACTATTGGCCGCCGGAATCTCGGGTTCGAGCCGCTCGGATCCGGTAGTTCCGCCCACCAAATCTCTCCCTGCGCGATCTCTACCACTCCGTGCGCTCCAGCACCCGACGAGTGGCGGACCGAACGAACGGGTCGGTTGGCTCGGCCAGCTCGTCGGCGACCTGGTTCATTGCCTCAGTGACCTCGTCGGGGGCATGGCGCGCGAGGTATTCGGCGATTGCCTCCGCGTAGAGCTGGCTGCGCGACTTCTTTGCCCGCCGGGCGTGACATTCGGCGGCGCGAAAGATCCGCTCTGGCAGAGATACAGCTGTCTTCATACCAAGAGTATAACCACCGTTGACAAGCCCGTCAACGGCTTCCGCGGCGGTGCGGCTGCGGACGTCGGCGGTGAAGCGCTTCAAGGAGGTCGAGAACGCGACGGCGTTGATCTGGCGACTGTTCCTGGTCTTCGAGCAGCACTTCCCGCAAGCTGAACGCGCCGCACCTTTGTGCTGAGGTGTTCGCCGGCGTCGCGTACCACGACGGCGACCGCGTCGTCACCGCAAAGGGCAAGTCCTCAATCCACGCATCGGAAGATGGTCACCGCCTGACGCTGCCTTCACACCCTATTGACGAGACCTGACTGGGAGCGGAGATAGGGACGTCGCACCGACGAGCGCGGGTGGAGGAGCAGCGGCGGGGAGCGGGCTGGGGAGCGCTGGAGGACGTAGGGCGGCGTGGGAGCTCGTAACGGCAGGCTCATCGCAGTGTGGACCCCAGCGAACGTGCGTGGGAGCGATAATATCGGGATAGGCTTTGGAGCTGGTGCGTTCGTGGGGTGGGACATAGCGTGGTGAGCGGGAGAACAGAGAGTTGGGCGGACGGAGCGTTCAAGTGGGGTGCTGACACGGTGAATCACTCAGGACGTTGGACGTGCACGGTCACCAGCATATCCGTTTGGGCGGCCTTCGGGCTCGCAGGATTGCTTCAGGCACAGGGATTCCCCGTGCCACGAGCGGAACCCGAGTTTCGGAAACTTTTTCCATTCGTACACGGATGGGCCCAACAGAATGCCGGCGATGAGGAGTTGTTCAAGCGTTGGTCTCTACCTTTCGGTCCACTGAGCATTCAGGTCACGAAGGCCAATGATGACTGGAGGTGGAGTACGGCTCCGAGGCGGTGACGGTCTACGCGTGGGACGCTGCGTCGCGCGCGTGTACGAGCGCGACGGGCGGCTCGTCGACTCGCTCGACATCCGGGTGCCGGATTTCGTCGCGCTGGACGAGCAGAAGTAACGCACGGATGCCGACCGGGCTGGATAAACGACGCGGTGAAGCCCGGCTTTATGCAGCGACGAACCTCGGACCCCTAGTGGACTTCATGAAAGGCCCTCAGATCCTCCTTCAGTTGCTCTTGCTCGGACTCGCAGCGCGTGGACTCGCGCCGGAGACGCTAGACCCATGGCGGGGCTGGGTGGCGTTCAAGCAGTACGCCCGAGTTGCAGACGAAATCCCTGATCCCGGCGTGAGCGTCCAGCTCACCCGCACCGAGGACGAGCATACCGTGAAGGTTTTGTTCGTTCGGCAAGAAGTCGAATGGGGCACGGACTGGCTCGAACCGGTCGGAGGCGTGGTGTGCGAGTTCACCTTTCCGTTGGAGAGGGCGCGTGCGGCCGACTGGGAGCTGTGGAGCTTCGACTACCTGCGCTTCGTCGACGACAAGGAAGACCTGCTCCTGATCGGGCCGCCCGGCACGGGCAAGAGTCACGTCGCGAAGGCGCTCGCGCTGCTCGCGGTGCAGCGTGGCTACCGGGTCATCTACCGCGAGGCGCATCAACTCATCGAGGACATCGCGGAAGCCCGCGAACTCAGCCAGCTCCGCCAGTATCGCGGTTAACTCAAGGCGGCCGATCTGCTGCTCATCGATGACCTCTTCCTGCGCAAACTCCCCGCGCAAGCCGGCGACGAACTAGCCGAAGTCCTGATGAGTCGCTACGAGAAAGCCTCGACGATCGTCACCTCCAACCGCCCGTTTGACGACTGGACACGATTGCTGGGAGACGCCGTGATCGTGACGCCGCTCCTCGACCGGCTGCTACACCACGGTCATTTGCTGAAGTTTGAAGGGAAGAGCTGGCGACTGAAGGAGGCTGCGGCGCGAGTTGCGAAGCAGCCGTCGGTCAGATAAAGTCCCCCATCCCGCCACTTGAGGTGGGGGAGTTTGAACCGGCCACGGGCGGAGGAGTTTGAGGCGGCCACCGGGGTGGAGGGCCTCGCCATCGACTGGTGGTGCGAAGGACGCCGTCCAGACTCGTGCCAATGACTTCAGATTGACTTCAGAGCGTCGCAAACGCCCATTGACCCGATCGACCGATCCGAGTGAGCGATGCACAGCGTTTTCACACGGTCTCCCCGTTCGTTAGACCTCCGTCGACGTGAGCCTTCCCAAAGCCTGCCTGAGTTCGGGTTCGAGTCGCTCGCGATCGAGATTGTCGGGTCGCTCCGGATCAGGAAGCTCGCCGTGTTCCCAGTCGACAGGCCGAAGCTCCGCCAATTGCTGAAGTGCGCGCTCGACAATGCGTTGCACACGCTGGCGGACATCTGCTTTCCCGCCCCAGTGGAGTTCGGCACGCAATACGCTTTGCAACAGGCCGCCGTGGTAGATGTCACCGGCAGCGAGCGGGTCGGCCTCCAGCCGCTCAAGAGCGATCGGTAGGAGATAGGGAAGTCCGCGTTTTTTGCCCGATTGTGACGCGTAAGTCTTCCGTGGTGAACTCGCCGACCGGTTTCCGTCTGAGCGCGTAGGTGGTGCGCACGAGGTAGGAGTCGAACGGCAGTTCCCCGGCCGTGAAGCCTTCCAACTCGTCGAGGTTCTTCTCGCGTATTGGGCGCATGTCAGTCCGGCGACCCTTCGTCATCACGATGCCCGTGGCAGTCGAAACGTGCTGCGTTCACCCCCCGCCGCTCAGCATCGCACCAGCAGCCGTCGGGTGCAACGCCTGGTTCGGCGGCTTACGATGGTCAACTGTATCCGCTCGTTCGGCAAATAACTATCTCTGGTCACGCTTTCGCCGCTCAGCGCACCGGGCTCCCCCGCTTCTCGCGCTCAGTTACGCGCTAATCCGGGTACTGTTGATTGATTGGAACATCAATCGGGATAAACAAGCCGAGCATCCCGAACACTATCATCCACAATCGGCCGTGCCGGTCCTCCACTCGTAGAAGTTCATTGAAATTGCCCGCATCGATATCGCCGTGGTTTATGGCGTTGCGGATGTTGTACAACCGGTCTTGCTTAGGCTTCATTCTGAAGCACTCCAAGACGTATTGATCTGCACGGTCGGGGAAGCAATCCTTGAACGCGGCGCTCGCTTTGGCGACGAAGCCAGGATCGACGCACGCTTTATAGCACTTCGAAATCGCGGCTGCGTCGAGCTTGCCGTTCTGTTCTGCGACGAACGCGTCGATGCATGCCTGCTTTTCGACCCGCCGCAGCTTGGATTGTGGGCGATGAAGACATATGGCATCTACAAGGCACTCGAATGCGTTCCAGTAGCCCGCATACACGCGAAGGACGTCGCTCCGGTGCCTTTCCATCAGGAGCTGGCGTGGTTCACGAATCCAGTAGAGCGCCGACCGGACTTTACCTGCAACGGGCGGAGGCAGCCTCCCAAGAGCCTCGACCACCTTCTGGACCCGGTCCGGCTCTTGTCCTCGACAGGCTGAAATGAGACTTCTATCATGATGCACTTCGCAGGAGGAGCGCATGAAGAAGTCACGAGAGGAGAAGCAGGAACCACCGCGTCGAACGGGAACTGCACACCGCCGGTGGTCAGCGCAGGAGAAGACCCGCATGGTCCGGCAACACCTGCGTGACGGCGTGTCGGTGGCAGATCTGGCGGAGAAGACGGGCGCGGCTCCCGGCCTCATCCACACCTGGATCAAGCTCGCGCTCGAGCGACTCGACCTCGATGATCGCCGTACCCAAGCGGCCGCACAGCAGCAGGCGCGACTCATCGCGAAGAAGGACGCGCGCATTCGCCGGCTCGAGGGCGTCATCGTCGAGCTCTCGACCGAAGTCCTGACACTAAAAAGCGGGGATGGGGCGAGCTGACCGGCGCGCATGTGTCGCCCCCGATCACCGAGGATGTCGTGACCACGATCCAGCGCCTCAAGGCCCGCGCCGGCTTTCCCGTGGCCCGGAGCCTCGCCGTGCTCCGGTTGCCGCGCGCGACGTACTTCCGATGGGCCAGGGCCGGCGGCAAAGTGGAGCGCCCGGCGGCGGTCGTGCCCAAGGCCCACTGGATCACGCCCGATGAGCGATCGGCGATCATCGCCTATGCCCGGGCCCATCCTGAGCTCGGCTACGCGCGGCTCACCTATCAGATGGCCGACACCGGCGTCGCCGCTGTGTCGCCGAGCACGGTGTACACGATCCTCAACCAGGCGGGACTCATCGGCCGCTGGCAACCGGCGCGCGAGGCGCACCGCCAAGGATTCACCCAGCCCACTCGGCCGCACGAGCAGTGGCACACCGATATCGCCTACCTCAACATCCTCGGCACCCAGTACTTCCTCCTCGCCGTCCTCGACGGCTACTCGCGCGCGATCCTGCACCACGAGATCCGGCGCTCCATGACGACCACCGACGTGGAGATCGTCATCGAGCGAGCGCTCGCGACGCTGCCGGCCAACGGGCCACGGCCCCGCCTCATCACCGACAACGGTAGTCAATATGTGTCGGCGCAGTTCACGCAGTATCTGCGAGCGAGCGGCCTGTCGCACAGCCGGACGCGCGTCGGGCATCCGCAGTCGAACGGGAAGTACGAACGCTGGAACCAGACGGCCAAGGTCGAGTGCGTCCGGCGGATGGCGCTCGGGGGGCGGGACGATCCCGGCGCGCTGGAAGAAGCGCAGCAGGTGATGGCGCGCTACGTCACGCACTACAACACCGCGCGGCCGCACAGCGCGTTGCACTATCTGACGCCGGCGGATTACTTGCTCGGGCCCGCGCACGTGGAGGCTCGGCTCGCCGCGCGGGCCAATGCCTATCGCGCCGCCGCGACCGCCCGCCGAACGTACTGGCACTCGCAAAGCACCACCGCACCGGCACCAACGCCGGTGCGGATTTCGGAAAGTCTCATTTTGGCCTAACCATCACACTCTAACCGGGGCATCACGCCATGCATCCCGCCGTGGGTCACGTGCGACCACCAGCCGCTCCCCGAGTTCCCCCAGTCCAGCACCGCAAACACTCCGAGGAGCGTGTCGATCCGCGCGGCGGCATCGACCAACCCTTTGACTGACTTCTCCGGGATCTTTACGCGGGCCTTCAGGACACACATCGCCGATTTGATGATGCTGGTCGTGACCTTCTCCGGCTCAATCGTGATGCCGAGATCAGCGAAGTCCAACTCCCCTAGCGGCGCGTCGAAGTCCCCGTAGATCAAGACCAGGAGGTCGTCACCCCATTCGGACGGCCATTGGGCGATCCGCAATTCTAGCTGCGCCAGCATGATGGCATGCCCTTCCCGGATACCGCTGGCGGTCTTCCCGCGAAAGAGCCTGAAGAAGTGGTCTGCCCATTCGGCCTCCGCGTCTTTCGTGTCAGTTGCCACCGCCTTCAGCCCCGGTTGATCACCACTGCTCTCGGCTGTCATCGATTCACCACGAAAGCCACCCGCATGCTCCAGCGTAATTTCGTCCGTCGAACGCCCTGGTGATCAGCGGCCGGCCGAAGGGCCGGCAGTTGCATCCGCTTGTGGGGCACCACGATCTCGCAAGCGCTTCACAAACGCTTCCTAGAGTTCTTGGGGAGTGAGCCACTTCAACTCTTCCTCCAATGTCATGCCTTCGATCCCTGCCGGTACTGTCTCGAGATGCGGCCGCGCTGCCGCGTCACACGAGGTCTCGAACTCCACCCGCGCGAGCTTCGCCGAGGGCGTTCCCACATGCTCGTGCACCAGCTGGGCAACAGATCCGATCGGTGCGAGCCACAGCCGTCACGACGACTGCCATGCGCTGAGACGTGAACGACCGCTCATCGCACAACCCTTATGGTAAGAGCCGTGCGAACCCAAGCCACAACCCTAAACCCTATTCCCGTTCCCCCCTCCCCGTTCCCCGTTCCCCGTTCAGATAGTCCAACAACACCGACGTCATCGCCCGCAACCCGACCGGGATCGCGCCATCGTCCGCCTGAAACGTCGGTGTATGATGCCCGCCTGACGAGCTTCCCGGCTTGCGCGCGCCGAGGAAGTAGAAGAAGCCGGGGACCTCGTTCGCGAAATACGAGAAGTCCTCTCCTCCCGTCGTGGGCGGGGTGGCCACCACCTTCGGCGCGCCAAGCGCGCGCACGAGCGCTGGCTGCATTCGGCGGTAGAGCGCGCTGTCGTTCACGGTGAGCGGGTACGCGCCGTCAAAGCTCAGCGTGAACGAGCCACCTCCCGCCTTCGTTACTCCGTCGAATATCTCCCGGATTCGCCGCTCGATGTAGTCTTGCGTCTTCATGTCGAAGGTCCGGACGGTCCCCTGCAGCTCCACCGATGTCGGGATGATGTTGCGACGTTCGCCGCCTCGCAGGAGTCCGACCGTCACGACGCCCGGCTCGAAGGGATTCATGTTGCGCGACCGGATCGTTTGCAGCATGGTCACCACCTGCGACGCCATCACGATCGGGTCCACCGACAGATGCGGGTAGGCACCGTGCGCCTGCTTCCCGGTGATCGTCGCGTCAAACCCCTCGGCGGCGGCCAGAAGCGGGCCGGGCCTCACGCCGACGGTCCCGACTTCCAGGTCGATCCACGCGTGCAGTCCGAACACCGCGCTTGGCTTCGGGTTGCCGAAGGCGCCCTCCTTCAACATCAACTTCGCCCCGCCTTCCTCTCCAGGCGGCGGACCCTCCTCCGCGGGCTGAAAGATGAAGAGAACGGTCCCCGGTAGCTCGCTCCTCATCGACGCGAGGATCGACGCGACGCCGAGCTGTACCGCGACGTGAATGTCGTGACCGCACGCGTGCGACACGCCAACCTCCTTCCCCAGGTATGTCGTGCGCACCGTCGATTTCCAGGGAAAGGGCGTATCCTCAGTGACCGGGAGCGCGTCCATGTCCGCGCGCACGGCGACCACCGGGCCCGCCAGCCCACCGCGTAGGACTCCGATCACCCCGGTGTGCGCGATCCCCGTGCGCACTTCAAGCCCTAGGTTTCGCAGGTGCTTCGCGATCAGCGCCGCAGTCGCGGTCTCGCGGTTCCCAAGCTCAGGATTCTGATGAATGGTGTGCCGCAGCTCAGTGATCGCCGGCGTCAGGCGCTCGACGGCGGCTGCGACGCGGGCGTCGAACTGTTGCGCCGAAAGGGGAGCGGCGAGAACGAGGACGGTGATCGAAAGGAGGAGGCGGGGCATGGGAGAGTTGCGGGTGCGGGTTGTGGGTTGCGGGTTGTTGTCCACTGGCAAGCTTTGCGCGCCACGAGACCAAGCCAACCGGTGGGCGAGCGCAGCGATCACCGCCACTCGGGCCAATCAATCCACCCCACCAACCTCAATCCTCGACCCGCAGTCCGCAACCCCAACCCCCAACCCCTACATTGTGGCGCTCGCGGAGCCAAGCTACCTTGCCCGCGTGACGACGCAGCCCGCGCCCGCCATACCCGCCGCGTCCAAGCTCGCCATCCGCCCTGTTCGCACCCTCGCGGAGTACGCCGCCTGCGTTGCCTTGCAGGACGCGACGTGGGGCGCTGGGTTTAGCGAGCGCGTCCCGACGGCGATCCTCAAAGTCGCGCAGCGTATCGGCGGTGTCACCGCCGGCGCCTTCGCCGCGGATGGGACTCTCCTCGGCTTCGTCTTCGGCATGACCGGCGTCGACAACGGCCGGATCGTCCACTGGTCCGACATGCTCGCCGTCCGTACCGATGCTCGCAACCTCGGTATCGGGCAGCGTCTCAAGGCTTACCAGCGCGACCACTGTCGCCGCCTCGGCGTCGAGGTCATCTACTGGACCTACGACCCGCTCGTCGCCCGCAACGCCTACCTCAACCTCGGCCGCCTCGGCGCGCGCGCCGTCGAGTACGTGTGCGATATGTACGGTGCCGAGACTGACAGTCCCCTTCACCGCGGCATCGGCTCCGACCGCTTCGTCGTCGCCTGGGAGATCGCACGCCCGAGTCCCACGCCGGGATCAGACGATATCGCTACCCTCATCCCGGCGGCGATGGAGGCGCCAGTCGTCGGCACCCCGGAGTCGAACGACGCCCCGCTCGCGCGCGGAGTTCCGCTCCTCCGCGTCGAAGTCCCTGCAGACATCGGCGCCGTCCAGGCGCGCTCGCTCGACGATGCGGCGCGGTGGCGCGCCTCCACCCGCGGCGCCTTCACCACCGCGCTCGCGAATGGGTACGCCGTAGCCGGATTCTATCGCGACGCCGGCGGCCGGTGCTATTACGTTCTTCAGTGCTGAGGGCGAAGGCCTGAGTTTCGCGTGCCCTTGCATTTCGCGCGGCGAGTCTCAGGAAGCCCCTTCGGCGCTCACGCAGCAAGCAGCAAGCAGCAAGCAGCAAGCAGCAAGCAGCAAGCAGCAAGCAGCAAGCAGCAAGCAGCAACTCGCAACCCGCAACCCGCAACCCATGCTCCACCTCTCCCGTATCACCCTCCGCGAGATTCGGCTTCCCCTGACGGAGCCGTTCCGTATCTCGTCAGGCGTGTGCACGGAACGGCGGATCCTCCTCCTCGAGTTGGAGGAGAGCGACGGCGCGACGGCGTGGGCGGAGTGCGTAGCCGGTGAGCTGCCCAACTACAGCGCCGAGACAATCGACACAGCGTGGCATGCCATCCGCGCGTGGATCGCGCCGCGCGTCATCGGCCGCCGGTTCGAGGGGCCGGAGAAGGTGCACGACGCGCTCGAGTCGGGGATCCGTGGTCACCAGATGGCCAAGGCTGCGGTCGAGATGGGTTGTTGGGCGCTCGCCGCGGCGCGGCGACAGGCCCCGCTCGCATCGCTCCTCGGCGGCACCCGGGAGCGCGTCGCAACGGGGATCTCACTAGGGATTCAGCCGACTCCCGAGATGCTCGTCGAGCGGGCACGGGCGGCGCTGGCACTTGGGTACAACAAGATCAAGCTCAAGATCATGCCCGGTTCGGACGTCGCCTTCGTGCGGGCGGTCCGGGAAGCGCTCGGACCCGGCGTGCACCTCATGTGCGACGCGAACTCCGCGTACACGCTCGCCGATGCGGCGCACCTCGCCCACCTCGATGCGCTCGACCTCATGATGATCGAGCAGCCGCTCGGACCTGACGACCTGGTACGCCACGCCGAGCTACAGCGACGCCTCACGACGCCGCTCTGCCTGGACGAGAGCATCACGAGCGTCGAGCGCGCCGAAGATATGATCGCGCTGGGGAGCGGGCGGATCGTGAACATCAAGCCGGGTCGCGTCGGAGGATGCACGGTTTCGCGGGCCATCCACGATGTGTGCCGGGCGAACGGGATCCCGGTCTGGTGCGGCGGGATGCTGGAGAGCGGCGTCGGACGGGCGTACAACGTCGCCCTGGCATCGCTCCCGAACTTCTCCCTTCCGGGCGACCTGAGTCCGAGCGCGCGTTACTGGGCGCGCGACATCGTGACGCCGGAGTGGACGATGGACGCCGAGGGGATGGTCCGCGTCCCGCTAGACCAGCCGGGGATCGGTGTGGCCGTCGATGTCGACCGTGTCGAGGATCTCACCGTACGCCGCGAGATGCTGGGTGCTCCAATGATGCGGACCGCGATAGTTCGATGACGCTCGATTCGAGATCCGGCGCAAATTCCCCCGCAAGGGGGGGGGCAGCGCCGAGCCCACTCGCGACAGCTGCCACCTCCCCCTCACCAGGCGCGCCGGCACCGCCGCTTCCTGTCGGGATCGACCCCCTCTTCCCCACCGCCCTGCGCGAACGCCTCGTCAGCCTCCGCCGCGAGCTGCACCGCCACCCCGAGCTCTCCTCGCACGAAGAAAGCACCGCCGCACGGCTGCACGACGCGCTCGCCGAGCTCCGGCCCGTCGAGTTGCGGCGCGTCGCGGGAACCGGGGTCGTGGCCCGTATCCGCGGGCTCGAGCGTGGCGCCCCCGTCATCACCATCCGCGGCGACATCGATGCGCTTCCGATCCAGGAGGCAACCGGCCTCCAATACGCGTCCGAGGTCCCCGGCGTGATGCACGCCTGCGGACACGACGTTCACGCGACGTGGGCGGTGGGCGCCGCCCACCTCCTCGTTGCCTCGCCCGCGGCCGGCGACGTGCTCATCGTGCTCCAGCCGGCGGAGGAGACCGGGCGAGGGGCGCTCGCGATTCTCGAAAGCGGAGCGATCGACGACGCGGCATGCATCTTCGGCGGCCACGTCGATCGGCGATTTCCGGTCGGGGAAGTAGTCGCGGACGCCGGACCGCTGGCCGCGTCCGCTGACACGTTCGAGATCGAGCTGGTGGGACATGGGGCGCACGCGGCGCGGCCGCACGAGTCAGCGGACCCCATTGTCGGCGCGGGTGCTCTGATCGGAGCGCTCCAGACCGTCGTGTCGCGGCGGCTCGATCCGGCGTCGCCAGGCGTGTTGACGATCGCGATTCTCCGCGCGGGAACTGCGCCGAACGTGATCCCGGACCGCGCGACGTTAGGCGGGACTGTCCGGGCCACGGAGCCCGCGGCGCGACGCCTCATCCTCGATGAGGTGCGTCGGATCGCGGAGGCGACGGCGACAGCCTATCGCCTGGAAGCACGCGTGAAGTTCGAGCCAGGGACGCCCCCGCTCGTGAACCCCCCGGTTCCAGCGGCGTGGGCTCGTCAGGCGGCCGCGCGCCTCCTTGGAGAGCACGCCGTCGTCCCTCTTGGTTTCCTCAACATGGCCGGCGAGGATTTCGCACACTACATGGAGCGAATTCCCGGCTGCTTCCTCCGCATCGGCGCGCGCGAGCCGGCGGGCGACCCGATCCCGGCGCACTCACCGCGCTTCTATCCAGCGGAGGAGAGCATCTTCGTCGGCGCGGCTGTGTTGGCGGAGTGCGCGCGGGTCGCGTCGCGAGAGGCGGGGAGAACTAGGCCGTGAGGGTGAACAGCGACGTTCACTCCACCTCAGGCCATCCACCGGGCGTCGTCATCGCCCCCGCCGCCCCCCGCGTCCTGCAACCCCCCTTCGATCTCCATCTGGACGCGAAGGGGGGGAAGATCCGGGTGGCGCGCGTTGAGATCGTCGATGATCTTGCTGATACGGTGCTGCAATGCGTCGAACTGCTCCGCGTCAGGCGAGGTCAGTAGGACCTGAAACTGATGCGGACCCTTGGAAGCGAGGAAGTCCGAGTCGCGTACGGCGCGGAGTAGCCGCCACCCAAGTGTACGCAGCACCCGGTCGTCTCCTCCCGTCACGGACACCTTGAGCAGGCGGACGGAGTAATGCCGGCGACGCGCCCGGCGCTCCTCCCAATCTCGGATCAACTGCAGAAACGGAACGTTCGGAAGCCCGGTGTCGGGGTCACGCAACGCCCGTTCGAGGAAAGCATCCGTAGCCATTCATACCTCTGGATCGGGGCCCTACGCCCAGAAGCTCGCCCTCCTGCAATGAGCGTGCGCGCCACCCGTTTACAGTAGCAATCGCGATGATCGCCCTTCTCTATCTCGTGTTCATTCTGTCGGGCGCAGCCGGGCTCATCTATGAGTCCATCTGGAGCCGCTACCTGGGGTTGTTCGTCGGGCACAGCGCCTACGCGCAGATAATCGTGCTCGCAATCTTCCTCGGCGGCATGTCGCTCGGCGCGATGCTCGTAGGCCGGCGGTCGGAGCGTCTCCGCCAGCCACTCATCGGATACGCCGTAGTGGAGCTGGTCGTGGGAGTCATAGGCCTCTTCTTCCAGGATGCCTACGTCGGCGTGACCCGCTTCGCGTATGACAGCTTGCTGCCGCCGTTGGCAGGGACGGGGTGGCTCACCATCGCGAAATGGAGCATCGCGGGCGCGCTCATTCTTCCGCAGTCGATCCTGCTTGGGACGACGTTCCCGCTCATGAGCGCCGGGGCGCTGCGATGGGTTCGGCGCGCACGCGGCCCAGGCGAGGAAGGCCGGACACTATCGATGCTCTACTTCGCGAACAGCCTCGGTGCGGCGACCGGCGTGCTGATCGCTGGGTTCTATCTCATTCGAGTCGCCGGGCTGCCGGGAACGCTGCTCGCGGCGGCGATCATCAACATCGTCGTTGCGCTGGTGACGTTCGCGGCCGTGCGGGTGAGCGAGGCTTACGAGGCGCGCGAGATCGCTCCCCATGAGCCGCGAGCGAGCGCCGAAGCGCCTCTCGCGCCAGCCGAAAACCTCGGCGGCGTAGTCGCGGTCGAGCCCGTTGCGACGGTCGCGGATGAATCTCTTCTCGCGCCGGCGCCTGCGCCCGACCGCGTCTGGCGCCTGCTGCTGGTCGTGAGCTTCGGGACTGCCGTCGCCTCGTTCGTCTACGAGATCGCGTGGATCCGCATGCTCTCCCTCGTTCTCGGGAGCGCCACGCACTCGTTCGAGCTCATGCTCTCGGCGTTCATACTCGGGCTCGCGCTCGGCGCGCTCTGGATTCGCGGACACGCGGACCGATTCGACCATCCCGTCCGCGCGCTCGGGTACGTCCAGATCGCCATGGGGCTCGCCGCGCTCGCCACGCTCCCGATCTACGTGCAGTCATTCTCGTGGATGGTCGCACTCCTCGACGGGCTGGACCTGACCGAGAACGGCTATCGGATCTTCACGGTCACGCGATACGCGTTCTGCCTCGCGGTGATGCTTCCGGCGACGTTCTGCGCCGGCATGACCTTACCACTCATCACACGAACGTTGCTCGTCGGGGGAATGGGAGAGCGCGCCGTCGGGATGGTCTACGGCGTGAATACGCTAGGCGCCATTGTCGGCGTCGTCCTCGCCGGGCTCATTCTCATGCCGCTCGTCGGACTCAAGGCGCTTCTCATCGAGGGAGCAGTGCTCGACATGGCGCTCGGTCTGCTCCTGTTGCGCACGGCGACACGGAATTCAACGGAGCCAGCGGCGGTGCGGCGGGGCCGCAGAATGCTAGTCGCCACCGGCGTGATCGCGGCTGCGGCCGTCGCGGCGGCGAACCTGACGATCAGCTTCGACCCGCTCCTGCTCGGCAGCGGCGTTTTCCGTTACGGAACGCTCCCTGCCGCGGGCTCCCGCCGCACGCTGTTCTATCAGGACGGGCGTACCGCATCTGTCACAGCCGGCCGGACCCCGACCGGAATGTTCATCGCGACGAACGGGAAGCCGGACGCCTCGCTGGACACCGTATGGCTCCGGAAGCCAGGCACAACGGCGCCCGCTGACCGCAGGCCGATTGGCGGTGACGAGTCCACACAAGCACTTCTCCCGCTCATCACTCTGGCGCACGCGCCGCACGCCGTCACCGCAGCCGTGATCGGGCAGGGCTCGGG
>JALZIF010000172.1 GCA_030860435.1 Gemmatimonadota bacterium | reverse complement strand
CTACACCACCGCCATCGCATCCCCATACGAGTAGAACCGGTACCCAGCATCGATCGCAACCCGGTATGCGTTCATTGTCAGGTCGTATCCCGCGAGTGCGGCGACAAGCATCACTAGCGTCGAGCGTGGAAGATGGAAATTGGTGATCAGTTTGTCCACGGCGCGGAAGGAGTAGCCCGGTCGGATGAAGAGCCGCGTGTCGCCGCTTGCCGCCTCGAAGCTGCCATCCGGCCGCACCGCGCTCTCCAGTGTCCGCGCGCTGGTCGTCCCGACGGCCCAGATGTGCCCGCCGCCGGCGCGAACGCGGTTCAGGGCGGCGGCAGCGGCCGCCGGCAGTGAGAACCATTCCTCGTGCATTGCATGGTTGGCCGGGTCGTCGACCTCTACCGGCTTGAACGTCCCGGCCCCGACGTGCAGCAGCACGTCCACCCGCTGCACACCGCGCGCCGCGAGCGTGTCTAGCAGCTCTGGCGTGAAGTGAAGCCCAGCCGTCGGCGCCGCGACCGACCCGTCCTCGCGGGCGTATACGGTCTGATAACGCCCGGCGTCATCGGCCGTATCACCGCGGGCGATGTACGGCGGTAGGGGAACGTGCCCGTGGCGCGCGATCGCTTCAGCGATCGGCACGCTGGCGCGGAGCCTGACGATCCGCGTCCGTCGCTCGGTGATCTCGAGGATGTCCACCGCCAGCTCCGGCGCGATCGTCACCGTCCGCCCGGGACGGAGCTTTCCCCCGGGACTCACCATCGCCTCCCAGAGATCGTCGCGAGTCGGGTGAAGGAGCATCACTTCCGCCGGCCCTCCGGATGCACGCTTGCCAAGGAGGCGGGCTCGGATGACGCGCGTCGTGTTGAGGACTATAGCGTCACCGGGGGAGATGAGCTCCGCGATCTCGCCGAACCCACGGTGCTCGATCTGCCCGGTGCACCGGCGGACCACGAGCAGCCGGCTCGCGTCGCGCCGCTCGAGCGGCGTCTGCGCGATGCGGTCGGGGGGAAGGTGAAAGTCGTAGTCGGCGGTGCGGTCGCCGCGGGAGGGCATCAGGGCAACAAGAGAAGCGGGTGTACCTTGGGCTTGGGCCCTGGGCCCTGGGCCCTGGGCCTGGGTCTGGGCTTGGGCCCGGGCGATTCGCTGCAGACCCTAACACTGACCCAGGCCCCGGCCCGGACCCTGACCCAGGTCGTGAAACCCGACCCTGCCTAGAAAAGCGTCGCCTGCCCGCCTCCGTTCGGCGAGCTAGGCGCCGTGTACCCGAAATGCCGGTACGCCTGCGCCGTCGCCATTCGGCCGCGCGGCGTGCGCTGCAGAAAGCCCTGTTGCACGAGATACGGCTCGTACACCTCCTCGATCGTTCCGGCATCTTCGCCAATCGCCGCCGCGAGTGTCCCGAGGCCTACCGGACCGCCATCGAATTTCTCGATGATGGTCTTCAGCACGCGCGCGTCCATATCATCGAGGCCGAACTGGTCCACGTCGAGCATCGCGAGTGCGGCGTCGGCCACTTCCTTCGTGATGCGCCCGCCCGCTTTCACCTCGGCGTAGTCACGCACTCGACGAAGGAGGCGGTTGGCGACTCGCGGCGTTCCGCGCGACCGGCGCGCGATCTCCGTCGCTCCCTCGGGCTCGACCTCGACCCCCATCACGACCGACGAGCGGGCGACGATGAGCTCGAGCTCCTCCGCAGGGTAGTAGTTGAGCCGTTCGACGATCCCGAATCGGGCACGCATCGGCGAGGTCAGCATCCCAAAGCGCGTGGTCGCGCCGATGAGGGTGAATGGCGCGATCGGCATCGTGATCGTCTGCGCCTTTGGTCCGTCACCGAGCCGGAGGTCGATCTTGTAGTCCTCCATCGCTGGGTAGAGGAATTCCTCGATGATCGGGCGCAGGCGCTGAATCTCGTCAATGAAGAGGATGTCTTTCTCGCGCAGATTGGTCAGTGTGCTGACGAGATCGCCCGGTCGTTCGAGCGCTGGCCCCGAGGTCGCCCGGATGTTGACGCCGAGCTCGCGCGCGATCAGCTCGGCGAGCGTTGTCTTGCCGAGTCCAGGCGGGCCGTAGAACAGGGTGTGATCTAGCGGCTGGCCGCGCGCGCGCGTCGCGTCGATGTAAATGCGCAGGCTGTCCTTCACCTTCCCCTGACCGATGAACTCGGCGAGCCGCTGCGGTCGGAGCGACAGCTCGACGACGGACTCGTCGGCGAGAGCTTCGGGGGTGGTGATCTCGGTGCGGGACATTGGGGCTGAAGAGGTCGTTGATCGTCCGACGTGCAACCTAGCCCAAAGAAAGCCCGAAAGACAACCCGTCGCTATACCTTTGCGCGAAGTCCAGCGAGACGGTCGGCGGCGCGCTCCAGCGTCTCGAGCTTCTTGCAGAACGCGAACCGAACGAGTGAGCGCCCGAGCGCCGGTTCGTGGTAGAAGCTCGAGCCAGGCACCGAGGCGACACCTGCGTCGCGGGTCATCCATCTCGCGAACTCGTCGTCAGGCAGGTCGCTGAGGGCGCGAAAGTCGGCCAGGACGTAATACGCCCCCTGCGGCACGGTGAAGGTGAATCCCGCTTCGTCGAGCGCCGCAACCAGAAGATCGCGCCGCCGGCGGTAGTCGAGCGCGAGGTGATTATAGTAGTCGGCGTCGAAGGCCATTCCCACCGCGCCCGCCGCCTGCAACGGCGCCGGAGCCCCGACGGTCAGGAAGTCGTGAACCTTCCGGATGGCGTCGGTCTGCGGACGTGGCGCGACCGAGTAGCCGAGCCTCCAACCCGTGCAACTGAACGTCTTCGAGAGCCCCGAGATCGTGACCGTGCGCTCGCGCATTCCCGGCCATGTGGCGATGACGTGGTGGTCGCCGGCGTACCGGATGTGCTCGTAGATCTCATCCGTTATCGCCCACGCGTCGTGCTCCGCGCACAGTTCTGCAATGAGCGAGACCTCCTCGCGCGTGAGCACACGCCCTGTGGGGTTGTGCGGCGTGTTGAGAACGATCGCCTTGGTCCGCGACGAGAAGGCGGCGCGCAGCCGGTCGGGGTCGAAGTGCCACTCCGGCCAATCGAGCGGGACGAAAACGGGGGCGGCGCCGGCGAGGATCGCATCCGGCCCGTAGTTCTCGTAGAACGGCTCGAGGATGATGACCTCATCGCCCGGGTTGAGGAGTGCAAGAAAGACCGCCGCCATCGCTTCCGTCGCCCCACATGTGACGGTGATCTCCCGTTCCGGATCCACCTCCAGGCCGTACCACCGGCGGTACTTCTCCGCGATCGCAAGCCGTAGCGGTGGACTCCCCCAGGTTATGGCGTACTGGTTGACGTCGCCGTGAATCGCCGCGCACGCGGCGGCCTTCATCGGCTCCGGCATCGGAAAATCGGGGAAACCCTGCGCGAGATTGATCGCCTCATACTGGTTGGCGATTCGCGTCATCTCGCGGATTACGGACTCGGTGAACGTCGAGGTGCGGTCGGCGAGCATCGGCGAGGGGTCGCTGGCTAGCTTGGGCTATGGAGTTCGCTAGGACGCGGCTTCTTCTTACTTCCGTTCCATCTGCAATGCTAACCGTCCAATTCTTGTTCTCGTAGGAAGATTTCTCACGCAGCAGCCGCGAGTTTCGCGGTATCTGCTTGGTGTGCAGCGACTAACGCGGTGACGATGCTCTGCGCTCGTTTCGTGAGCAGATAGCGGTGGGTGCGCGGCACCTTG
>JALZIF010000157.1 GCA_030860435.1 Gemmatimonadota bacterium | reverse complement strand
TGACCCTGACCCCGCCCCCTACTCGTCGTCCCGCAACCGCCGCGACATCTCGTCCAATAGCCGCCGCTCGTCCCGCGTCAGACTCCCCAGCCCCTGCTTCGAGATCTTGTCGAGGACATCGTCGAGTTGATCCGCCCGCGACTTCCCGGCCTTGCCCCCCCCCACCAGCGCTTGTCCGGCGACGCGCTTGGTGGTCATCGAGTTGCTGCGCGCGATGATCTCGTCCACCTCGGCTGGCCGCTCGCGATCCCGCGGACGGGCACGCGGAACGGCGCGCGTCGGCTCGTCGGGCACGTCGGGCACCTGCGACATGCGCTGGCGAAGCCCGGTCAGCCCCGGGCCGCCCTGAAGCCAACGGAGGTAGAGCCACCCAGTCACCAGGCCGCCAAGGTGGGCAAGGTGTGCGACACCGGAGCCACCGTCCATGCTCTGGATCCCGAATACGAGGGAAAGCCCGGCAAGTAGAGCAACCGCCCACTTCATCTTCACGGGAATGAAGAAGTAGAGCAGGATCTCGTCGTCCGGCCAGCGCATCGCGTAGGCGAGCATCACACCGAAGACGGCGGCCGACGCCCCGACTAGGTAGCCGTGCTGGCGAAAGAAGACGAGGTGCGTGAGCCAGCCACCGAGTCCGCACAGCAAGTAGAAGCGGACGAAGCTCCCCGCGCTCCACGCCCGCTCGACGCGTGTCCCGAACAGCCACAGGCCGTACATGTTGACGGCGAGGTGCCAGAAGCCGCCGTGGACGAACATGTACGTGACCACCGTCCACGGCCGCTCCGCGAGCGCGCCGACCTCGAAGCCGAGCGCGGCCCGCATCGCCGTGTCCTTCACGATCGTGAGCTGAAGGAAGTAGACCGCGACGTTCAGGGCGATTAGCCACTGCACGGCCGGCGTTACGCGCGGCTGGTCCTGCTCCTCGGTGATCCGATACGACATGCTTTCTGCTGAGGTGAACGGGCCACGTCTAAAACCCGATCGACTACGCCGGGTTCCTGTATCCAAGAGGGAATGAGAAAGTCAACAAGTCTCATGCCCTCGTTCGGGCTCCGGGCGCCCTTCTTACCGCCCTTCAATCGCCAGCTCAACGATCCGCTCGCAGAGCGCCGCGAAGCTCAGCCCGTACGCCTCCGCAGCCTGCGGCAACAAGCTCAGCGCGGTCATCCCCGGGAGCGTGTTCGCCTCGAGGCAGCTCAGCTCCGCCGCGTCCGTCATGCGGAAATCGATGCGGGCATACCCGCGCAGCTTGAGCGCTCGGAACGCCGCCAGTGCGTAGGCCTGGGCTGTCAGCGTCTGCTCCGCGGTCAGGTCAGCCGGGAAGACCTCGACGGCCATCCCCGCCGTGTACTTGCACTCGTAGTCGTATATCTCGTGCTTTGGAAGGATTTCTCCGACCGGGAGGGCGACGTCGCCGAGCACGCTGACCGTGAGCTCGCGGCCGGGTACGAACCGCTCGATCATCACCTCGTCATCATAAAGGAACGCCTCCTCGACCGCCGCATCGAGCGCGGCGGCGTCGCGCACGACACTCAGCCCCACAGTCGAGCCCTGCTTCGACGGCTTGACGATGACCGGAAAGCCGAGCGTAGCCTGCACCGCCGACGTGGGCGCGGGCGCCATGATCCAATCCGCCGTCGGCACCCCGGCCGCGCGGAAGAGCATCTTCGAGAGGTCCTTGTCCATCGCGAGAGCGCTGGCGAGGTGGCCGCTTCCGGTGTACGTCTTACCGATCATGTCGAGCAGCGCCTGGATGGTTCCGTCCTCCCCTTGCCCGCCGTGCAGCGCGAGGAAGACGACGTCCGCATCACGGACCTCGTTCAGCGACCCCAGAGTGGGAGAGAGCGACAGGTGCGACAATCCCCGCAACGCCTCGAGCGACGGAGGCGCTGTCCCGACCACGCCGGCAGCTCGCATCGCGTCCTCTTCCTCCCCGGGGATCACGCCGCGCGCCGGATCCAATGAGATGACGTGGTGTTCGCGCGACCGCAACGCGGCGGCGATCCGCAACCCCGAGGCGAGCGAGACGTCGCGCTCGGCCGAGGTGCCTCCCATGAGAACGGTGATCTTCATCGTTCGCGAACAATGTTCGGCGCGCCTCTTCGCCGCAACGAGCGCGCCCGATTAGCTTCCTCGATGATGAGACCAGCGACAGCCGCGCTCGCGCTCGCCATTCCACTGCTCGCTGCATGCGTGACGCAGGAATCGGCCGAGGAGATGATCGAGGCGTTCAGCGGCGGGCCGCGTCCGGATTCGTTGCCCGTGATGCTCAACGAGGATCTACCATTCCGCTACCCACCCTCGCTCTATGAGGTGCGGGTGCAGGGGAACGTGACGCTCCGGATCTTCATCGACACGGTGGGGCGTCTGCTCCCCGAGTCGACTAGCGTCGCGGAATCGTCCGGCTACCCCGCCTTCGACTCCGCTGCCGTGACTGGAGCTGAACAGCTTCGCTTCGCGCCGGCAAAGAAGGCTGGAGCTCCGATGGCACTTTCGATCCTTCTCCCCGTCCACTTCCGCCACCCTGACGCGGTGGCGATGCCTGGGGATTCGGTCTTGAAGGGCAACCCGTAGACCACCGACGATCCGTTGCCGATGCCTACATCCTCAGCGCCAGGTCCTCGCAACCGCCGTCCCTACGACACCGTCCTCGACACGATCGGCTGGACGCCACTCATTCGGCTGAGCCGCGTGACGCGGGGGATCCGGACGCCGGTATACGGGAAGGCGGAGTTCTTCAATCCGGGCGGCTCGGTGAAGGACCGAATCGGGCTGCCGATCATCGAGCGGGCGGAGCGGGACGGCACGCTCAGGCCGGGCGGGACGATTGTCGAGGGGACGAGCGGGAACACCGGTGTCGGGCTCGCGATAGCGGCGGCGCTGCGGGGATATCGCTGCATCTTCACGATGCCGGACAAGATGAGCCAGGAGAAGGTGCGGTTGCTGAAAGCGTTCGGCGCCGAGGTGATCATCACGCCCACGGCGGTGCCGCCGGATCACCCGGACAACTACGTGGTGATGGCGAAGCGGATCGCGGACGAAACGCCGAACGCGATCCTCGCAAATCAGTTCTACAACGAGGCCAACCCTGACGCGCATTACGCGACGACTGGACCCGAGCTCTGGGAACAGACTGAGGGACGAATCACGCACCTCGTCGCCGCCGCCGGAACGGGCGGCACGATCACGGGGGCGGGGCGCTACCTGAAGGAGCGGAGCCCGAAGATCAGGATCATCTCCGGTGACCCCATCGGCTCGATCCTCTCCACGCACTGGCGGAGCAAGGGAACGGAATCGGTTGAAGGGGTGCCCTACAAGGTCGAGGGGATCGGACAGGACAAGCTCCCGGGTACGCTCGACATGAGCCTGATCGATGACTATCGCTCGGTTGGCGACCGGGAGTCGTTCGCTATGGCACGCCGCCTGACGAGGGAGGAAGGGCTGTTCGCCGGCGGCTCGTCAGGGCTGATCACCCACGTCGCGCTTCAGGTAGCGCGCGAGGTGGACGACCCGGCCGCGATGGTCGTGGCGGTCCTCTGCGACACTGGCGAACGGTACCTCTCGAAGCTCTACAACGATGAGTGGATGCGCGAGAACCAGATGCTGGACCCGGACCGCGTCTCGATCGGCAACTTGCTTGCGCGGAAGGACGGGGACGCGCCGCCGATCGTCAGCACGGTCCCGGGGATGACGGTTCGCCAGGCGCTCCGCCTGATGACGCTCCACGACGTCTCGCAGCTTCCCGTGATGGACGGGGAGAGCTGCATTGGCTCGGTGACCGAGAGCTCGCTTTCGGCGCAGAGCCTCGAGAGCCCGAAGCTGCTCGACGCGACGGTGAGCGACCTGATGGAGGCGCCGTTCCCCGTGGTCGAGGAGGGGCAGCCGGTCGACAGCATCATCAAGCTCCTCTCGAAAGCGAATCCGGCCGTGCTCGTCCGGGTGGGTGGCAAGGTTCGCGGGATCATCACCAGATCCGACGTACTTCAGTACATGATGGCGCGGTGACGCAGGGGAGCGCCCGGACGCTCCGGTGGCGACACGTCCGCAGTATTCTCGCGCTACCGGCAACCGTCGCTGTCGTGATCCCCGGCCTCATCCTCGCCCGAACGGCCTCGGCCGACATTGGCTGGCCGTTGTCGTCCGCGTGGCGGATTCCAGTCATCATCGCTGGCCTTATCGCTCTCGCTATAGGCCTGCGCCTTCTCGCCGAGACGATCACGCTCTTCGCTACCGAAGGGGATGGCACTCTCGCCCCCTGGGATCCTCCATCGCGATTGGTGGTGCGCGGCGTATACCGTCGCGTGCGGAATCCCATGATCACTGGAGTGTTCATCGTCCTCATAGGCGAGGCGGCGCTGTTTGGGTCGGTCCCCCTCGTCATGTGGGCAGCACTATTCGCCGGCATCAACGTGACCTTCATACCACTCTTCGAGGAGCCACGGCTCGCCGAACGGTTCGGCGCGTCCTACGAGGAATACCGGCGTCACGTCCCGCGCTGGATACCGCGCTCGCGACCCTGGAGCGGCGAGCCAAGCGAGCGCCCGTGATGCGCGGCTACCAGCCGATCCCGTAGTCCTCGCCGTGGTGGCTCGAGCCGCCCCAGAACGTGCCGTTCTTGCGATCGAAAAAGATCGCGTTGATCGGGCCAGACGTTCGCTGCTCCACCTCGACCGTGTACCCCATGCTCCGGAGAGCCGCGCGCACGCGCTCGGGAGTGACGGCCGCGGCGACGAGGCGTCCCGGCCGCGACTCGTGCGCGCCGAAGGACGATCGCATCTGGAACGAGTTGATGTTCGGCGCCTCGGCCGCCTGCTGCACCGTCATCCCCCATTCGACGACGTTCAGGAAGAACTGCAGTAGGTTCTGGTCCTGCCCGTCGCCCCCCTGCACGGCGAACGAGAGGAACGGCAGCCCGTCCTTGAGCGCCAGCGATGGTGTGAGGGTGACGCGCGGCCGCTTGCCCGGCTCGATCACGTTGAAGGGACCGTCGGCCGGGTCGGTGACGAAGCTCTGCGCGCGCTGGCTCAGCCCCACCCCTGTGCGTCCAGCGATCACCGCCGGCACCCACCCACCGCTCGGCGTGATCGAGACGACCCACCCCGCCGTGTCCGCGGCCTGGATGCTGGTCGTGCCCGAGTAGAAAGCGTCGTAGAAAGCGGAGTCCAGACCCTGGCCCTGACCCTGACCCTGACCCTGACCCGCAGTGCCCGCTGCTTCCCCGTCAGGCGGCACCGGCCGGTCCTGCCCCCCGCTGCGCGGCTGCGATTCCGTCGCCCCGGTCACGGTCCATTGCGCCAGCAGCCTCGCGAACGGGTTCGTTTGCCCCTCGAATGAATACGGGTCGCCCGGACGGATGTTAGGGTCGTTACGCTCCCAGTCGATCTGCGCGTAGCGCGCCTTCGCGTACTCCTTCGAGAGAAGGCCCCGAATCGGCTCGTCAGGCGGGAACGATGGGTCGCCGTAGTAGAAGTCGCGGTCGGCGAAGGCAAGGTTCATCGCCTGGTATACCGTGTGAATGTAGCGCGGCGAGTTGTACCCCATCGCCTTGAGGTCCGCGTGCTCGAGAATGTTGAGCGCCTGGAGCATCGCCGGGCCCTGGGTCCACGGCTGGAGCTTGTAAACTTCGATCCCCTTGTAGCTGACGCTCACCGGCTCCTCGATCCGGACCTTCCACGCCGCGAGATCCTCCATCGTGAAGAGCCCGCCCTCCTCGCGTACGGCGCGGACCAACTCCTGCGCGATGTCCCCCTTGTAGAACCGGTCGTACGCTGCGTAGATCGCCGCCTTGCGATCGAGTCCCTTCCGCAGCCCCTCCTGCTCCGCCTCCACGAGCTTGCGAAGCGTGGCGGCGAGGTCTTTCTGAACGAACACCTCACCGGCGTAGGGCGCCTCGCGCTCCTCGCCCAAGTGCGGGAGGAAGACGGCGGGCGAATACTTCCACTGTTTGATGCGCCGCTTCTGCGACTCGATCGAGTTTGCGGTCTGCGCCTCGATAGGGTATCCGTCGGCCATCTCGATCGCGGGCGCGAGCACCTCCTGCAACGACAGCGTGCCATACTCAGCCAGCATCGTCATCAGCCCGCCCGGTGTACCCGGCGTCACCGCGGCGAGCGGTCCGTGCTCCGGTGGATACCGGTGCCCTTTCGACTTGTAGAACTCGGCTGTCGCGCCGGTGGGAGCCACGCCGAGCGCGTTGATCGCGATGACCTTCCGGAGCGTGGGATGATAGATGAGCGCCTGCGTCTCGCCGCCCCAGGAGAGCACGTCCCACATCGTGGCGGTAGCGGCGAGCATCGCGCACGCCGCGTCTACCGCGTTACCTCCCTTCTGAAACATCATCGCCCCGGCTGTGGCGCCCAGCGGCTTGCCGGTAATCGCGATCCAGTGTTTCGCGTGCAGCGGCGGCTTGACCGTGCGCGCGGGCGGGAGCGGATACTCGGGTGGAGTCTGTCCCACGGCTGCCCTCTGCTGGGAAGGCTGTTGCGCTACGGCGATGCCTGACGAGACACACAGCACGAGACCGATCTTCGGCGCCCAACGGCCCCACTCATCTACCTTACGTCGGCGGTTGAGTGGCGCAAGCCGACCCGCCCGTGGCGGGTCGCCGGAGGTACCGGATGTGGGGTGCCGGGTGACCATCGTGGTCTCAGCGTAAAGGGTCGTCAAGGAGAGCAATAGGGTAAGGCTACGGCTCGGGTTGGGAAGCACAAGATGCCGCCGTCCCGGAACGATGCTGCGATGCCGCGAGACGGTCGAGCCTCGCGAGCACGACTTCAAGGTCGTGGTGGAGGTGAGCGCGGCGGCGGGCCGCGCGGAGGACTGATCGGGGCCCCGACCGGTCGCGCGGCGATTGCGGCGAGGTTGGCACGGACGATTAGCTCGAGAATCTCGCGAGCCGATTCGGGCGCGAACAGCCGGTCGAGTGGCGGGATGCGCTCGAGCAGGGCCGAGCCCCCCGGCAAGCCTTCCAGCCGGCGGCGCGCGCGGTGCATGAGGTAGACGGGCGCGTCGACCGGGATGCCGTCCGCGTCGTCCAGCCCGAGGATCACCGATCGAACGTGGTCGGCGGGGGCGACGGCGCCGAACATCTCCTTCAGCTTGACCGCGAAGCGCGGGTCGGTGCCGATGAAGTACACGGGGCCCACGGCGAGATGACGCACGACCTCGTCGAGGACGTCGGCTCGGAGCACGACCGCCACCCACGGCTTACCTAACGATTCGGCGGCGCGGCGCACCTCGTTGGCGTGGAACGAGGTGGTCACCAGAAGGTCGGCTCGCCGGAGTTCGGCCGTCGCCTCCCCAAGTTTCCCGACCTCCACTCCGGCGGTCTCCAAGCCGTAGTCCTCGTGGAGCTCGTCACAGAGGGACTCGATCTGGTCTTCGTTGCACTCCACGCACAGCGCCTGAAGGCGGAGGGTCTCGAGGCAGCGCCGCATCCGCTCCGGGAGCTGCGGCGCCGGTACCCCGCGCACGAGTCCCTGGGCGAACACGTTCACCACCCACGCCGCGAGCCCCGGCAGCATCGCGCCGGGCGGCGAGTCCATCGCCACCACGTAGATCCCGGACTGCGGGCGCACCTCCACGAGCCCATCCCGCTCGAGCTCGCGATACGCGGCGAGGATGACACGGGGGTGTGCGCGCAACTCCGCCGAGAGCTCACGCGCGCTCGGCAGGCGGTTGCCGGCCCTCAGCACGCCGAGGTAGATGCCGCTGAGCACGCGTCTGCGCAGCAGCGCCTCTACCTCGGTACGACGCCCAGCGACCACGCCCCCTCCTCCTTCCTCGTGGCGGCCGGCGCGACGCGCACCGGCGTGTGCGTGGGGATGATCGCGAGCGGTGTGCCACGCGTCGCGGCATCAGTTGTCGCCCTGCGCCGTCTGCTGATCCAGCGCCTGTGCCACAGCGTGGAGCGCGACATGCAGTGTCAGCCGCCACGTCGGTGGATACCGACCGCGACGTTTAGATCCAGCATCGGGTGGCCGAGCCACCCCTAGGTACGGAGGAGGAAACGATGAGAAACGATCCGCGGATGTTCTGCGTCGCGGCGGCAGCGATGGCCGTGGCGGCGTGCGCCCCACAGACAGTGCGGGAAGAGTCGGCGGGCCAGGTCGCGCGAACCTCGACGGAGGGATTGTTGAACGCGTGGCCGGAGAAGTCCCGCGAGGCAGCGACCGCGATCATCGCCGCGTACGGTGAGCCCGACGAGCGGACGGCGACGATGCTCGTGTGGCACGACAAGGGCCCGTGGAAGCATACGATCGCCTACCGCGATCCGGTTCCGCACTCGTTCCCGATGCCGCACGTGGACGTCGTGGAGCAGTTCATCGACTATCGCGTGCCGCCGGACAAGTTCGATGACCTGGCGATCTACGACGGCAGCGTGATCGCCGAGCGGACGAAGGGAGTGATGTCGGCGCGGTGCGACAAGGAGGCGATGAACTTCCTGGCGCTGAACCTCGCGAACGACATCGCAACTGGAAAGACTACCGCCGAGGATGCGCGGAAGGAGTACGCCAAGCAGGCGATGGCGTTCATGAACAAGCAGCCGGCTCCCTACACGGAGGGGCTGAAGTTCACGGTCCCGCGGGGCGGAACGGCGGACCCGGATACGCCGGCGATGTAAGAGTGTTGAATGACGAATGAGCATTGAAGGGTGACGAGTGAGATCACCGACCGCGGCTCGGTGCTCCGCTCGTCACTCCTCGCTCCTCATTCCTCGGTCTTTCATCGGGTGCTCGGATACCAGCCGGTTCGGCCACCGCTCGCCTGACGCCACGCGCGCGCCGCGATCTCCCCCCCTCCCCCTCCCTGCGCGCTTGCCCCGCCTCCTCTAGCGCGGCATCTTCGGCGAGGAAGCGTTGCCCCCCCTCCTCGCCCCGCAACCGCGGCATCGGTCCGCGATCACTCATCGAAGCCGGAGACCGTCATGTTTCTCCAGACGCTCGATGTCGTGCTCGGCCTGACGTTCGTGTATCTCGTCCTCAGCCTCGTTTGCACATCCGCGAACGAGGGGATCGCCTCGCTCTTCGCACTCCGCGCGCGAACGCTGCGCGACGGTGTCCGCGCGCTGCTCGAGGAGGGCGGTGACCCCGCCACGCACCGGCTGTGGGCGCGCCTCAAGGACAGGAAAGCCGCACCTGTCGCGGGCGGAGCCGCGGCCAGCGCCAATCGCGGGGAGATCACGGCCGCGACGATGTACGACCACGCGCTCATCCGCGGGCTCGCGAAGCGGGGCCCGCTGGGAGGCCGCGCACCATCTTACATCCCGTCGCGGACCTTCGTGCTGGCGCTGCTCGATCTGGTCGCGCCGGTGGAGCAGCGTGGCGCCGAGCCAGTGATTGACATACGCGACCGGCTCGACACGCTCCCGGAGCAGATCGGGCGCCCGTTGCGCATCATGCTCGCCGAGGCCAAGGGGAATCTCGGGCGGTTACAGGACGACATGGAGCGGTGGTTCAACGACTCAATGACGCGCGTGTCCGGCGTCTACAAGCGGAAGGCACAGCTCATCAGCTTCGGGCTGGCGCTCATCGTGAGCTTTGCGTCGAACGCGGATACCATCAAGATCGTCGGCACGCTGTCGACGACGCCGGCGCTGCGCGAAGCGCTCGTCGCCCAGGCGGAGGCGTTCGCGCGGAGCGACACTTCCGTGCTCGGCCCCGCGGCAAGTGTCACAGCGGCTGAGCGTCCCTCCCCGGCGGCGCGAATCGAGGAAAGCATTACGAGGCTCGAGGCGCTGAGCATCCCGCTCGGCTGGAGCGGGCTGCCCGGGAGCCGAGGCGAGGCGTGGACGTTCGCGCGCACACACCCAGGCACCGTTTTCCGCAAGCTCACCGGTCTCCTGCTCACGGCGTTCGCCGTCTCGTTAGGCGCGCCGTTCTGGTTCGACATTTTGAACAAGGTGGTCAACATTCGCGGCGCGGGACGGGCGCCGGAGGAACGGCCCAAGCCACCGGAGGAGAAGCCGCCGGCGCGGGGGTTGTGATCCGGGGGAAGGGGGAAGAGGGAGGGGGAAGGGGGACGAAGGAAGAAGGAAGGGAGAAGTGGGAAGGGAACCTTCCCGGACCGCCCCCGTTCCTTTTCTCTTCCCTCTTCCCCCTTCCCTCTTCCCTGTTCTTCGTAACCACGTAAAAGCGCTGTAAGGGTGTGTAAGGACTCCCCCCCGCCGCTTGCGTGTCCAATGTCCCGGGGGCACCCTACGCAACGGAGCGCCGCTCGGCGGCGTTCTTTCGTGTATGGGTTGTAGAGGGGTAGTAGGGGGCTTGGGGGGTGGGCGTCGTTCGGAGTGGGGGCGAATGCAGTCGTTCTTCGAGTCGCTGTTCGAGTTCCTCTTCAAGTACCGGCCGGTCGTCTTCGAGCGCGGCGAGCTGGCGTTCGGCGCTCCCCGCCCGGCGCTCCTGATCGCGCTCCTCGCGGCCGCAGTCGCCGTGCCGGCGGTCCTCACCTATGCGCGCGCCCGTGGGAAGAGCACCGGACGGGACCGCGCCGTCCTCGCCGGCCTGCGCGGCGCGGCGCTCGCGCTCGTCATCCTCTGTCTCTTCCGACCGATGATGGTCCTCGCCGTGGCGGTGCCGCAGCGCAACGTCCTCGGCGTTCTGATCGACGACTCGCGCAGCATGCGGATCGCCGACCGCGACGGCGAGCCCCGAAGCGAGTTCGTTCGCCGAAGCTTCGGCGGCGCGGACAGCGGGCTCGCCGCCGCGCTCGGCGAACGATACCTCGTCCGCTACTTCCGCTTCTCCGGGGGAACCGACCGCGCCGTGGAGCCAGGGCGGCTCCTCTACGACGGACGGCGCACGCGTCTTGGCCAGGCGCTCGTCCGCGCTCGCGACGAGCTCGCCTCGGTGCCGCTCGCTGGCCTGGTGGTCGTGAGTGACGGCGCCGACAACGCGGCCAACGCCGCGCCCGACGCGCCCGCTCTGAGCGACGCGATCGGCGCGCTCCAGGCGCGCGGCGTGCCAGTGTTCGCCGTCGGCGTCGGGCGCGCCGAGTGGAGCAAGGACATCCAGATCGGGCGCGTGGAGGCGCCGCGAACCGCGCTCACGGGAGGGTCGCTCGCCGTGACCGTCACCATCGCCCAGCGCGGCTACGCTGGAGCGAGTGTACCTCTCGTGGTCGAGGACTCGGGCCGCATCGTGACCACGCGCAACATCACCCTGCCCGCGGACGGGGAGACGGCGCCGGTGCGCGTACACGTCCCGGTTACGGCCGCCGGCGCGCGCCGCTTGCGATTCCGCATCACCCCGCAGCCCGGGGAAATGGTCACCGAGAACAACGAGCGGCACGCGCTCGTCGTGGTCACTGACAGAAAGGAGAAGGTGCTCTACGTCGAGGGCGAGCCGCGGTTCGAGATGAAGTTCCTCCGCCGCGCGGTGGACGCGGATGAGAACCTCCAACTCGTGACGCTGCAACGAACGGCCGACGGGAAGTTTCTGCGCTTGGGGGTAGACGACAGCCTCGAGCTGGCCGCCGGTTTCCCGAAGACGCGAGAGGAGCTATTCGGCTATCGTGGCGTCGTCCTCGGGAGCATCGAAGCCAGCTTCTTCACCGTCGACCAGCTCCGGATGCTCGCCGATTTCGTGGGCGAACGCGGCGGCGGCTTGCTCATGCTCGGTGGACGCCGCGCCTTCGCTGAGGGGGGGTATACCGGCACGCCGCTTGGCGAGGTATTGCCGGTGACGCTCGACGGACGATCCGCTGACAGCGCGAGCGCTTACTTCGCCGAGATGCGGGTGGCGCCGACGCCATTCGGTGCCGGCCACGCGGCGACCCAGATCGCGCCTGACGAGGCGGCGTCGGCCGCGCGGTGGCGCGAGTTGCCGGCCGTGTCCGCGGTGAACCGTGTGCGAGGGCTCAAGCCAGGCGCGACGGCGCTGCTCACCGGCACGGCCGGCGGGAGAGCGCGGCAACCCGTGCTCGCCTACCAGCGTTACGGCCGCGGGAAGGCGATCGCGCTGCCGGTGCAGGATTCGTGGATGTGGCAGATGCATGCCGACATCCCACTCGAAGACATGACGCACGAGATGTTCTGGCGGCAGATGCTGCGCTGGCTCGTGAGCGACGTGCCGGGACGTGTGGAGGTCGTGGCGTCGAGCGACCGGATCGGCGCGGGTGAGGCGGTGACGGTTCGAGCCGATGTGAACGATGAGGTTTTCGAGCGCGTGAACGGGGCGCGCGTCGTGGCGCGCGTCACCGCACCGACTGGCGACGTGTCGGAGGTGCCGATGGAGTGGAGCGTCGAGCGCGATGGCGAATACACCGGCACGTTCACGCCGCCTAGCGACGGCCTGTACGAGGTACGGGTCAGCGCGCACGACGGAGCCGCGTCGCTGGACGGTGACGCGACGTTCGTGGAGGCGGCCGAGCCGGGGGACGAGTTCTTCGACGCGGAGATGCGGGGCTCGCTCCTGGAGCGAGTGGCGAAGGAGACTGGGGGACGGTTCTACACGCCGGAGACGGCCGCACAACTCCCGAAGGACGTGGTGTACACGCGGAGCGGGACGACTGTGATGGAGCAGAAGGACCTGTGGGACATGCCGGCGGTGTTCCTCCTACTGATCGCCCTGGTGGCGGCGGAATGGGGATACCGGCGGGCACGAGGGCTGGCGTGATGGGCGGGCCACGCGGAGGGACGATGTGCAACGCGGCGATTCGATGCCGGGCTCGAAGCGCAGGCGTGGTATCTCCCCCTCCAGGGGGGTATCTGCGCAATGGAACGATGTCGTTCGCGTCAAGGCGATGGTGTGCGATCGGGCTAGCCGCGGCATTATTGATGTCGGGGGGGGGCCCCCGCGCCCTGGCGCAAGGCTCCGGAGGCGCGACCCACCTTATGGTCGTCGCCGGCGTCGGCGGCGAGCCGCGGTATACACACTCCTTCACCGAATCGGCTACAGCGATGGCCGACGCCGCCGCGCGTCGCTTCGGCCTCCCCGACTCGAGCATCTTCTGCCTAGTCGAGAAGCCGGCGCCCACCGTGAGCCGCTGCGCCGGCCGCTCCACTCGGGAGAACGTCGACGCGGCGTTCGCGTCGTTGGCCGCCCGCGCGCGCGCCGGTGACCGCGTCTTCATCCTGCTCATCGGGCATGGGAGCGGACAGGGCGCTGATTCGCGCTTCAACCTCCCCGGCCCCGACCTCTCCGCTGCTGATTTCGAGCGGCTGATCCGCCGCCTCGGGTCGCAGAAGGTCGCGTTCGTAAATGCCGCGAGCGCGAGCGGCGACTTCGTCCCCGCGCTCTCTGGCCCGAACCGGGCGATCATTACGGCCACAAAGACGAGCTTCCAACGGAACGAGACGATGTTCGCGCGCTTCTTCGTCGCCGCATATACCGGGGAAGGCGCGGACGTCGACAAGGACGGGCGGGTGTCGCTGCTCGAGGCGTTCGATTACGCCCGGCGCGAGGTGCGGCGCGCCTACGAGCAGGAGAACCGCCTCCTCACCGAGAACGCGCTTCTGGACGACGACGGCGACGGCAAGGGAAGCGCCGAGCCGCAGCCGCGCGGGGGGGGCGGAGGGGGGGCAGACGGGGCGATGGCGCGGACGATGTGGCTCTCCGGAGGCGGCAGCGTCGCCTCGGGGACGCCGAGCGATCCGCGCGCTGCGACACTCGTCGCACAGCGCGACTCACTCGAGGCGCTGATCGAGGCGCTGCGCGGCCGGAAGAGCACGATGGACTCGACGGCGTACGCACGTGACATCGAGCATTTGCTGGTCGAGCTGGCAACCAAGACGCGCGAGATCCGTTCGCTCGGGACGGCACGGCCGTGAGTCGCCGCTCGCCGTGGGGCCCCCCCCCCAATTGCGAATCTCACGCCGCTCGGCGCTCCGGCCGTCATCGTTCCGCCGCCGGCGCCATCGTTCGCCTGCGGGCCAGTCTGGTTCCCGTCCTCGCCCTTGCCCTCACCCTTCCCTCCGCCTGCGCAAGCCAGGCGCGCGGTGCCGAAGGACGCGATCAGGCCGCGGCCGCCTTACGCAGCGGGAAGTACGAGCAGGCGATCGCCCTCTACCGCGCACTCGCCAGCGCGCCCGATGCCATTCCCGCGGACCGGCGCGGCTACGTTCGCGCGCTCGCTGAGGTGGGGCAGTACCAGACGGCGGAGGAGGTCGGGCGCCGCTACGTCTCGTCAGGCACGACGAGCCCCGAGCTGTGGAACACCCTTGGCGAGGTGCTCGCTCTACGAGGCAAATCAGGCGAGGCGGCCCATGCGTTCGGCAAGGCGCTCGCGGGCGGCGCTTCCGACTCCCTAACGGCCCGCCTCAACCTGGCGGTCATTCGCTGGGAGCGCGGCGAGCGGGATGAGGCGCGGCGCGACTTCGACCGATTCATCGACATCTACAACGCCGGCGGCCATCTGTCGTCGGCGCAGCTCACCGCTATTGGCACCGCCGTGCGCTACCTCGGGGCCGGCGACCCGCAGCTATTCAAGGACGCGCTCAAGGCCTACGATGAGGCGATCGCGGCCGATTCGCTCGACACAGAGCCACGCGTCAGGCTCGGTGAGCTGTTCCTCGAGAAGTACAACAGTCCGGACGCCAAGACAGAGCTCGATGCCGTACTCCGCCTGAACCCGTCGCACCCGCGCGCCCTGCTGGGCGAGGCGCGACGCCGCCGGTTCGAGGGGTCGCAGGGCGCGATGGAGCTCGTCAGGCGAAGCCTGGGGGTCAACCCCAACCTCGCCCCGGCACGTGTCCTCCTGGCGACGCTGCACCTCGACGCCGAGGACTACGCGCAAGCAGTGTCCGAGGCGGAGCGCGCGCTCGCCGTAGACTCGGGCGCGTCAGGCGGGCTCGCCATCCTCGCCGCCGCACGCTGGCTCCAGGGGGATCGCGCCGGCCATGACGACGCCCGGCGCCGCGCCCTCGCCCGCAATCCGCGCGACGCCGACCTGTTCATCACGCTCGGCGAGCTGAGCGCGCGCAACCGGTTCTACCAGCAGGCGGTGGAGTTTGCCCGACAGGGAACGCTGACGGACAAGGGCGCCTGGCGCGCCTTTGCCGTGCTCGGCGTCAACCAGCTCCGCACCGGGGCCATCGCCGACGGGCGGAAGAGCCTGGAGACGGCCTTCGCCGGCGACCCGTACGACGTGTGGACCAAGAACACGCTCGACCTTCTCGACACGTTCAGGGCTTACCGTGAGATCCGCGCCGGACGCTTCCTTTTCATGGTTGACGCGAAGGAAGCGGACCTGCTCGCCCCGTACCTCACGGAGCTTGGCGAGGAGGCATACGCGTCGCTCGCCGAGCGATACAGCTACCACCCGCCCTCGCCGATTCGTCTGGAGCTGTACCGTAGCCACGCCGACTTCTCGGTGCGCACGGTCGGCCTCGCGGGGCTAGGCGCCCTGGGAGTGAGCTTCGGGACGGTGCTGGCGATGGACTCCCCGGCGGCGCGTGACCGCGGCGCTTTCAACTGGGGGAGCACGCTCTGGCACGAGGTGGCGCACACTTTCACGTTAGGCGTGACGGACCACCGCATCCCGCGTTGGTTCTCGGAGGGGCTGTCGGTGTACGAGGAGCGCCGGGCGCGCCCGGCGTGGGGCGCCGATGTCTCCCTCCCCTGGCTCGCCGCCTTCGCGCAGGGGCGATTGGTGCCGGTCAGCCGGCTCAACGACGGTTTCATGCGGCCCACTTATCCCGAGCAGGTCATCCACAGCTATTACCAGGCATCGCTCGTCTGCGAGTTGATCGAGCGCGATTGGGGCTCGCGCGCGATCGGAGAGATGCTCCGCGGCTACAACGATGGGCACGCGACCGCCGATGTATTCCGCCGTGTGCTTAAGATAGAGCCCGCGGCGTTCGACACCCGCTTCGATGCCTACGTGCACGAGCGCTTCGCCGGTCCGCTAGGCGCCCTTCGCGTCAAGGGCGACGACGCCAGCCCGCGCTCGCCTGACGAGCTGGCGGCCCGCGCGGACGACGACGCTGGAGACTTGCTCGCCCAGATCGCGCGGGCGAAGCAGCTACAGGACGCAGGACGAGCGGACGAGGCGGTGCGCTACTTCGAGCGGGCGAAGACGCTCTTTCCCGAGCACGCGGCGCCGGACGGTCCATACTGGAGCCTCGCCCGCATTCACAAGGAGAAAGGTGCGTTGCGTGAGGCCGCGGCCGAGTTGTCAAAGCAGGCTGCGCTGGCCGAGGACGACTACGCGGCCAACGTAGAGCTTGCGGCGCTGCTCGACACCCTGGGCGACCGCGCCGGCGCGGCACAGGCGCTCGAGCGGGCGATCTACATCTCCCCTTACGATATCGGGGTTCACGCGCGTCTCGCGGAGCTCGCCTCGCACCTGGGTGACCGGGCGAAGGCGGTACGTGAGCGACGGGCCGTCGTCGCGCTCGGCCCGACCGACCGCGCTGACGCCTACTATCAGCTCGCCCGTGCCCTGCACGACGCGGGCGATGGGCCGGCCGCGCGGCGCGAAGTGCTGCGCGCGCTCGAGGAGGCGCCAAGCTTCGAGGCAGCGCAGGAGCTGCTCCTCACGTTGCAGCGCGGTGGCGGCGTGCCCGGCACGCCGGGTCGCACGCCATGACTCGCCTCGTGATCGTATTCGCCGTCATCCTGTCGCTAGGCGCGGCGGCGCTCGCGCAGGGGATCCGCCTTCGCGGGCGCGACGCGCAGGAGCCCGAACGCGCGCGGCTCGACGCCGGCAACAATGTCCCTTACGACGGGCGCTTCACCTTCGTCCGCATCCGCTTCACTCCCACCTCGGAGGGCTTTGGCGGGCGGCGGCAGGACCTCAAGTGGGACCATGACTATCCGCGCGCCGAGCGGAACTTCACCAAGATCATCACCGAGATCAGCACCCTGAACGCGATAACCGAGGCGAGCAACATCCTCACGCTCGACGACCCCGACCTGTTCAAGTTCCCGGTCGCCTACCTGTGCGAGCCGGGGTTCTGGGACCCAACCGACGAGGAAGCAGCGGCGCTGCGAGCGTACTTGCTCAAAGGTGGATTCTTGATCTTCGACGACTTCGCCGACGGTCAGTGGTACGGATTCGAGGCGGCGCTTCGAAAGGTCCTTCCGCAGGCACGCCCGGTGCCGCTGGACGTGAGCCACCCGATCTTCGACTCCTTCTTCCGCATCGAGTCGCTCGACTACCGGCATCCCTACTGGGGTCAGCAGTCGCAGTTCTTGGGGATCTACGAGGACAACGACCCGACGAAGCGGCTGATGGCGATCGTCAACTACAACAACGACATCGGCGAATACTGGGAATGGTCCGACACCGGCTTCCTCCCGGTGAGCCTGTCGAATGAAGCGTACAAACTGGGAGTGAATTACATCATGTACGCGATGACGCACTGAGGGTTACCCGCAACCGCAACTGCAACCGACCCGCAACCCGCAACTCGCAACCGGATGACAACCATCAGTCCCGCCACCGACTCTCTCCAAGCACCCGATGACCTCGCCCTCGCCGACCGCATGCAGGCGGGCCGGGAGGCGATCATCGGCGAGCTGCGCAAGCTGATCATCGGACAGGAGAGCGCGGTCGAGCAAGCGCTGATCTCGCTTTTCGCCGGCGGAAACTGTCTCATCGTCGGGGTGCCGGGGCTGGCGAAGACTCTGCTCATCCATACGATCGCCCAAGTGCTCGACCTGAAGTTCTCGCGCATCCAGTTCACGCCCGATCTGATGCCGAGCGATATCACCGGCACCGACATCATCCAGGACGACCCCGCTACCGGCGGGCGGCGGATGGTGTTCACGCCCGGGCCGATCTTTGCCAACATCGTGCTCGCCGACGAGATCAACCGTACGCCGCCAAAGACGCAGTCCGCGCTCCTGGAGGCGATGCAGGAGCACCGCGTCACCGTTCAGGGAAAGACGTTCACGCTCCATGAGCCATTCTTCGTCTTCGCCACCCAGAACCCGATCGAGCTGGAGGGGACCTACCCGCTCCCCGAGGCGCAGCTCGATCGGTTCATGTTTCAGATCAACATCGACTACCTGAGCGAGGAAGAGGAGGTCACGGTCGTCCGCGCGACCACGGCACTGCAGGACCCCCGCTTCCGGCACGCCGTCACGGGTCCGGACATCGTCGCCTACCAGCGCCTCGTCAGGAAAGTCCCCGCCTCCGATGCAGTCACTCGGTATGCGGTGAGTCTCGCGCGACTCAGCCGCCCGACCGCAGCGAACGCACCGGACTTTATTCGCAAGTGGGTGTCGTACGGCGCCTCGGTTCGCGCTGCGCAGTACCTGATCCTCGGCGGGAAGGCCCGGGCGCTCATGCAGGGGCGCTACCACGTTGGCTTCGAGGACGTTCGCGCCCTGGCCCACCCCGTCTTGCGCCACCGCATTCTCCCGAACTTTCACGCCCAGTCCGAGCGCGTGACCGCCGAGCATCTCATCGACCAGCTCCTGAAAGCCGTGCCGACGCCGAGGTCGGGGTTGTGAGGACATGAGCACCTCTCTCAACCCCGCCCCCCCGCCACGGAGTTTCCTCGATCCCAAAGTCCTCGCGCGCATCGAGAACCTCGACATGCTTGCGCGGACGGTGGTGGAGGGGTTCATCAATGGGCTGCATCGTTCGCCGCATCTCGGGTTCTCGGTGGATTTCGCCGAGCACCGGGCGTACATGCCTGGCGACGACATCCGGCGGATCGACTGGCGGCTCTACGCCCGGACCGACCGGTATCACATGAAGGAGTTCGAGGCCGACACGAACACCAACGTCTCCGTTCTCGTCGACATCTCCCCGTCGATGCGCTTCGCCAGTGGCGCGCTGAGCAAGCTGGACTACGCGCGCTACCTCGCCGCGTCGCTGCTCTGGTTCTCGCACCGCCAGCGCGATCGCGTCGGCCTCGTCACCTTCGACGACGACGTGGTCGACTACGTACCGTGCTCGGCGAAGCACCTGCGAGTGGCGCTGCAGGCGTTGGGGCGGTTAGACGCCGGAGCCGCAGTGGACCAGGGCCAGGGTCCGGGCGCGGGCCCGGGTCCGGAGAAGTCTTCGGCGTCGACCGGCGCTCGGTCTCAGGCCGTCGACGAGCGCCTCTCGTCCGTTTACGGTCCTCCGCTCGACAAGATCTCCCACGAGTTCCGGCGCCGCAGCATTCTCGTAGTCATCTCCGACCTGTACGATGAGCCCGAGCGCGTCGTCGCGGCGATCGCGCGACTGCGGAACCGCGGAAACGACTTGCTCGTCATGCACGTGCTCGATCCCGCAGAGTTGGAGTTCCCGTACGATGAGGCCTCGGGGTTCCGTGACCTCGAGACCGGCGAGCAGATCCCCGTCGTCCCGGAGCAGCTCCGCGAGCAGTATCGCGCGCTCATCGCGGGGCACGTCGATGCGCTACGGCGCAAGATGGCGGAGCGCGGCATCGACTACGCGCTGTTCGACACGTCGAAGCCGCTCGATTACGCGCTGTTCGAGTACCTCGCTCACCGGCAGCGGCTGCGCTCGTCAGGTCGCCGGCCGGACGCGACGGGCCAGGTGCGCTGATGGGGCTCGGCTTTCTCGCGCCGATCTTCCTTGCCGGGCTCGCCGCGCTCGCGGTGCCGGTTTTCATCCACCTCATCCAGCGAGAGCGGCGGGAGGCGGTCGAGTTTCCATCGCTGATGTTCCTGCGACGGATCCCGTACAAGTCGATGCGGCGGCAGCGGCTGCGCCACATCACGCTGTTCGCCCTCCGGTGCCTCGCCCTCGTCCTTCTCGCCGCGGCGTTCGCACGGCCGTTCCTGGACGCACGCCAAGCCAGCGCACTCCCGTCGGGAGTCGGAGCGCGCGAGCTGGTCATCTTACTCGACCGCTCCTGGAGCATGGGATACGGCGACCGCTGGACACGCGCCCTGGGAGCCGCCCGCCGCGCCGTCGATGGGGTAACGCCTGACGACCAGGCCACTCTTGTCCTGTTCGATGCCGGCGCGACAGCCGTGACGGAGCCGACCGCGGACCGCGGGGCGCTCCGCGCCGCGATCGAAGCGGCGCGGCTCGGAGCAGGGGTGACGCGCTACGCACCGGCGCTGAAGCTGGCACAGCAAGTTCTGGCCGACTCCGACCGGCCGCGGCGCGAGGCCGTTCTCATCACCGACTTTCAGCGAATCGGGTGGGATGGGCGCGAGGAGGTACGGCTTCCTCCCGGGACCACGCTCACCAACGTGGATGTCTCCACTGGCGAGACTCGCGACATCGCCGTCGCCGGCGTCGAGCTCGGTCGCGACTTCACCGATACCGAGGGCGCCACGGCGCAGGAGCGCGTCACGGCGTCAGCCCGGATCGTGAACACCGGCGCCGATTCTGCGACGGGCGTGGTGGTGACGCTCGAGCTGAACGGCCGCGAGCTGGAGCGGAAGACTGCGATGGTTCCGGCGAAAGGCGCGACGATGGTCGCCTTCACCCCGGTCGCGATCCCGGACGGCCCGTCGCGTGGAACGGTGCGCGTCGCGCCCGACGCGCTCCCGCAAGACGACGCCTTCCACTTCGTCCTGTCGCGCGGACAGGCACTGTCGGTGCTCGTGATCGATCACCCAGAGGCGAGCGACGGCGCGAGCCTCTATCTCACGCGATCGCTCGCGATCGGCGACGACCCCCCATTCCGCGCGACGGTGAGGCGCGCATCCCGCCTAACGGCGGCCGACGTGGAGGGACGCGAGCTCGTGATCCTGAACGATGCCGATTTTCCGCAAGGCGAGGCGGGACGCCGCCTCGCCGATCACGTCAGGCGGGGCGGCGGGTTGGTGATCGCGCTCGGCGGGCGAGTTGCGCCACAGCGGTGGTCACCAGAAGCGCTGGACTTCCTCCCTGCGCCGGTCGGGGCGATGGTGGACCGGTCGGCGGATCGGGGCGCGACGCTCGGCACGATCGACCGCAGTCACCCGGTCTTCGAGCTGTTCAGCGCTCCGCGGAGCGGCGATTGGGGATCGGCCCGCTTCTTCCGTTACCGGCCGGTACAGCTCGAGACCGGCGCCGGCGCGCTCGCCCGCATGGATGACGGCAGCGTCGCGCTCGCGGAGCGTCGCGTCGGGCGCGGACGCGTCCTGGTGTGGGGCTCGACGCTCGACGCGTTCTGGAACGACCTGCCGCTGCAGCCGGTCTTTCTCCCCTTTGTACACCAGCTCGCAAAGTATGCGGCTGGGTACGCGGAAGACCGTCCGTCGCTGACGGTGGGAGAGGCGGTCGATGCTAGGGTCCAGGGACCGGGGACGAATGATCAGGAACCGGGTACGGAGCTCGTGGTTACGATTCCGTCGGGGGAGCGGGTGCGCATCAGCCCTGTAGATTCAGCATCTTCGGCTCCGCGCTCGCGGGCGCTCGAGCTCACCGAGCAGGGGTTTTACGAGGTGCGGCGTGCGGACGATCGCGCGGGCCCGGCACGCGTGATCGCCGCCAACGTCGATCTCGCGGAGGCGGACCTGACGCGGCTCGACCCCGAAGAGCTGGCGGTGGCGGTGGCGGGAGCTGGAGATGCGGCGGGGAACGGTGCGAGCGCGGCACCGCTTACGGTCACGGAGCGAGAGAGTCGTCAGGCACTCTGGTGGTGGCTGTTGGCATCGGCGTTGGTGCTGTTGGCGGTGGAAACGGTGTTGTCGAACCGGCTGTCGCGGTTGCGGCGCTAAGCACGCAAAGCACGGAGGAGCGGAACGATGGCGAGCACTGCCGGATACACAGCTGCCCAGGACGAGCTGGGGGGCGTCCTCCGCGGGGTGCGGGGCCGGTGGCGCCTCCGGGTGGCGCTGCGCGGGACGGCGATCGTCGCCGCAGCCGGACTCCTCGCGCTTTTCGCCGCGACGGTCGGAATGGAGTGGTTCCGTTTCACAGCGGAGGCGATCACCGCCTTTCGACTCGCCACGTATGTCGTGATCGCGGGCCTTGTCGCCTGGTTCCTCGCGCGCCCGCTCGCGCGCCGCGTGTCGGACGAGCGAATGGCGCTCTACCTCGAGGAGCACGAGCCGGCGCTGGATGCCGCGGTGACGACGGCGGTGGAGTATGACGGTCTGGCGGCGAGCGCCGGGAGTCGTGGGAGCCCGGATCGCGCGACTCCAACCGCGTCGCAGCTCGAGTCGACCTCGGAAGGATCGCTCCAATTCCCCGATACGCTCGACGATCGTCGCTCGCCGCTCGTGCAGCGCCTCGTCGAGTCGGCAGTGCATCGCGTTCGCGACACCGGCACCGCGAGCAGCATCGAGCGTCCGTCCGTGTCCCGCGATGCCGCGATCCTCGGCGGTGTCGCGCTCATCGGCGCGCTGGTGTTCGCGTTCGGCCCCGATTACATCCGCCACGGCGCCCGCCTCCTCTTCGCTCCGTGGCGGAGCGCGGAAGCCGCGACTATCTACGCCATCGCCGTCACCCCGGGCAACACGACGCTCGCGCGCGGCGGCGACCAACGCATCGCGGCGCAGCTCAGCGGCTTCCAGTCCGAGGAAGTCATCCTCGCCGTCCAGCGCGGCGACACGGCGTGGGAGCGCATCCCGATGGCCCTCGGCGCCGACTCTGGCCAGTATCAAGCGCGACTCTTCGACCTCGACGAGCATACGCGCTACTACGTCGAGGCCAGCGGCGTCCGATCCCCCGTCTTCACGCTTGCCGTGGCCGACCTTCCGGCGGTGCAGCGATTGGATCTCGAGTACCGGTTCCCCGCCTACACCGGCCTCGCTCCGCAGACGGTGGAAGACGGGGGAGACATCGCCGCGCTACGTGGGACCGTCGTCCGGCTCCGCGTCATTCCCACCATGCCCGTTCGCGCCGGCCGTGTCGTGATCGAGGGGCGCGACACCGTCGCGCTCGTGGCCGATTCGGCTGGCGCGCTTACGGGAGCGATCACCGTCGAGCAGCCGGGATTCTACAAGATCGAACTACAGGGCGCGACCGGACCGATGGTGAGCGCATCGCTCGACTACACGATCGACGTCCTCGAGGACGGCGCGCCAACCGTGAGCATCCGCAAGCCCGGTCGCGACATGAAGGTCACTGCGCTCGAGGAAGTGTTCGCCGAGGTCGTCGCCGAGGACGATTATGGCGTCGGGCGGCTGGAGCTGATCTACGCCGTCAACGGCGGGGCGCGGCGTACCGTCACGCTCCGCGGCGCCGGGAGCAAGCCGCTCGAGGAAGTCTCTGCCGGCCACACCTTCTTCCTGGAAGAGTTCGGCCTCCAGCCCGGCGACCTGGTGTCGTACTTCGCCCGCGCGACCGATGCCGACCGCGTACGCGGCCCGAAGACAGCGACCACCGACATCTACTTCCTCGAGGTTCGCCCGTTCGGCCAGGAGTATCGTCAGGCGGAGCAAGGAGGGGGGGGCATGCAGGGAGGTGGCGAGGCGCCGAACGCGCTCTCCCAGCGCCAGCGCGAGATCATCGCCGCGACCTTCAATGCCGTCCGCGACCGCGCGATCACCTCCGCCCGCGAGCACCGCGAAAACCTGGCGACGATCACCTTATCTCAGGGAAGGCTTCGTCAGCAGGTCGAGCAGCTCGCGGAACGGATGGCCACGCGCGGAATCACCGGCGATTCGGTCTTCGCCGCAATCGCCGCGGAGATGCCGAAGGCGGCCGCCGAGATGCGCGCGGTGGAGGATCTGCTCGCCCAACGGAAGCCCGACGAATCACTGCCACCGGAGCAGCGGGCGCTCCAGCACCTCCTGCGCGCCGAGGCGGCGTTCCGCGAGCGGCAGGTCAGCTCTGGCGACCAGGGCGGCGGCGGTGGCGGAGGCGCAACCGCGGAAGACCTCGCCGACCTCTTCGAGCTCGAGACGGACAAGCTCCGTAACCAGTATGAGACGGTCGAGCGCGGGGAGCGGCAGCAGGCGGACCAGGAGGTGGACGAAACGCTCGAACGGCTGCGCAAGCTCGCAGCCCGCCAGCAGCAGGAGAACGAGCGCGCTCGCCGCATGGCCGAGCAACTCCAGTCGCGCGCGGGCGGCGGGGGGCGGGGCGGCGGGAGCGGCGCTGGCGGCGACTCGCAACGTCAACTCGCCCAGGAGGCCGAGCAACTTGCTCGCCAGCTCGAGCGGCTGGCACGCGAGCGGCAGTCGAGAGAGCTGAGCGAGTCGGCGCGTCGGCTGCGCGAGGCGGCCAACGAGATGCGCCGTTCCGCCTCCGCGGGAGAGCGCGGAAGCGCCCAGGGAAGCTCGGCGCTCGACCGGATCGAGGACGCGCGGCGCCTGCTCGAGCGCAACCAATCCTCACGCCTCGATCGCGACGCGCGCGACGCCCAGCGCCGCGCCGAGGAGCTGGCCGCCCAGCAGCGGGAGGTAGCCGAGGACGTGGGCCGACTCGGCGAGGCGGGCGCCGATCGCGACGCCCAGACACGACGGCTGATGGAGCGCAAGGCGGCGATGGCTGACGATGTCGCAGACCTCGAG
>JALZIF010000129.1 GCA_030860435.1 Gemmatimonadota bacterium | reverse complement strand
GCCCTGGCCGCCACCCGATGCGCCCTTCGATCCGCCACTCGTCCCGCTCTGGCCGCTCAGACCACCTTCTTTCCCGCTGCCACCGCCACCGAATCCGCCGCCTTGCGAGCCTCCGGACGTGCCTTTGCTGGCGCTGCTCCCACCCAGCCCGCCGACGCCCGATGAGCCACTCGTCCCACCGTACCCACCCTGCGACCGGTCGCCCTGAGGATTCTCGAGATCCTCGCCGAGGCCGTCGCCCTGAGCGCCTGCGTTCTTGTCGCGATCCGCCATCGTCCTACCCTCCCGGAGAAAGAGAATGAGTTACACGACCTGCGGTGCTACCTGCGGTGCTACGTCCCCCGCCGATGCCGCGTGCCGCACTCCGGGTGTACCCGAAGTCGGACAGAGGAAACACTCGTCGCGCAACGCGTATGCCAGCCGCCACTAAAACGCTCGATTGACCGCGACTCGGGCGGTGCCTACGTTCTGCAACCCCCCGGCCGGAGCGACCGCATCGAGCCAATTCGCTCACAACCGAACCCCTGACGCGCCGCAGGAGTGGGAGCCAATACGAATTGACCGATCCCACTCCTGGCGGATTGCACGCGCCCCCGCGCCTCTCTCGCGGCGCCCGAGTCGCCCTCGTCTCACCCGCCGGCCCGCTCCGCGGTGAGGAGGATGTCGTGCGCGGCATCGACAACGCGCGCACGCTGGGATGGGAGCCGGTAGTAGGCGCCACGGTGCTGGGTCGACGCGGCTATTTGGCCGGGAGTGACGCCGAGCGCGCCGCGGACCTCAATCGCGCACTCGCCGATCCGGCGGTCGACGCCGTCTGGTGCTTGCGTGGCGGCTATGGAGTGATGCGCATTCTCGACGTGCTTGATTACGAGGCGCTGCTAACGCGCCCTAAAGCCGTCATTGGCTACTCTGACATCACCGCGCTTCACCTGGCGATTGGCGCACGCGCGCGGCTGATATCATTCCACGGCCCTACCGCGCGCGGCACGCTCACCCCGTTTTCGCGCGACTCGCTCGAGCGAGCTGTCGTACAGGGGCGCGACTCATGCGGCGTCGCGGGCCGGGCCCGAACGCTACATGGCGGCCGCGCGGTCGGCCGCCTAACCGGCGGGAATCTCGCGCTCGTGGCCGCGCTCATTGGTACGCCCTACGCCGCGTCACTGGACGGCGCAATCCTTCTGCTCGAGGACGTCGGAGAAGCGGTGTATCGCATCGACCGCATGCTGCGGCAACTCCGCCTAGCGGGCGCGCTCCGCGGCCTCCGCGGGATCGTCTTCGGCGCGTTCACCGACCGCGGCGACGAGGCGGACGCTCTCCCGCTCGACGACGTGCTGCAGGAGACCGCCGATGCCCTCGCAGTCCCTTGTATCGCCGGGGCTCCGATTGGCCACATCGACGACCAGTGGACGCTCCCCCTGGGCGCGATGGCGGAATTGGACGCGGACGCGCGACGGGTAAGCGTCTTGCGAGTGGGGGGTTGAGCGTAGAGCCTTGAGCGTTGAGCGTAGACGTACTGCACTTCCCTCTTCCCACTTCCCCTCTTCCGACGGCCGCCCCCAATGACCGACGACAGCTACGAGCAACGAGTGACCGAAGCCAAGACGCGCATCCGTGAGGTGACGGCGCAGGAAGCTAGGGAGATGCGAAGCCATGAAGATGCGGTCGTCTTCCTCGACGTGCGCGAGCCGCAGGAGTGGAACCTATTCCGCATTCCGGGGGCGATCCATGTGCCGTTAGGCGCTGTAGACGAGACGATCGTTCAGCGCGTGCCGCGAGACCGATCGGTTATCATCTACTGCGCCAGCGGAAACCGCTCCGCGCTCGCGGCGGATAGGATGAGCGCGATGGGGTACACCGGCGTCGCGTCTATGGCCAGCGGCATAAAGGGGTGGGCGAACCTCGGCGGGGAGATCGACGACGCGTGACAAGGCATTTGCGCGCTGGGGTTCTTCCCGTACTGAGCCGACCAGTTTGCGACACTGGTCTCCCGCGATCACCTTCGAGCGCGCCGCGGCGATGACGATGGCGTTCTTCCGAACGAGCCTGGGATGAACGAACGTCGCCGGGTGCTAGCGCACCCGGACGTGCAGTGACTCGAACGGCTCCTCGCGGCCCGCCCCGGCTTGCGCGTCGAGCGTCAGACTTGTGCCCGGCGCGCAGCCGTCGCGCTCATCCTCCGCCTTCTCGACGCCGGAGAGCTCGAGCTCCTAATGATCGAGCGAGCCGTGTACGCGGGGGATCCGTGGAGCGGGCAGGTCGCGTTCCCCGGGGGGCGACAGGAGCCGGATGACGCGTCGCTCGAGGAAACCGCCATGCGCGAAACGCGTGAGGAGACCGCGATTGACCTGGCGACTCGGGGCGTCATCCTCGGCAGGCTGGACGAACTGGAGCCCCGAATGCCCGTGCATTCCAACCTCTTCCCCTCCTCCTCCCTCCCCCCGACCATCGTCATAACTCCGTTCGTCGCCGTCGCTGACGACGACGTCGCGATCGTTACGAGTCCCGAGGTGGCGCAGGCGTTCTGGGTTTCGGTGGCGGCCCTTCGCGACCCGGCGGCTGCCCGGGAGGTGGAGCTGGTAGTCCGCGGCGTACCACGTCGCGTCGCCGGCTACCAGTATGGCGGGCACGTCATATGGGGGCTCACAGAGCGGATTCTCCGGCAGTTTTTGGTGATGCTGGGGGGGTAGGAGTTGCTGAGGGAAGAGGGAAGGGGGAAGAGGGAAGGGGAAATGGGTCCCTCTTCCCTCTTCCCTCTTTCGCCTTCCCTCTTTCGCCTTCCCTCTTCCCCCTTCCCACTTCCCTCTTCCCCAGTTTGGTTCGCCTTGCCCCGCCCGGCATATCGAGGTAATTTTAGGCCATCCGAAATTGTGATTGGTTAAACCGTAACTCGTCATCTGATAGGGTGCGAGAATATCGGCTGAACAGGGGATGATGGAGATCATGCGAGGGCATGGAACGAGATCGATCTGGATGCGGAGGGTGGCGCCACTCCTTCTACCGCTCGGCTTCGCGGCGTGCGCACCGGCGGGTGAGGCGCTGGCGAACCGGCGGATCAGCATCGTCGCCACTACAGGAATCGTCGCCGACATCGCCCGCAACGTCGGCGGTGACCGAATCGCGGTCGAGGCGCTCATGGGGCCTGGCGTCGATCCGCACCTATACAAGGCGAGCGAGGGAGACGTCCGTCTTCTAGCCGAGGCCGACCTCATACTCTATAACGGGCTCCACCTGGAGGCGAAGCTCGCCGACGTGTTGGAGCGGCTCCGCGGACAGACAAGCGCGGTCGCGGCGGCGGAGCGGGTGCCGCGAGAAAAGCTGCTCACTCCACCGGAGTTCGCCGGGGCCTACGACCCCCACGTCTGGTTCGACGTTTCGCTCTGGATGACCGCCGTCGAACGGGTACGCGACGGCCTGGTCGAGCTCGACAGCGCACACGCCTCTGAGTATCGCGCGAATGCGGACCGCTATCTCGCTGAGCTACGCACGCTCGACGCGTACGTTCGGGAGCAGGCGGGGCGAGTGCCTGACCGGCTCCGCGTGCTCGTCACCGCGCACGACGCGTTCAACTACTTCGGGCGAGCGTATGGGTTCGAAGTGCGAGGACTCCAGGGGATCAGCACCGCGACCGAGGCCGGGACCGGCGACGTGCAAGCGTTGGCCGATTTCATCGCTTCGCGCCGAATCCCGGCGATCTTCGTGGAATCGTCGGTGTCGCCGCGCGCGATCGAGGCGGTCCAGGCCGCCGTCCGGGGGCGCGGCTTCGACGTGCGCATCGGCGGGCAACTCTACTCGGATGCGCTCGGGACAGCGGGCACCCCCGCCGGGACTTATCTCGGCATGGTCCGACACAACGTCGACACGATCGTCCGCGCGCTCCTGGGCGAGACGACCGAATGAGCGTGAGCTCGGCGGCGAACGCGATCGAGGTCAACGACCTTACCGTCGCTTACCGCGAGAACGCGGTGCTATGGGACATCGATCTGAGTGTCCCTCCCGGCGTCCTCCTCGCCGTCGTTGGGCCTAACGGCGCCGGAAAGACGACCCTGATCAAGGCGATCCTCGGCCTGGTGCGGCCGGCGGCGGGAGAGGTGCGCATTTTCGGCAAGCCGTATGACGAGCAGCGCCTCCTCGTCGGCTACGTGCCCCAGCGCGGGAGCGTGGACTGGGACTTTCCGACGACGGCGCTCGACGTCGTGATGATGGGGCGCTATGGCGCGCTGGGATGGTTTCGCCGCCCTGGACATCGTGAGCGTACGCTTGCCCTCGAGGCGCTCGAGAAGGTCGGGATGGAAGCGTTCGCCGGCAGGCAGATCAGCCAGCTTTCCGGCGGACAGCAACAGCGCGTATTCCTTGCCCGCGCGCTGGTACAGGACGCGCGCATCTACCTCATGGACGAGCCTCTCCAGGGCGTGGACGCGAAGACGGAGCGGGCGATCGCAATCCTGCTTCGCGAGCTCCGCTCGGCTGGGAAGACAGTCGTCGTGGTGCATCACGATCTACAAACGGTGACCGAGTACTTCGACTGGGTGCTGCTCCTCAACGTTCGCCGGATAGCCGTAGGCCTGGTGCGCGAGGCCTTCACCGAGGAAAACCTGCGCCTCGCCTACGGCGGGCGCGCACCGCTTCTTGCGACCGTGGGTCCGGCCGCTCCTCCGCCTGACGCGGGGCTCGATGACGCGTGGCTGGCCGGGCTTTCGGAGGAGACTGGCGCGCGGCGTCAGGGGTAGCCGTGGGATCGCTCATACCGAGCTTGTTCACCGACTATACGCTCCGCACGGTCGCGATGGGCGCGGCGGCGCTCGGGCTGGTGAGCGGCGCGCTCGGAACGTTCGCGGTGCTGCGGCGCCAGAGCCTGCTCGGTGACGCCATCTCGCACGCGGCGCTCCCCGGTATCGCGCTTGCTTTCCTGCTCACCGGGAGCAAGGACCCGCTCGTCCTCGTCCTCGGCGCCGCCGTCGCGGGGTGGGTCGGCACGCTCGCCGTAATGGGCATCGTCCGCGGGACGCGCATTAAGGAAGACAGCGCGCTCGGCCTCGTGCTCTCGGTGTTCTTTGGGGCCGGCCTTGTGCTCCTCACCTTCATCCAGCGACAGCCTGACGCTGCTCAGGCGGGACTCGACCGATTTCTCTTCGGTCAGGCCGCGACTCTGCTCGAGCGCGATGTGGTTATCATCGCGGTGCTCGGCGGCCTCGCGCTCGCCGTCGCGGCGGCGCTATGGAAGGAGTTCAAGCTGCTCAGCTTCGATCGCGACTTCGGCGCCTCGCTCGGCTTCCCGATGCGTAAGCTCGACCTGATCCTTACTTCGGTGCTGGTCCTCGCCATCGTCATCGGACTGCAAACGGTGGGAGTCGTCCTCATGAGCGCGATGGTCGTGGCTCCCGCCGCCGCGGCGCGGCAGTGGACTGATCGGCTCGGCATCATGGTGCTGCTGGCGGCGATGTTTGGCGCGGTGGCCGGGATGTCGGGCGCGGTGCTGAGCAGCGCCGTGACACGCCTGCCGACGGGCCCGACAATCGTGCTCTGCATGAGCGCTATCGTGCTCGTCTCGCTGACGCTGGCGCCGGGACGTGGCGTGGTGTGGAGCTGGGTCCAGCACGAGCGCAATCGCCGCCGCCTTCGGCTGGACGCCGTCCTTCTCGACCTGCACGCCCTGGCGGCGCAGCACGGCACCCTCGACCACCCGCACTCGGAGCGCGCGATCGACGCGATGGGGCTCGGGCGGGGTGGGGCGGCGCGAAGCCTGGGCGAGCTGTCCGCGCGCGGGCTGGTGACCGCGGCGACGCCGGGACAGTGGGCGCTGACGCCGGCGGGAGAGGACGAAGCGCGGCGCCTAATCGACGAGCGCGGCGACGAGGAGGAGGAGCGCGCGTGACGCCGCAGATGGAGATCCAGCTAATCGCCGCCGTGGTTGCAGCGGCGTGTGCGCTCCCCGGCGTTTTCCTCGTGCTGCGCCGCATGGCGCTCATGAGCGACGCGATCAGTCACGCGATCTTGCTCGGCATCGTGGTCGGCTTTCTGATCACTGGCGATCTCGGATCGCCTCTCCTGATTCTTGGTGCCGCGCTCACCGGCGTCCTGACCGTCGCACTGGTGGAGGTCACGTACCGCACGCGTCTCGTGCGCGAGGACGCGGCCATCGGGATCGTCTTCCCGGCGCTGTTCAGCATCGGAGTCATCTTGATCGCGCGTTTCGCGGACGACGTTCACCTCGACATCGACGCGGTGTTGCTCGGGGAGCTTGCGTTCGCGCCGTTCGACCGTTTGACGTTCGCGGGGCAGGACGTCGGACCGCGCGCGCTCTGGGTAATGGCGGGGGTTCTGCTGCTCAACGCCGCGTTCATCTCCGCGTTCTATAAGGAGCTCAAGCTGACGACGTTCGATACGTTGCTCGCCGGGGCGCTGGGCTTCTCGCCGGCGCTTGTGCATTACGGGTTCATGGCTCTCGTCTCCGTTACCGCCGTCGGGGCGTTCGATGCCGTCGGCTCGGTGCTCGTGATCGCCCTCATGATCGCGCCACCTGCGGCGGCTTACCTACTCACCGATCACCTGGGTCGGATGATCGCGCTCAGTCTAGGGCTGGGCGTGGCGAGCGCGCTGAGTGGATACTGGCTCGCGCACGTGCTGGACGCCTCGATTGCGGGATCGATGGCGGTCGCGGCGGGTGGGTGGTTCGCCGCCGCGATGCTGCTGGCCCCCGAGCGCGGCATCATCGCGACGGCGCTTCGCCGCGGAAGACAACGCCTGGAGTTCGCGCAGCTCATGCTGCTTATCCACCTGCACAACCACGAGGAGCTCCCAGAGGCCGCGGAGGAGAACCGCGTTCCGCACCTGCACCGCCACCTCCGCTGGCAGCCCGCCTTCGCCGAGCGTATTGTCCGGCTCTCCGAGCGGCGGCGTCTGGTGGCGATCGAGGGGGATGCGCTTGCGCTCACGGAGTCCGGCCGACTCGCCGCGCGGCAGGCGCTCGTCGCGTGACGCCGGCTGCGCTCGTGATAGCGGCCAGGGCACGGACGGGTTGACCCGGCTCGCCGCGGCCCGCAAACTGATGATCGCGCGCGCGTCGCGCTTTCCCCCCCCCAACGGGGCCGCGGAGATGCCAGCATGATGACGGCCCGATCGGCCGACGAATTCACGGCACCGGTCGAAGATTACCTCAAGGCGATCTACGAGATCGAGCGTTCGACCGGCGCGGCCGCCACCACCGAGATCGCGCACCGACTATCGATCGCGCCAGCAAGCGTGAGCGGGATGATCAAACGTCTCGCTGACCAGGGGCTGCTGGAGCACGAGCGATACCGAGGCGTCCGCCTCACCGAGGGCGGACGCCGCGTCGCCCTTCGCACGATCCGGCGGCATCGCTTGATCGAGACCTATCTGTTGCGGGTGCTCGGATACCCGTGGGACCGCGTGCATAACGAGGCGGATCGGTTGGAGCACGCGGCGAGCGACGAGCTGATCGACCGGATGGCCCAAGCCCTCGGCGAACCGGCGGTGGATCCCCACGGCGCGCCCATCCCCACGCGCGAGGGGGCCATCGACGAACGCGACCTCCGGTCGCTCGCGGACCTCGGCCCGGCGGAGTCGGCGCGCGTGATGCGCGTCAGCGACGACGACGCGCCGCGCCTCCGATACCTCGGCGAGCTGGGACTTGTGCCCGGCGCCGCGGTGACGCTGGTGGAGCGCGCTCCCTTTGGGGGGCCAATCACCCTCCGCGTTGGCGGCGTGCCGTGCGTGATCGGGCCCGCGCTCGCGGCGGTCGTGTTGGTCGATCCCGCGGACTAGCGCGTTGCGAGGCGGGGAACAGGATTTGCCTCGTCGTACGAAGGGGGAAGTGGGAAGTGGGAAGTGGGAAGTGGGAAGTGGGAAGAAGGAAGTGATCCCGAAGGCAGCGCCGCGCGGTCGCGTCGAGACCAATCACCTCGAGGCTTGAGTGGCAGGCACTCGCGTGCAGGTTGACCCCGACACCACGCTGGGCGATCTCGTCGGCCGGCTCACCGATGACGGCAAGCGGCTGATCGGGGACGAGATCCGGCTCGCGAAGCTCGAGCTCGGCGATAACCTGTGGACCGGCGCGCATGGCATAATGTGGCTCGCGCTCGGCTTCGGGATCGGGGTCGTCGCGCTCGTCTCGCTCACCGTACTCCTCACCGCCGGGTTCGGGCGTCTCGCGGGCGGCAACGTCTGGGCTGGGGCGCTGATCACGGCGGCGCTCGAGATGTCTATCGGCGGTTTGCTCGTCATGCGCGGTCTCAAAGCGTTCGGGCGGCCTTCCTACACACTCGGCGAGTCGCGGGAGGAGCTGAAGGCGACGAAAGCCTGGCTGGGTGGTGGGCGAGCGAGCTAGCGGCGTTCCGGCGTTGATGTGACTGGGCCAATGTCAACGGGACGTTCAAAGTGCGGTGGTCGTGGTAGGGCGTGGGCCCGATGCACTATTGACGATGAATCCGGCTGATACGCCGATTACCGAATCGCTTCGGCAGCGGGACAAGAATTGGATTCGTCAAGAGCTGGCTCATTCCAGGCGGAAACGACCCGGGCTATCTCCCTCGGATGGAATGCCAGCGCACAGGCGTGGTCGACCCTTACGCCAATCCAAGCTGCTGCAACATGCCCATCTGGTCCCATTGCTCCCAGCGCTCGACAACTCTGCCGTTGGCTACACGGTCAAGTATGAGGCCGTCGACCCGCGCCCGTCGCCCGGTCGCGGGGACATTGCCGAGAGCAGCGCTGTTAGTGCCTTCGGCGACCCATCGTGTCGCTACTTTATCCGCAGCCACGACTTGATCTTCCATACTGAACTGCAGATCAGGGAAGGCGGCGAGTAGACCAGTCACCATTTGCTTGAAACCCGCAACATCTAGGTTACGGTCTGGGCTGCCATTGATGTGAATCACGCAGTCTTCCGCAAATACTTCGTCGGCTACTGAGACATCCCCGCGGTTCAATCCCTCGGTCCACAGTCGCTGATACTGGGTAATCTGCACGTTCGCCTCCCGTAAAAGTTCGCTCTAGTATTCGTCGACCGCGCTCCCTCGCCTAGGCCCGGCTAACATCCCGGTTACACTCGAGGAGCTAAGATATGCGAGTACCGGAGTCTTGCCCAATCATTTTCTAGGTATCCTCAGACGGTCGTGCTTCCGCGGCGCGCGCGATGCGCGTGAGTGTTTCGGCCCATGCGGGCTCGCCAGTCGCGTGGGCATTTTCGTCTCCCACGGTACCCGCAGGCGCAGGGAATGGCGCCAGCCCGCGCGCGGAATCAAGCAACACCGACCGTTGGGCAGGACTGAGCTCGTGCCAGCCGGCCAGCGACGCCCAGAGCCGGCCGAGCGGTGCCTCGAGGCGGTCGAGGAAGGCGGCGAACCCTCCCGGGCCGGCGCCGATCGCCTCGGTGCCGAGGGCACCCGCTGCCGTCCAGCCGAGCGCGATGCCGCGTGCGACGACAGCGTCGAGATCCGCCGCGCTCACCGCGCCACGCGCAACCAGGTCGCATGCCTCGCGAAGCAGCGCTGCCGTCAGGCGGTTGGCGACGAGTCCAGGCACTTCACCCCGCACGACGACCGGCTCGCGCCCGAGCGCGCGC
>JALZIF010000118.1 GCA_030860435.1 Gemmatimonadota bacterium | reverse complement strand
CCAGCGGCGAGCGAGCGCGCTCGCTCGATCGCGACGTCGCGGAGAATCGACGGATGCACCAGCTCGTCGAGGAGCCCGATCTTGAGCGCCTGTCTCGCCCGCACGTTACGCCCGGTCAGGATCATATCGAGCGCGTTACGGAGGCCAACTGTGCGCGGGAGACGCTGCGTTCCACCTGCACCCGGAATCAGCCCCAGCGTCACCTCGGGGAGGGCTAGGACGGTCTTCGGGTGATCGGTCCCGATGCGGTAATGCGCCGCCAATGCCGCCTCGAGCCCGCCGCCAAGGCACGCGCCATGGATCGCGAAAACGACCGGTTTCTGCATTCCCTCGAGCTCGTTCAGCATCGCCTGCCCGTCACGGCTGAGGCGTTCCGCTTCGGCCGCCGATCTCACGGACAGAAACTCCTCGATGTCGGCGCCAGCGATGAAGACGTCGGGCTTCCCGCTGATGAACACGAGCGATCTGACGGCGCCGTCCTTTTCCTGTCGGCGGAGCGTCGCCATCAACTCATCCTTGACGGCGCGGGTGAACTTGTTCACCGGTTCGTTCGGCAGGTCGAACGTGATCACCGCCACACCGTCCCCCGGGACGTGCACGGAAAGCGCACTCGCTGTCTCAACCGTAGGGCTCGCGGTCGTCGTCATGCGCCGGCCTCCACCACCATCGCGAACCCCATCCCGCCGGCGGCGCACACGGTCATTAGCCCGAACTGCTGGCCGCGGCGGCGAAGCTCGTTCAGCAGCGTGGTAGTGATGCGCGCCCCGGTCGCGCCGAAAGGATGACCGATCGCGATCGACCCTCCCATGACGTTGAGTCGTTCGCGGTCCACCGTTCCCACCGGGCGCGAGAAGCCCGCCCGCTCCGCCCACTCCGCGCTCTCGAGTCCGCGCAGGTTGCTGAGCACCTGCGCGGCGAATGCCTCGTGCATCTCGACGAGGTCCATGTCAGCGAGTGTGAGCCCGGCCCGCTGGAGCGCTACGGGCGCCGCAAGCACCGGGGCCTGGAGGAGCTGTTCCCCCGGATCTAGCGCGGCGTACGCGTAGCTCCGGATGTAACCGAGGGGCCGGTGGCCGAGCGACTTCGCCCTGTCCTCGCGCATCAGCACCACCGCGGCCGCGCCGTCGGTGAGCGGCGACGAGTTCCCTGCCGTCACGCTGCCGTAGCGCCTGTCGAATACCGGCTTGAGCCCGCGAAGTTGGTCCACGGACGTGTCGCTGCGGATGCCGTTATCTCTGGTGACGACGGTCTCGAATGCCGGCGGAACGTACACCGGAATGATCTCCGCCGTCAGCCGTCCGTCGGCCGTTCCCTGGGCAGCGCGCTGATGCGACCGCAGCGCCAACTCGTCCTGTTCGTCGCGTGGGATTCGGTTGATCTTCGCCATCTTCTCGGCCGACTGTCCCATCGTCTCGCCAGTCGAGGGCTCGGCGATAGCCGGCGTGATCGGGACGAGATCGCGCGGCCGGATCTTGGCGAGCGCGCGCAGCCGCTGCGGAAGCGTCTTGGCCCGCGACGCGGCGACGAGCGCATCCGTCATTCCGCGGGAGTGAAGGATCGGGATGTTGGAGAGTGACTCTGCGCCCCCGGCGATCGCGACAGCGGCGTGGCCGAGCGCGATCTGGTCGGCGGCGTCGGTGATTGCCTGGTTCGCGGATGCGCAGGCCCGGCTGACTGTGACCGCGGGTATCCCCTTCGGCAGCATCGGGAGAAGGGCGACCTCGCGCGCGATGTTCGGAGCGACGACCGACGGGACGACGGTCCCGAAAACGACGGTGTCGACCTCCTTCCCGTCGAGGTCCGCGCGCTGGATCAGCTCCGAGACTACCGCGCGGCCGAGCTCTATCGCCGTGAGATTCTTGAAGACGGTACCGGCCCGCACGAACGCCGTCCGCGCCCCGGCCACGATCGCGACGCGGTTTCCGTTCCCGAGGTATGGCATGGAAGGAAGTTAGATTGACGGGGGATCGCGGAACAGGGATCGTTCTGGACCGGGGTCCGTGCGAACGATCGGGCACCGTCTGTGCTATGTACTGCTTACTGCTTACTGCGTACTGCTTGCTAACAGCAACAGACACCAAACGGTAAGCAGCAAGCAGTAAGCAGCAAGCAGTATTCAGCAAGCAGCAAGCAGTAAGCAGCAAGCAGCAAGCAGCAAGCAGCAAGCACGCTTTCCAGCCCGGGAGACGCAACCTGGTTAGCCCATCTTGGCGCGGGAGTGCACCGACGTGACCCTTCGCGTCGCAGGGGGTTGCCGCTAGTGAGCCGCCCGACGCCGGGCGCGCGCGCCGCACTGCACGACGCCCGCCACGCGCGTCCCTTCTCCCCGGAGGCCCGCTCCGCCGCCATTGCCGCGCTCGGACGCGTGCGTTTCGACATGCTTATCGTAGGGGGCGGGATCACGGGGGCGGGGATAGCACGTGACGCGGCGATGCGAGGGGTGAACGTCGCCCTCGTGGAGCGGGAGGACTTTGGTGCCGGGACATCGAGCAGGTCGTCGCGCCTCATCCACGGCGGGCTGCGCTACCTCGAGCACGGGCACCTCCACCTAGTCTTCGAGTCGAGCCGCGAACGTCGCATCCTCACCCGCATCGCCCCGCATCTCGTGCGTCCACTCGAGCTCACCTGGCCGCTGTATGACCAGGCGCGCATCAGGCCGTGGAAGCTTCGCGCGGGGCTCATGTTGTACGACGCGCTGTCGCTCTTTCGCAATCTCGGCCGCCACAGCCACCTCGACGGGGAGCAGATCGCCGCGCTCGAGCCCGAGCTGCGACAGCACGGCCTGCGCGGCGGCGCGACCTACTACGACGCGTCCACCGACGACGCGCGCCTCACGCTTGCCAATGCCCGCGCCGCCGCCACGTCGGGGGCGATCGTCGCCAACCACGTGGAGGTGCGCGAGCTGATCCGCGAAGGGGAGGAGGTGCGGGGCGCGCTCGCCACGGACATGCTCACGGGGAGCGAGGTGAAGGTTCGCGCCGATCTGGTGATCAACGCCACCGGTCCCTGGGCGGACTCGCTCACCCGTCTCGCCGCTCCCTTCTCTGTCCCCGGCGTGCGCGGCACCAAAGGGGTGCATGTCGCCATCCAGCGCGAACGTGTCGGGAATCGCGGGGCGCTCACTCTCCTCTCCCCAATCGACGGCCGCGTCATCTTCATGCTTCCTGCCGGGGAGCTCACGATCATCGGGACGACCGAGTCCGAGCACGACGGCCCCCTCGACTCCGTGCGCGCAAGCGAGGACGACATCACCTACCTCCTCCGCTCCGCGAACGCGTTCTTCCCCGCTGCCCACCTCGGGCTCCCGGACGTTGTGAGCGCGTGGGCCGGCGTCCGCCCCCTCGTGGCGGCGCGCGCGAACGGCGACTTGCGAAGCGCGTCACGCGAACACCTCATCGCGCGCACCGCGCCCGGCCTCCTCACCGTTAGCGGGGGGAAGCTCACGACGTATCGGGTGATGGCCGCCCAGACCGTAGATGCCGCGATGCGCCTACTCGGGTGGGCGTCTCCTCCGCGCGCACATACAGAGCGCACCCCACTTCCTGGTGGCGACATCGCGTCGCTTGAGGATGAGATCGACGCCGCCCGCCAGGCGGTCGGGTCCTTCCCCCTCGCGCAACACCTCGCCTCGTCTTACGGGAGCGAGTGGCGCGAGGTGTGGGAGCGAGTCCGGCAGGATGAGTCGCTCGGCGCGCCCATCATTCCCCCGCTCCCGTACATCGCCGCCGAGCTGCATCATGCCGTGTCGAGCGAGATGGCGATGACCCTGGGCGACATCCTCATCCGCCGCCTCCACGTCGCGTTCGGGACGCGCGACCATGGGCTCGAGATCGCCCCCGGCGTCGCCGAGCTCGTCGCGCCGCTGCTCGGCTGGAACTCTGCGACGGTAGAGGCGGAGCTGGCCCGGTACGAGGACGACGTACTGCGGATGTTCGGAGTCGAGGAGGGAGCGGGGACTCGGGAGTAGGCGGCGCCGCGCAGGCCCTCCTCATCGCTCTCTGGCGCTTACTTCTCCAGCGCACCCTCGTGGATCGTCTGCAGCTCGACTATGCGGAGCTGGCGAATGGCGGCGGGGAGCTTGAGAATCGCGATGTCGCCGACCGCCTTCCCAACGAGGGCGCGCCCGATCGGGGAGGACATCGTCACGTGCCGCTCGTCGAACTCGAGCGCATCCCCGAAGACGAGGTGGTACATCTCCGTCTCGCCGCTTTTCACGTCCTCGACGGTGACGCGCGAGCCGAGGCCGGCCCTGTCGGTCGGGATCTGCGCCATGTCGATCTGCGAGAGCTTGCTCAGCCGCTGCCGGAGCTGCGCCAACCGCGACTGCACGAACTGGTGGCGCTCGAGCGCTGCCTTGTACTCGCTGTTTTCCCGCAAGTCACCGAGCTCAACCGCACGGCGGATCTCACCCGGCAGCGTGACGGTCAGCTCGCGCTGCAGCTTCTCGACCTCGTCCGCCAACTTCTGCTTCAGTTCTTCAATCATCAGAATACGGCACCAACGACAAAAGTGAGCGCCCGGCCGCAGTTGGACCGGGCGCTGGGCACGAGCTTCGTTTCTCCCTTAACTGTAGACGAGGGGCGGCGCGAAATCCACCCCAATGGCCCACGACGTGACGAGCGCCCTTGTCGTGTGACGGCGCGGCGTGTAGATCAAGTGTTCCCAATGTCCGCCGTACCAAGTTGCTTCGGAGGAGGTAGTCATGCAGTGGCTTCTCGATCGCGTTCCCCGTGACGCCGCGCCTGTCGCGCGCCGCACTTTCTACAGCGCGCTCCTCGCGGTATCCATGCTCGGCGCGGCGGCCTGCGGCGATGACGACAATGGCACCGGACCGCAGGGGATCACCGGCACGTACGCCCTGCGCCAGGTGGACGGCGAGAATCTGCCAGCGGATAATGACCAGGGCTTTATCACGATCACGGTCACGGCCGGCTCGCTCGTGCTCGACGACGACGACACGTGGGAGATGACGATCGCCTTCGACATCGACGACGACCCGCAGGTTCCGTTCGAAGATTTCGGGGACTTCGATCGGTCGGGCAACAGCATCACGTTCCACTCAGACGAGTTCGACGACCAATTCTCCGGGTCGCTGAGCGGGGATGAGATCACGGTCGATTACGATTTCGACGGGGACGGCTCGGCCGACACGGAGTTCGTCTTCGAGCGGTAGCGGGCGGCGCGATCCGCCACCGAGCCCGGGACACATGTCCCGGGCTCGCTCTTTTCGGGGCGACGCGCGCGCGCGATGATTCCTGGATGATAGAGCTCGAGGCGTACGGTGATGTCATCCGCGTTCTCATGACAACGCGCCGGACACGGGCTTTCGGCTACTCGGTGAGCGTGTACCTCACGCGCAGTGTCCTGATCGACACCGGCTTCCCCAGCGTCGCCGCGGATGTCTCCGCGCTCCTGGAGCACCAGCGCCCCCGCGGAATCGTCCTCACCCACCACCACGAGGATCACGCGGGAAATCTTCCGGTCGTCGCGCGGCGTGGTCTGCCGGTCGCGACGTCGGAGCTGACGCTCGCGGCGGTACGCCAGGGGGAGATTGCCGGCCTCTACCGCCGCGTCGTCTGGGGGAACATGCCGCCCTTCGCAGCGCCGGTCGACGCTTTCGTGCCGGCGGGGTTGGCCCTCCTGCACATGCCGGGGCATTCCGCGGACCATCACGTGGTGTGGGATGCAGAGCGAGAGGTGCTCTTCGCGGGTGACCTCTTCCTCGGCGTCAGGGTGCGCGCGGCGCGACCGGGGGAGGACCCGCGCGCTCTGGCGCGAAGTCTTCGCGCCGCCGCTGCGCTCCGCCCGCGAGAATTGTTCTGCGCCCACCGGGGGCGTGTCCCCGACCCGGTCGCCACGCTCGAGGCGAAGGCCGATTGGACGGAGGCGACGGTGGCCGCGATCGACGGCCGCATCGCCCAGGGGTGGAGCGACGCGGCGATTTCCCGTGAGGTGCTCGGCCGTGAGGACGTGGTGGGCTACATCACCCTCGGCGACCTTAGCCGCCGCAACTTCGTGCGAGCGGTGCGCGCGGGCGGCCGACCGCCGGGCGCGGCTAGTGGAGGGAGCCCGGCGGCATGAGCGCCACGAGCAGCCCAATGAGGGCAGCGAGAGCGGCCGCTCCGGCGATCACCGCGGTCGCTCCGCGCGTGAGACCGAGCAGCCACCGCAGCACCGGCGCGCGACGCCGCCAAAGGTCTAACTCGAACACCTTCTGCGTCGCGAGCCCCCACGCCGCGAACGCGGCCAGCGCGACGCATGGCGTGCTTGCGAGCCACCACGCCGGAGCGATGACGACAACGATCAGCGCGCCGAGCATCCCGAACACCGCGCATCGGACGAGGCGGGTCGACGCCGCCTGCCCTGGCCCGGCCGCGAGCATGTCAGCGACGGCTCGCGGGGGGAGGGGTGCGACAGGGTCGAAGTCGGTGGACGGGGTGAGCATTGTAGGGCGACGAATTCGACCCCTTGCTCGCAACCTGGACCGTGGCCCCGTAGGCGCGACGATCTATGGTAGCTCTCGCCTCAGCAGGTCCATCATCTCCTCCCGCCGGTCGTACAGCCGCTTGAGGGGGCGCGGCGGGCGTTTAGCCAGGGCGTACGAGGTGAGGAGGGGGAGGGCGACGGTCGAGTCGAGGTAGCAGACCACCGCGTCAGGCAGGCGGTCCGGGTCGATCTTACCCCAACTCACCGCCTCGCCCGGCGTAGCGCCGGAGAGACCGCCGGTGTCGGGGCGGGCGTCGGTGACTTGGAGAAAGAAGTCGTGCCCCTTCTCGTCGATGCCCAATACCTCCTGGATCTGCGGCTCGGTCTGGAGAGCGAAGTTCTTCGGGCTCCCGCCGCCCATGATCATTACCGCGCTCCGCCCACCGGCGCGCTTTGCGGCAAGCACGATGGACGCGGTCTCGTTCACGTCGGCGTTGGGGTCGATCGTGCACCGGTATCCCTCGAGCGCAAGCGCGGCGATGTTCATCCCAATCGACGAGTCGCCGGGTGACGACGTATATACCGGCACCCCCGCCGCGTACGCCGCAGAGAGGAGTGACTTCTGGCCGATGCCCAACGCCTTCTCGCGCTCGCGAACATATTTTCCACAGAGCCAGTGAAACTCGGCACTCGACATGCTGCGTTGAAACTCGGGACCGGCGATGATCTTCCGGAAGAAGGCGTCGGTAGAGAGGAGGACGTCATAATCGAAGAAAATGTCGTAGATGCGGACGACCCCCTCTTCGCGCAGCACCACATCGCTCTCCTGCGAGTTCCCGCGATGCATCGCGAGACCAAGGCCGAAGTGGGCATCGTGATAAAGGTTTGCCCCGGTGGAGATGATCCAATCCACGAACCCCGCTTCGATGAGCGGGATGAGCGCGGCCATGCCTAGCCCCGCCGGCGTCAGTGCGCCGGTGAGCGTCAGGCAGACCGTCACGTCCGGCTCCAGCATCTTCTGCGTGTAGAGGAGGCTTGCCTCGCGCAGACGCGCCGCGTTGTAGGCGAGAAACGTCCCTTCGATCAGGTCGACAACCGTCTCCGTCCCGTCGATACGGCGCGGGTCGATGCGCTCTCCACGGAGGAAGCGGCTGCTCTCCCGAGACGGTCGTTGGGCGCCGCCCCCCTTTTTCCCTCTTTCGCGGTCCTCGGCGCTTTTCCTCTGCTCGGCCTTCGGGCCGGCCGCGGAAGCACGCCGGCCCGTAAGTCCCGCGATGCCTTTCTTCTTAGCCACGCCCCGCATCCTCGCCTCGCCGTGCGAGGGCCTGCGTCTGCGCAACCTGGGCGGCCACGACAGCGCTCGCCGCCGCCTTTGGGTCGTCGGTGAGAAGGAGCAGATCCATATCCCCAGGGGCGATCTTCCCCTCCAGCAGCACGCGCGACCGCAGCCATCGCAAGAGCCCCGCCCAGTAGTGCGTGCCGAACAGCACTACGGGGAACTGGTAGATCTTCCCCGTCTGGATCAGCGTCAGGGCCTCGAACGCCTCGTCGAGCGTGCCGAACCCGCCCGGGAAGATGATGAAGGCGTTGGAGTACTTGATGAACATCGTCTTCCGCACGAAGAAGTAGCGGAAGTTGATCAGCGTATCCACGTACGGGTTGGCGCCCTGCTCGAACGGGAGCTCGATGTTGCATCCGACCGAGCGCCCGCCAGCCAGCTTCGCGCCCTTGTTCGCTGCCTCCATAATGCCGGGGCCGGCGCCGGTGATCACCGCGAAGCCGGCCTCCGCGAGCAGGCGTCCCACCTCGACCGCTGCGCCATACTGCGGATCGTCAGGCCCGGTGCGCGCCGAGCCGAAGACCGTAACCCCTTTCTCGATTCCGGCGAGCGTGTCGAATCCCTCGATGAACTCCCCCATGATCCGCATCACGCGCCATGGGTCGGTGCGCGTGAAGTCGTCCGGTTGAGAGCCGGAGCTCGGCTGGAGCAGCTTCTCGTCCTCGGTGACCGGAGGGGGGATGTAGCTTCTTATCGCCTGGTCGATGATCAGCTTCGCGCCGACGTGGCGCGCGTCGGTCTTCTGCGAAGGCGGCGTGCGACCCGCGGCGCGGTGCCCCTCTTCGGTGCGTTGCCGCAGATAGTCACGCGATGCCTTCTCCGCTCGCGCCTGCTTGGACGGATCCGACTTCTTCCCAGTCGCGGTCCGCGGGGTTTCCGTCTTGTTCGCGCGTGGCGCCTTACGAGTGGGCATCAAGGGAGGCCAGGGACAAGGGACCAGCGACGCAGGCTTTGAAGCGCGCGTCGCGGGATCCATCGTTGACTTTCGCGAATTACCAAGCTACTCGTGCGTGCCTCCACGTGCGAGCAGCCCGTTGCGAGCCGTTTCCCCCGCGGCAATGATTGAAGCTGCTCCAGCTCCCCCTCTTCCCTCTTCCCTCTTCCCTCTTCCCCCGCTAGTGCCCGTCATCATCATCCTCGCCGACGGCGCGCGCGCCGACTCGCTCCCAGCGCTCATTGACGCCGGCGTGCTTCCAAATCTCGCGCGCTTACGACGCGACGGTTCGATGCACACGGTCTCGTCCGTTTTCCCGTCCGTGACGGGGCCGGCGTATACCCCCTTTCTTCTCGGCCGCTTTCCGGGGGCTGTCGGGCTCCCGGGGCTTCGCTGGTACGACCGCACGCGCGCCCGCTGTCACTTCCCCGGAACGCGCAGCTACCTCGGTCACGAGCTGCGTCACATCGACGGCGATCTGGCCGCCGATGCGCCGACGATGTTCGAGTTAGCACGCACGAAGCTCGGATCGATGAACATGATCAACCGCGGACTCCGGCGCCCCGACCAGCTCGGCTACGGGCTCCGCTTCGCGCTCCGCGCCGCGGGCACGCACTTCCGCGGCGACGTGCGCGGCTGGCTGCGAATCGACCGCGACATGGGGCGGGACGTCGCCCGGCACATCCGCACGCACCGCCCCGAGTTCGCGTTCGCCGCCTTCACGGGAGTCGACAAGACGTCGCATCAGTCGGGCCACAACTCGCTGGCCGTGACGGAGGCGCTCCGGATCGTGGACGGTGTGGTCGAGGAGATCCGCCATGACGCCGAACGCACGGGCGAGTGGGAGTCTACGGCGCTCTGGGTAGTGAGCGACCATGGACACTCTCCGGTTCAGCGCCACGACGATCTCGCCGACGTCATCCGCGCCGCGGGGCTGCGCGTGATCGGGCACCCGTGGGTCTACCATCGGTGGAATGTCGCCGTCATGGTGAGTGGCAACGCAATGGCGCACCTGTACGTCGAGCCAGAACGCCGCACCCGCCCCTGGTGGCCCGAGCTGGCCGCGCGTTGGGAGTGGCTCGCTTCGCTGCTGCTCGATCGCCCGTCGGTGGACCTGTTGATGCTGCCGCACGATGCGACGCGGTGCGAGATTCGCGCACGCGGCCGCGGGACGGCGATGCTCGAGTTGCGCGGCGGACGTTACGAGTACCGTCCACGTACCGGCGACCCGCTCGGGATCGGACCGCGGTGCGGGCTCGACGCGGACGAGGCGCACGCCGCCTGCGACGCCAGCGACTATCCGGACGCGCTGGTGCAGATTCTCGCCCTCGCTGGCTCCGCGCGCGCCGGCGAGATCATCCTCTCCGCGGCCCGTGGCTGGGACTACCGCGCGCGCTACGAGCCAATCCACCATGTGAGCGCGCACGGCGCACTGCACCGCGAGCATATGCTGGTCCCGCTCCTCACCAACCGTCCGCTCGCCCGCACCCCCCTCCGTACCGCTGACGTGATGCCGAGCGCGCTCCGGTCGTTAGGCCTGTCGGAGCCGGCGGGGCTGGATGGGAGGGCGTTCGTGTGACAAGGGCGGCCGCCGGCTAACCGCCAACAGTCAATGGCCGCTCGCCCTATGGCACCACTGCCCGCGGCTCGATCCGGACGACCCAGAGGCCGTTATTGAAGTCGTTCACATAGGCGAGGCCGTCCTTCTTGTTGACCACGACGCCCCAGGTCATCGGTGCGTTCGCCACGAACCCGTTCATGTCGCCGGTGTGGAGGTGCGCGATCTCGCGCCCCTGGGCGCGGAGGTCGCCGCGCAGCTCGCCCGAGATGTCGAAGGCGCGGAAGCCCGCGTCGTAGGCGCCCATGTAGAGCGTGTCGCCGGCGACCCACAAGTTGTGGACGCCGCCGTGCTCGGGCTCGTACCAGGCCACAGGGTGCGGATTCTCGATGTCGGAGACGTCGAGCACCTGAAGCTTCCCGTACATCCGGCTGGCCGCGGCGTCCTCCGCGCCCGCCACAGCGCCGTTGCGATAGACCTCGTCCGCGATGAAGACGTAGTCCTTGTGCCGCCACGCAGTGTGGGTGCCGCGCGTGAACCCCGGGCCGGACACCGCTTCGACATCGCGGTACATCTCGTCGAGGTTGTACTTGTACTGGCTCACGATCACCGGCTTCGATGGCGAGCCTCCCTTGATGCCGTTCCCGACGTCGACAATCACCAGTCCGTCGTCCCACCAACTTCCGTAAAGCAGTCCGTCCTGGACATCGATGTCGTGGATGTAGTTGCCGGCGGTGGGCCCGGGCGGCAGTAGCTCGGCCACCTGCGCGGGCTTGTACGGGTCGTCGATGTTGATGACGTGCATCGCGCCCGTGCCATCGTTCGTGAGGTAGATGTGGGTGCCGTACCGCGGGTCCTTGTAGATGAACGCCGAGTGCACGCCCGAGGTCACACCCTCGGTGAATTCAGCAATTGCCTTCGGCCGGAGCGGATCCTCGAGCGAGGCGATGACGATTCCGTTCTTCCGGTCGGAGGCGTTCTCCCGCGTGAACACCATGAACTTCCCATCCGGCGTCGTCATCATGTCGTTCACCAGGCGCGTGTTCGCCTGTATCGAGTCGACGACGACCGGGTCGGCGGGGTTGCTGATGTCGATCGTGTAGACGCGATCGCCGCCGCCGTGAGTGCCGAGGTAGGCGACCGTGCCGTTCGGGTGGATCCATACCTCGGACGTCGGGAATGCCAGACGCGGCAGCCGGCCGACGACGCGCACGGGCCGGCGCACCTCGCGCGGCTCGAGCCTGACGACGACGTCCACGCTTCGGGCGCCGAGCGTCGCGGTCACGACATAGGTGCCCGGCTCGTAGCCGACGAACGCGCCCTCGTCGTCGATCACTCCCTTCCCGGGGGAAAAGCTCCACGTGGGCGTCAAGCCTTCGATCGCTCGGCCAGCCCGGTCCTTGGGGGTCACCGCGAAGCGGATTACGTCCCCGCTCCGCATCACCGGCCGGCTCGGAGTGATCTCGATCGACGCGATCGGCGTCGCGAGGACCTGGACGGAGACGGATTCGCTCGCGCTCCCCGCCATCGCGCTGAGCGTGGCCCTTCCGGCCGCGATGGCGCGCACGAGGCCCTCATCGTCGACCCGGACCACGCCGGGCGCGCTGCTCCGCCACACGATGCGGTCAGTGCGTTGGTCGCCGCTCGCCGCATACGCGGTCGCGCCGACGCGCATGCGCTGCCCGACCACGAGCCGTGTCACCCTCGGCGCGACTACAATGCGCGCCGCCGGACCCGGCACCACCTGCATCTCGATGCGTTCGATCACCGGCCGGGCCCGGGGCACCACCGCAGTCACGACGAGCGGAAACCGCCCTACCGCTGCGCCGACGAGCATTCCGGCGGAGTCGATGCTCGCCGCGCTTCCCTGCGCGGCGAACAGGATCCGTGCGTTGGCGACCGGATTTCCCGCGGCATCAACTGCCTGCGCCCGGATGCGAACCGTGTCTCCCATTGCCACGGTCCGTGTGGTTGGCGTGACCACGATGCGCGCGACTGGCGACTGACCGATCGTGCCACGAGCGGTCTGCGGTGGAGCGGTCTGCTGGACGAGCGCGAGAATGGCGGTGTAGAGAAGCATAGATCCGTGGCTCAGAGCTCGTGGCTGGTGGCTGGGGGCTGGTGGCTGTTATGGCACCAACGACTTTGGCTCGATCCTGATGATCCACAGGCCGTTGGTCATGTCGTTTACGTAGGCGAGGCCATCCTTCGGGTTGACGACGACGCCCCACGTCATCGCCGTGTTGTTGGAGATTCCGTCCATGTCGGCCGTGTGCACGTGAGCGATCTCGCGGCCCTGCGCCCGCAGGTCGCCGCGAAGCTCGCCGCTAACGTCGAAGACGCGGAAGCCGCCGTTGTACGCGCCCAGGTATAGGGTATCGCCGGCCACCCACACGTTGTGGACGCCGCCGAACTCCGGCTCGTACCACGCCACCGATCGCGGCGTCGCGAGGTCGGAGACATCCACGACCTGCAGGCGACCGTAGGCGCGGAACGCCGATGCATCCTTGGCGCCCTGCACGCCACGACCTGGGAAGACCTCGTCGGCGATGAAGACATAATTCTTGTACCGCCACGCCGTGTGCGTCCCCCGAATGAACCCGGGTCCCCCGACCGCCTCCACGTCGCGGTACAGCTCGTTCAGGTCATACTTGAACTGGCTGACGAGCTGTGGGCTCGACGGGCTCCCGCCCTTGATTCCGTTCCCCACGTCCAGGATCACGAGACCGTCGTTCCAGTAGCTCGCGTACAGAAGCCCATCCTGCACGTCCACGTCGTGCAGAGTGCGACCGGCTTCCGACCGGGCCGTCCGCCACTGCGCAACCTCCTTCGGGTTGTACGGGTCGTTGATATCGATCACGTGGAGCGCACCCGTGCCATTGTTCGTGAGGTAGACGTGCGTCCCGTGCTTCTCCTGAGTGTAGACGAACGCCGAGTGAACGCCGGCGGTTACGGTCTCGGTGAACTCCGCGATCGGCTTCGGATGGAGCGGATCCTCGAGCGAGGCGATGACGATTCCGTTCTTCCGGTCAGATGCGTTCTCGCGGGTGAAGACGAGAACCTTTCCCTCCCGGTCCGACATGATGTCGTTGACGCGGCGGGTGTTGGCGACGATCGAGTCGGTGACGACGGGGTTCGCCGGGTCGCTGATGTCGATCGCGTACATCCGGTCGCCACCTCCGCCGGTGCCGAGGTAAGCGACCTTCCCGTTAGGGTGGATCCAGACCTCTTCCGTGTTGAACGCGCTCCGCGGCAAGCGTCCGACCACGGTCGCCGGACGACGGACGTCGCGCCTGACGAGCTCGACCGTTGCGTCGGCGCTGCGTACACCGAGGCTGGCGGTCACCGTGTAGCTGCCCGCCTCGTAACCGACGAATGCGCCATCGGCGTCGATCTGTCCCTGGCCGGGAGAGAATGTCCAGTTCGGGGTCAGCCCCTGAATCGTGCGTCCCGCGGCGTCCTTCGCCATCGCCGTGAAGCGCATTACGTCGCCTGTACGAGCCTCGGCGCGCGCCGGCGTGATTGTGATCGAGGCAATTGTAATCGCGACGACCTGCACCGACATCGTCCCGCTGGCTTCGCCCGCACCCGCGGTGAGCGTGGCCCGGCCCGGAGCGACCGCGGTCACCAGTCCGTCGGCGCCGACCCGCGCGACGCCGGGGGTGCTGCTCTTCCACGAAACCCGGTCCGCGCGCTCGTCACCCTCCCGCGAGTACGACGTTGCGCCGAGCCTAACGCGCTGTCCTACCACCAGCTTCGTCGGACGGGGAGCGATGTCCACGCGTGCGGCGGGGCCCGGCACCACGCGTACCTCCAACCGCTGCACGTAGGGACGGAAGCCGTCCATCATCACCACGACCGCCACGGGAAGCGTTCCTGTGGAGCCGGCCACCACGACCCCGGTCGAGTCAACGCTCCCCTCGAACCGTCCGCCGGCCTGGTGGACGCGAACGCGCGCGCCGCTGATCGGCATGCCCGCAGAGTCGAGCGCCTGGGCCGTGAGGCGTAGGGTATCCCCCGGGGCGACTACGAGCTGCGTGGGCGAGACCGCTACCCGCGCGACGGGGGACGGACGTAGCGCGCTCTGCGCTTGGGGCTGCTGCGGGCTCCCTTGCTGGAGGAGAGCGAAAAGTGCGAGGCTATTCAGGAGCATGGACGGTCCGCCGGTACGGTGAGGGGACGCTTCGTTGACTTGTCTACGGTGGGGTGCGGCGCCAAAGGCCAGCAGGCGGACCGCGCGATGTAATACGTTCGAGTTCAGGCAGGCGCTGTCAATACAAGAACCGACGCTCCGACATTTCGCTTACACCCGCCAGCGGATGGTGGGTCCGGCGCAGCGACGCGCGGGAGGTCAGTCGCGGTTGGCTGGAGGCCACCTTATTGGATCCTTCCCACTCGCTGCTCGCGCTTTAGCAGCGGCCACAATGAGAGCAAGGCCCACGTCGCCTCGAGCAGGATGAACCCAACACGGCCGTCGCGGACCGCCACCACCGTGAGCAAGCCGGCGCCCACGAAGTTGAGCGCGTTGAACAACCAGTGCTCGCGAGCGAGCCAACCGCGCTGGAGCGCGAAGTACGCACCGAGCACCATGATCGCGCCCGCGAGCGCAATTACTTGATACAGCACGTTTAGAGCCGAAAGTATGTCGAGAATTGCGGCGAGATCGTCACTTTTCCGCCGCCCAGGGGTCGTAGCTGCCGAAGTTCCAGAGATGGCCCTCGGGGTCACGGGAAGAGTACCCGCGGCCGCCGTAGGCCTCGTCCTTGATGTCCATGACGATCTCGGCGCCTGCAGCCTTAGCGCGAGCGTAGTGTGCGTCGGTGTCCGCGACGATGACGTAAGCGCTCTGCGTACCGACTCCGCCTATCTGTTCTGGAAGCTTCACCAGCCGCCCGAACTCGTTGTCGACCGCGGAGCCGACCATGATCATGCCGTTACCGAAGGTGAGCTGGGCGTGAGCGATCGTTCCGTTGTCGCCGGGCACGACGAGCTGCCGCTCGAAGCCGAACGCCTTGCACAGCCATTCGATCGCAGCGGACGCATCACGATATCGCATAGTCGGAATTACCGTCACGGTCGTTCTTGCGGCATTGCCAGACATGCCACACCTCCTCTGCTGGTTTTGAGGGGGGAGCGGGGGGGAGCGGGGGGGACTTTCGCTGCTTACGTCTCATGCACCCGGGCTTATACGGTGTAAACTATAAGCAAGCCGTCAGCTAGATACGGTGTACTCTCCACTGCGTACTCTAGACTTCTTTCCCTCTGTACCTTCGTACTCTAGACCGATGCTCGAGTCCCACCCCCAGCACGCAGCCCCAGCCACCCCGTCGAGCTCGTGGACACGGCTCGGCATCGCGATCGCCGGGCGCGTGCTACGCCGGCCGGCGCTCGCGGTGGATCTCGCGCGGGTGGTCTGGAATTTTCGCGCCCGGGGATGGTACCGGCGGCCTCCGTTCTTGCCGCTCCCTCCGCGGGAGTATGTGCGCTGGCGGATGCATACGGCGTATGGTGACTACGATGCGATTCCACCGGCGGAGGACATCGTGCGGTACGCGCGCTGGGTGGGGGGCGGGGGAGAGGAGGGGCGGCGGTGAGCGGCGCCGCTGAGCGGGGGGGTGGCGGGTGGGGTGTCGCGGGCGTTCGATCCGGGGCGCCCGATTTCGATGACGGTGAGCGCGTGCCGCGCGGCGAAACTATTCATCGGGGGTGGCCCCCCGCGCCGCGGGGCGAAGCGATCAAGGCCCAGGCCTATGGCCTCGGGTTCGACCTCGTCGGGATCGCCACGCTCGGCGCCACCGAGACGGCGCGCCACTTCGACGCATGGGTCACTCGCGGCTATGCGGGCGAGATGCACTACCTCCCCAAGTGGGCGGACAAGCGCCGCGACACTCGCAGCCCCTTCCCCGGCGTCTCGAGCGCCGTCGTCGTCGCGATGAACTACGGCGGAACGCGCCCGACCGGCCCGGTCGCGCGCTACGCCCGCGGCGACGACTACCATGACGTGATGACCGACCGCCTGCGCGAGCTGCATCGCTGGGTCGAGAGCGAGGCCGGGCGGCCGGTGCGCGGGAAGGCGTATGTCGACACCGGTCCGCTCCTCGAGCGCGACCTCGCCCGCCGCGCGGGGCTGGGCTGGTTCGGCAAAAACACTAATCTGATCAACCCGCAGCTAGGCTCCTTCTTCTTTCTCGGATCGCTTCTGCTCGACCTCGAGCTCGACGCGGATCTGCCGTTCGAAGCCGAGCGCTGCGGAACGTGTACGCGCTGCATCGACGCGTGCCCCACCTCGGCGATCGTCGAGCCGCTCGTGCTCGACGCGACGCGCTGCATCTCGTATCTCACGATCGAGCTGCGCGGGGCCATCCCTCAACATCTCAGGGAAGCGATGGGCGACCTCGTCTATGGGTGCGACATCTGTCAGGAGGTGTGCCCGTGGAACGTCAGCTTCGCGCGCGAGCTGCGGGAACCGGCGTTCGCGGCCCGCGAGGAGCTCGCCGGCAAAAACGCGCGGATGCTCGCGCGCGAGTTGTTGGGAATGGACGACGAGACGTTCCGCTCGGCGTTCAAGGGGTCACCGATGAAGCGCGCGAAGCTCCGCGGGTTGAAGCGTAACGCGGCCGTGGTGCTCGGCAACATCGGATCGTCCGACGACGTGCCCGCGCTCGTCGCCGCGCTGTCCGTCGCGGAGCCGCTCGTACGGGAACATGCCGCCTGGGCGCTCGGGCGGATCGGCTCCGTCGCGGCCTTGGAGCCCCTCCTCGCGCGCGCGACCCTCGAGTCCGACCCCTGGGTACTCCGCGAGATCGACTCAACAATCAGCGCGCTCGGCGGCTGACCCGTCGCCAACTCTCGTCTTGCGCGCACCCTGCTTCGGTCCTCCCTTCCGTGGCTGCGCCATGGCTATTCCGCGTTGCGTCTACTAGATGTGGCGCGCCTCGCACCCAGCCTGGCGATCTACGCCAAAGGCCGGGGTTGTCTGGTTGGCGATGCACGGAAGCTGCGTGGATTCGACAGCCGGGGGGGCACGACACAAGAGGCGAAGTAGCGATTCAAAGCGCGGCTCCTAGGTTCGCGACCCTCGCCACAACAGAACGCAACCACCTGACGTTCTGTTTTGCGAGTGGATGAATGCTCCGCCATCGGCGCCACTGCAGTCGAGCCTGGGGCGATCCCTCGCTCCAATAAGGACGCCCGCACGCTGGCGCGCGATCTGCACTTTTGGTCGGCGTTCAAGGCCTCACCCAGGAAGCGAACCTCCGTAGGTTGAAGCGGAACGCGGCCGGTGCTCGGCAATGTGGCGAGTGCCGACGGCGTGGACGTGCTCACGACAGCGCTACACGATCCCGAGCCGCTCGTCCGCGAGCAAGCGGCGTGGGCACTTGACCGCATCGGTAGCGCCCAGGCAGAGTCCCCTTGCTGCGACGAAGGCACCGGTGCGGAGGTTGCGACGAGGCATCGACGAAGGTGAGCGCCGGCCTCTCCACCAGCGACGAGGCCCGAGGTAACTTATGCCCATGCGTGCGCGACTGAGCGGTATCAGTATCCGTGGATTGCGCGGGCCGCCCGATACCGGGTTGAGCCCGCCGACCACTCCCGAAGCGCGACTCGCACTCGTCGAGACGCTCACCCGCGAGGCGTGGGCGATCACCGGCAGCGCAATGCCAACGTACGTACGACGCGACACACCGATCTCGATTCGCCCGCTGCGCCCCGAAGTACGCCTCCCGCGCCGGTGAACCCGGATTTCCTCGATTTCCTTTCGGCTCTGCTCGCGGCCGACGCCCGCTTCCTCGTCGTGGGCGCGCACGCGCTCGCCGTGCACGGGGTCCCACGTGCGACTAGCGACATCGACGTCTGGATAGATCGGTCTCCCGAGAACGCCGCGCGAGTGTGGCGTGCGCTAACCGACTTCGGCGCGCCCGCTGCAGAGCTCGGCGTGCGGCCGGCCGATCTCGAGAGGCAGGACACAGTCATCCAGATCGGCCTTCCCCCCCGCCGCATCGACGTGCTCACCGACGTCACAGGCCTGGATTTCGCCGAGGCGTGGACAGGACGCGTGGTGCACGCCGTGGGACCGCTCGCGGTCCCGTTCTTGGGCAGAGCGGAACTCGTCCGAAACAAGCGCGCGTCCGGCCGCTACAAGGATTTGGGCGACCTCGAGGCTCTCGGCGAGGACCCTGACATCGGCTAGAGCGGGCGAGCCGGGCCATGTGCCGGTAGCAACCGCCGCAGTCGTCAACCTCCAAGCTCGCCTACTCAACCTCCGCCACCCATGTCACTCGCCCTCGATCCCGCCCTCCGCGACGCCGTCTCCGCACTCCAGACACGCATCGCCGAGCAGCTACCCGTGGCCGACCCCCTCGGCCGCATCGCAGGACGCGCCATGACCATCGAACCGATCGACACGCACACTGTCGAGGTGACGTTCCGCGGCGTCCCGCAGCTGAGCGAGGCCGAGGTGCGCGCCTTCCGCAAGGTCGCCGAGCTGCAGGCGTTCTGCACCGTTGCCCCGGAGAGCGCCACGACGCTGGCGGTGACGTTCATCTGCAAGATCGCGTGAGGCGCTAGGCGCGCTGAGGCGCTAGACAGTTGCTGTCGGACGAAAAAATCAGCGTTGCGCGCCGCCGTCCCCCGTTCGCTGACTCGGCGGTACTACGCCGTGGACGGGATTCGTCAACGGCGGCGGGTTCTGCCCACGCAGCGCCATCTGGCCGCGGCGGGAGTAATCGATCGACTTCGCGAGGATGCGGGCCGCCTCTTGATCGGCGTGAAAACCCATCGAATTCTCCGCTTCGATGAAGTCGGCAAGGAACTGTGCCTTGCGCTGATAGTCGCGAGCCAACCCGATGTACGTCGCCGCGGCGACGCTGTCGCTCCGCACCTGTTGCGCGATCTCACGGGTGAGCTGCAGCGCCGCGTCGATCGCCATGTTGCGCATCTCGAACGTGCGGTCCTGGATAACGAACACGCGGTCGCGTAGCTCGTCCTCGGCCCACTTGTGGCAGGTCTGGCACGAGCGGTTGATGTTGAGCACGGGACTTCGCACGTGATGGTCGCTGATCTTCATCGCACCCTGACGCTTGTAGGGCATGTGGCAGTCGGCGCACGCCACGCCGGAGCGGGCGTGAATCCCCAGGCTGTACAGCTCGAACTCGGGATGCTGCGCCTTGAGCATCGGTGCGCCGCTGACCGCATGCGTCCAATCCTTGTGGCCAGTCGAGTCGTGGAAGGCGAGGATGCTGTCGGCGGTGAGTCCCTTCCCCCAAGGGTATTCGAGCCGCTTCTCCGGGCCCTTGAAGTAGTACTCGACGTGACACTGGCCGTAGACATAGGTGCGCATCTCCTGTCGCGACGCATCGCGGTTCACGTCATAGTCGGCAACGCCGTCCCTCGCCTTCAGCATCCGAATGCCTTCCATGAAGCCCGGGCGCGTCACGCGGAGCCCCATGTTGTCGGGCCGGTGGCAGTCGATGCACGCGACGGGATGCTCCACCCGCTTCCGCGCCTCGAAATAGGGCATCGAATTCAGCTGCTCGAACCCTTTGATGAGGTCTCCGTTACCGGCGCGGAGATACGGCAGGTAGACGGATGCGTGGCAGTGGAGACAGGCGCCCGGCTGCGGCGTCACCCGCTGCCGCTCCGTGAACTCCTGATCCTCGAGCATGTACGCGTGCCCACGCTCCTCGCGAAAATCGGTCGCGAAAGCATAGCCTGCCCACATCTCCCGGAGCCGCGAGTCCTCCTCCAGCCGCGACTGGGCGACGAGCGATCGCGGGTCGGCCTCCGTCGGCGTGCGCGGCAGCGCTTCGCTGCCGCCGTACCGCGTGCGGACCTGATCGACGGTCCGGCGATAGTCGTCATAGTGCAGTGGGAAGTTCTGTCCCCACACGGCCGGGTCGTCGACGGAGTCGCTGAGGGCAACGACGTGGTAGAACGGATTCCGCGCTTCCTCCTGGCGGCTGAAGATGTTCAGCAGCAGCGCCGCGACACCGACGACGGCGAGCGCGCTCACTATCGCGGCGGCGATGAGCCATCTCGTGCTGAGCCGGTGGCGCGGCCGCGGCGCGGCGGAATCGTGGCCCGTGTCGTGTGGATCGGTCATGGCGTTGCCCTCGCACGGAAATTTCGCTTAGGACGCGCGATCATCGAACCCAATGGCCTACGTACTTGTGGCACCGGATGCAGGAGATTGGCTCCCCCGACTCGGTGTCATTCGATTCGAGATGGGCCGCAGTGCGATCGCCCGCCGAGGGTCTCGCCGAATCGTGCACCGGCGCGTCTGAGCCGGTCCCTGGCACGTGGTCGATCGCCTCAACGATCGCCGCATGACAGTACCGGCACGCGCCCTCCGTCACATCGCGATTACCTTCGGTGATGCGGAGGGGATCCGGAAAGTTGCCCGTGGTGAAGTAGAACGAGTGCCAGAAGCCATTTTTCGCCTTCACGACGTACTTGCCCACGACCTCGTGAGGCGTATGGTACGTCGTTACAGGTCGCGACGCTGTGGTGGCTCGCCTTCATCCACGCGGCGTAGTGCTCGCTCATGATGTGGCAGTTCGCGCAGGCCGCGGGGTCGTTCGCGAGATACGAGTACCCGCGCGCGTAGCCGAACGTGAATGCGCCCAATCCGACCGCCATTCCCACAAGCACCGCCGCGGCGAGTGCCAAGTGTTGGCCCCGCGTCATGACGTGCCAGAATGTACGGTCGGCGCGCTCATTGTTGTTCCATGTCGTCGATGCGGCGCTTCACCTCGGTCAGCACGGATGCGCTGTGGAGCCGCGCCGCGGATTCTGCATCGTCCAGCTCAAGCCACAAACTGGAACGACGGAGACATGAACGGGAAGGCCATAGTCGTGGTTGTGGCTGTCACGTCGGTTGGTTGCCTCGCGGCCAACCTGCAAGCCGCGGTCCCGCTCGCCGTCGCCGACCCCCAGGTCGCCGAGTTGCAGGCGTTCTGCACCGTTGTCCCGGAGAGCGCCACGACGCTGCCGGTGACGTTCATCTGCAAGATCGCGTGAGGCGCTAGGCGCCCTGATGCGCTAGGCGCGCGCGCGGTGGGACGTCCTCAGCCATTCCTGGGCGGCGGGATCGCGACCCTCGGCGCCGAGCGCCACGCTGACGGGACGCGGCGCCTTGTCCTCGTCGGTGCGTTCGGCGCGACGGGTGGCTGGCGCGACCGGCTGGTTGATTCCGCTCTGCCGCGCCCTGACGCCGGGCCAGCGCGCGGCGTTGATGCGGGTGAGCGAAATCAATCTTGCGTCGGGCGATGTTGGCGGTCACAGTACCTGGGCCAGCGCGATCTTTCCGCCTGTTTCGCCGACCCGTCGCTCGCGCTCTTCGTCCCGCTCCCGCGCTCTACGAGCATCACTGGAGCGGCGGTCGCGGGGCGATTCTGGCAGGGCGGTTACCATTGGTCTCCGCTCCTTCGTGCCCTCCCGTCCCCGACGATCGTCATCCATGGCGAGCGAGATTTCATCCCGCCCTGAATAGCTCGGGAAGCTCGTCTCCCATTCCCGAACGCCGCACTGGCCGTCGTTCCCGATGCCGGCCGCCTCCCCCTTCTGGAGTCACCCGACGGCTTCTTCGCG
>JALZIF010000108.1 GCA_030860435.1 Gemmatimonadota bacterium | reverse complement strand
GGCGAAGAGGAAAGTGATCTGTCTTCCCACTTCCCCCTTCGCCCTTCCCACGACTTGCCTCACGGATTGAACCAGTAGCTCGCCTTGACGAGGAACGTGTTCTTCGGGTGCAGCCCGAAGAGGTCCTGATAGTCCTGGCGGAAGTCGAATCGTGACGGGCCATCGATGAAGCCATCACGACCTTGCTGCCAAACGAAGAAGAGCGTAGAGCCGGGCCGGTATTCCCAACGGACGACCGAGTTTGACTGGAACTGCTTGAAGTTGAAGCCACCCGGATCATCGTCGAGCGTGAACTCGCGATACCGGTCCTCGTATCGCTTCGCTCGCGGGTCGTCCAGCTCCCGCCAATCCTCGTATGTACCCGCCGACACGAAGGGCTGCCCGTAGAACTGAAACGACAGCGCCGGCGTGAGGGTCAGGTTCAAGCGTGTCGTCAGCGAGAGCGTCGTCTGATCGAGGCGCGCGAAGGTATGGTGCGTCGTGTCCGATCCGACATCGCCGAAGCGCCCGCGGAATTGATTGTCATCGATGGTGCGCTGATAGTTTGCGCTAACCGACGCCGAGAATCGCGACGAGGCGCGGAATTGGACTGATGGGTTCAGGTACCAGTACGACGAGCGTCCCTCGTCGCTGCGTCCGCCGCCCCACCATAGCTGCGGAGTAACCTGTTTGCGATTATCGCCCTCCACGCCCGCCCAGAAGCTCATATCGCGCGAGCGGCGCACTGCCGGCCCCCCACGCGACTCGCGGTCGGAGAGAGCGTTACCGGCGAAGTTGCCGTAGTTGACCCCGAAATGGCCCCACATCTGATTGTTGAACTGGACGTGCGAGTTCTGATTGAGGCCTATGCTGAGCGGCATGCCAGCGGTGTTCCAGAACTGCCAGTAATTGAAGTTGAAGAAAGCTCGGCGGTACAGGCGCGAGGGTGTGTTGTATTGGAGCGCGAACCAGTTTCGGAACATCTGCTCGTCGGCGCGCTGCAGGAAGCCGACGTCGTTGCTCTCGAAGCCCGGGGAAAAGCGCTGGTAGACGCTCTGGAATCGCGTGTTGCCGCCGCCGAACTTGCTCAGCGAGATTCGCTGCATATCCCCGGCGAGGCTCGTACGCGTCGGGTCGTACACGAGCCCAGCGTCGGGACGCTGGTAGTAGTGGACGGATGAACGCTGGGTCAGGTCGATCGCGGCCGGCGACCCCGACAGATGGCTGCCGGCGATCGACGCGGCCATCTCGTATTGGCGATCGAGGAAGCGGTGCCGGAGATCGAGCCCGCCCGTGTACGCGGCGCGGCGCAGGAACGGCGAAGTGAGGTCGTCGAGGTCGCGGTTCACCGCGGTGAACATCACCCCGACATCACTCTGGTCGTTGTTGAGCGCCTGCTGCGCGCGGGCTACGAGGTAGTTCGTCCGCGGCTCTATCGTCTGATCGCCGACACCCGCCTCACGCTCGGTGACGGCGTCCAGGAGACCCACCGAGAGGCCGCTGCCCAAGCGACCCGTCACTTTGGCGGCTCCGATGATCGTCGTCGCTGTCGGGCTCCGGTCGTCGCCGTAAGCGTCGAGGAGCTGCGGCGACCGCCCGACTCGGCGTGAGTAGAAGAGTCCAGTGCACCCCGTGTCGATGTCGTCGCAGGCGGTTCGGAATGAGAAGATCCCCGACCCCTCGAGGAAAAACGGGCGCCGCTCCTCGAAGAACGTTTCGAACGCGCTGAGATTGAGCACCGCCGGGTCGGCCTCGACCTGCCCGAAGTCCGGGTTCATCGTCGCGTCGAGCGTCAAGTTGGATGAGAGCCCGTACTTCACGTCAGCGCCGCCGGTCGTTTGCTGGTGGTGCGAGTAGCCCGTCGCGTCTGAGCCGTCGGTCACGTTCTTCGTCACCACATACGGCAGCACCTCCAGCCGCCGCGGCGACGGGATCCCCCGGAAGCCGCCGATCTCGCCGGCCTGCGACACATACCCCTGAACGTTGCGGCGGAAGAGCGGCCAACTGATTCGCGCGCCGGTGCGCGCGACGTCGCGAACGATCATGAGCCCGAACGTGTGCTCCGCCCGGTTGGCGAAGCGGAGCTGGCTGAACGGGATGCGGAACTCCGCGGTCCATCCCAGCGAGTCGATCGCCGTCGCCACGTCCCAGACGGCGTCCCAGGAGCCGTCCTCGACGTTGTCGTTGTAGACGTAGAAGTCGCGCTTCACACCGGCCGGATTGACGGCGAACTGGTAGGCGGTGCGCCTGTCGTGGTAGGAGTCGATGACAAGCTTGAGCTGCTCGGACGCTGTGCGCACGTCGCGGCGCGACAAGAGCGACACGATGCTATCAGGCGCCGGGTCGTGCATGCGCACCATGATGTACAGGTACTTGTCGTCATATGCGACGCGCGCCTCGGTCTTGAACCGCGTCTCTGCGCCCTCATTCGGCTCGTACTCCAGGAACTGGTCGATCACCGGCGCCTGCGCCCAGATCGCGTCGTCGAGCGCGCCGTCTATCACCGGTGCGTGGGCGGCGCGGACCGCGCTGGCGGCGCTGGCGGTCGCGCTGACCTCCGGGCGCATTCTGGCGCCGGCCGTGGTGGCGATGTCCTGTGCGGCGCCGAACGCCGGCGACACGAGCACGATGACGGAGACGAGACGGGGCAGGCGCATACGCACTCGCTGGGAAAGGCTCGTTAGGACGACGAGCGACTGGCGGACGGAGTCGCTAGTGCGACGACTGTTTGGACACCATCATTTCGTGGATCGTTGAGCGAAGGTTTGTAAGGTTTGTGTCTGGGTTGTTCGGCCGGCGGGGCCGGCGTAACTTCACGCGCCCGCGCAGGGCGCCGGCGGACGGACGTCGCCGGCCGCGCTCCGCCCCGGTCTGAGAGGACGGTTCGATGACGCCATCGCACGCAAACGAAGAGCGCGCCCTGGCCGCGCTGCTCGCTCCGGACATCCTCGCGCTTCTCGACGAGGCGCCAGGAGACGTCGCGGCGGAGACCGAAGAACTGCACCCGGCAAACCTCGCCGACGTCGCCGCCGAGCTACCGCCCGAGCGCGTTCCCGAATTCCTGCGCGCCCTTCCCGCCTCACGCGCGGCCGACGTCCTCGAGTACATGCAGGAAGAGCTGCGGACGGGGGTGTTCGAGGCACTCACGACCGAGCAGGCCGCGGTCCTCGTGTCGGAGATGACGCCGGACGATCGCGCCGACGTGCTCGAGGAGATGGACGGGGAGCGCGCGGACGAGATCCTGTCCGGCATCTCGAGCGAGGCGCGCCGCGACACCGAGGCGTTGCTCGCGCACGCGCCGGAGTCCGCGGGCGGGCTGATGACCACGGAGTTCGTCTCCGTCTCCGAGGATCTCACGGTCGAGGACGCGCTCGAGGCGGTCCGCGCCGTGGCGCGCGCCGGGCGACGCGAGGCGATGTATGCAATCTACGCCACCAACCGAGAGGGACGGTTGCACGGCGTGCTCTCCCTGCGGGAGCTATTGGCGGCGCCCCCAGGGGCGGCCGTCGCCGACGTTTCCTGGACCGACGTTGTGCACGTGCCGCCCACGGCGGACCGTGAGGAGGTCGCGCGCATTACCTCCAAGTACGACCTCGTCGCCGTGCCGGTCGTTGACGAAGCGACAGGGCGCATCGTCGGGGTTGTGACGGTGGACGACGTGATCGACGCGATGGTCGAGGAGCAGACGGAAGCCGTGCAGCGGCTCGGTGCCGTCGAGCCGCTCGAGATGCCGTACATGCAGATCGGCTTCGCCGCCATGCTCCGCAAGCGCGCCGGGTGGCTCTGTATTCTGCTGTTGGGTGAGATGCTCACCGTCAGTGCGATGGGACGATTCGCGTCAGAGATTGAGCGCGCCGTGGTCCTCGCCGCGTTCCTCCCCCTCATCATCAGCTCCGGGGGAAACTCCGGGTCGCAGGCAACGTCGCTCATCATTCGCGCTATGGCGCTGAACGAGGTCCGCCTCAGCGACTGGTGGCGAGTCGCGCTGCGCGAGCTCCCCTCGGGGCTCGCACTCGGCGCGATCCTCGCCGCGATCGGCTATTTCCGCGTTATCCTCTGGCAGACGCTCGGCTGGGACGACTACGGCGGCCACGCTACGCTCGTCGGCCTCTCGATCGCAGCCACGCTCGTCTGCGTAGTGACGCTAGGCACGTTGGCCGGCTCGATGCTCCCCTTTCTCCTGCGCCGTGCCGGCTTCGATCCCGCAAGCGCCTCCGCCCCTCTCGTTGCTACGCTCCTCGACGTCACCGGCGTCACCATCTACTTCGCCATCGCGGTCTTCATTCTCAGCGGCACTCTGCTCTGAAGCCCCCATCAACCCGCAACCCGCAACCCACACTCGCGCCTTGCCTTGCCACGCCGCACCTAGCATCGTGTAGTCGAGCGGACGCCTCGACGATCACCCTCATCATAGGAGTCGAGCGCATGAGCATGATCCAGCGCGTGGCATTGATCTTCGGCGTCGGGTTTATAGTCGCGGCCCTCGCCGGCTTCTTCGTGACGGGGATGAGCAGCATGGACCCCAACCCGGCGACGGCGCCGCGGGCGCTGGGGCTCTTCCCGGTCAACGTCGTTCACAACTTCGTCCACCTCGCGTTCGGGGTCTGGGGGATCGCGGCCTCGCGCAGCTGGGCCGGCTCGAAGAACTACTGCATGATCAGTGGTGTCATCTACCTCGCGCTGGTCGTGCTCGGGCTCATATTCCCAAGGGGGCTCGGACTCATACCGCTCGGCGGCAACGATATCTGGCTGCACGTGGCGCTCGGTGCGCCGCTGGCGTACTTCGGCTTCACCGCGCGCGCGACGGCGGCGGCACCGGCCACGAGCGTGTAGCGCCGATCGTGTAGCGTCGAGCGTGTAGCGTCGAGCGTGCAGCGTCGAGCGTGTGGCGTCGCTATCCGCGATCGGGGGCGGTACCCTAGTGGTACCGCCCTTTGCTTTTTGGGGCCGAGCCTGGGCTGCTGGGATCCAAGTAATGAGTCATGAGTGGATGAGTAGTCAGCGGGCCAGTGTCCTCCGCCGTCACTCCCGACTGAATCACTGAACGACTGCTCACTCACTACTTGGATTCCCGTAGAGCCTCGTAGGGTGTGTTCGGCGCCACTTGCCTATATAGGGGGTGGGGGTATATGTTACGAGCACACAGGAGGAGA
>JALZIF010000105.1 GCA_030860435.1 Gemmatimonadota bacterium | reverse complement strand
CGCGACACCTCCTCGATGAGCGGGCGCGACGACTCCACGTGTTGCATCCGTGTCGTGAGCTCTCGCAGCGTGGTATCGAGCGCCCCGACATCGTCGCGCACGACTCGGAGCCGCTCAGCCTGCGCCGTGATACGGTGCACATCTTCGACGGTGCTCGTGATCTGCGTGGCGAGCACCCGCGCGCGCGTGTCCGTCTCGGCGACGAGCCGCGCGGCGGCGTCGAGCCCGCCGAAGCGCTTCTCGCAGTCGTTCACGAACCCGCGGAGCTCGGCGATGCGCTCGCTGGCGGCGTCCAGGCTCCGGTTTTCCAGCTCGAAACGCTCGGCGCTCGTGCGCATCTCCTCGCGGAGGCCGGAGAGCTCCCGCGCCGCGTCACGTTCTGCCTCGTCGAGCTGACGCTGTTGCGAGGATATCTCCGCGCTGCGGGCGAGCACCGTTGCGTGCAGCGACTGCACGTCCGCAAGCTTCCCCTCGAGCGTGTTCAAGACGCGCGTCTGCTCGTCCTGCCGCTGCAGGGCGGCATCGAACTGACTGCCGAGCGCAACCACCTTCGACGATTGAGCGATCGCCCGCTCCACGGCCTCGCGCTGCTGCTCGATCGCTGCGGTCCGCTGGGCGACCTGGTCAGAGATCGACTTCAGTACGGCGAGTTGGTGCTGCACGTCCGGGATTTCGGAGGCGAGGCGGAGGAGCGACGTAAGGGCCTCCTCGGCAGAGGCGGCACGACGCTCCAGTACGTCCATTTTGGTCGTGGTCGTCTGTTGCCGCTGGTCCACCCCCTCGAGCCGGATCGTCGCGTGCTTGTGCGCCCGCAGCACGTCATCGTGCGCGGTCCGGAGGCGGATGACGTTGTCGAACAGGTCACGAATCTGCGAACGGATAGTACCCGCGTCGCTCTTGAGGGCGGCGAATTCCACACTCACTTCGGCCGTTCTCTCGAGATTTTCACCGAGCTCAAGAGCGGCGTCGACCTTCCCGATCAGGTCGCCCAGGGATAAGCCGATGCGAGTGATCTCGGCGTCACTGGCGGTTATGGCCAGATCAGCGCGCCCCTGCGATTCGGCGAGGCTCGCCGCCTGTTCGCGGATCGATGCCAGCTTCGATTCGATTTCCTCGGCCGCCTGGATCTTCAGATCGAGTCCGGCGATCCGCTCCTCCATCGCCGCGAGCTCACTGCCGCGGTCGATGGTTTCATCGACCGACCTCAGCGCTGCCTCCGCTCGCTCGGCGCGCTCGATGAGGGCCTCGAGCGCCGCCGTGTCATACGGTGCCTTGCCGAACGCGTTCTGGCGGTCGGAATGGGTGGACGAGCCGTTCTGACGCTTCTTGAAAGTGGGTAACGTGATCATCACAGCCTCTGCGTAATAGCCCGGTACGCGCGGATGCCCGCCGCGTAGGGATGACGGATTGCGGCGAGCACAGTCACAGCTTCGCGCAGAATCCGATGGGAGGAGGCTGGGGCGCGATGGGACCAATCAGCGCAGGCTTCATCAGTCCGGATCGTGTAGGTCAATGCGCGGGACGTCGAATCGCGCGATCACCTGTTCGGCCACCAGCGCAGCGGGCACATCCGTGTTGTCGATCCGGAGGTAGTCCAGACGGCCGGCGAAGGTGCTGCCCGAGTTCAACTGGTATTTGGCGTCAAGCTCCAGCAGCTGGCGACGTGAAGCCTGGAGATTGCGCTTGAAAGGCTTCTCGGACAGCCGGAACTCGGTCTCATTTCGGCGTAGGCGCTCCGCTTGCGTCGCCTCGAGCTCGACGAAAATCACTTTCGCCCCGTGGGCGCGGAAGATTGAGGCGTAGTCTTCCACGGCGGCTGCGTCGGATGGGTGATCGAACGCCCAGACGTACGTGAAGATGAGTCCTGGCAGGTCGCTCGCGGCGACTTCCTCGAAGATGCGCCGGCGGAACTCGCCCACGAGCCGCTGGAATGGCGGTGTGCCGTAGGGAAAAAAGCGCAGCGCCAGATCGATGGTGTGGTGGTTGTGGAAGAGCTTGAGGCCGGTGCGCTGCGCGAGTTCGTGACCGACCGCCATCTTCCCGACTGCAGGGGGGGCGACGATGAAGACCAGAATAGGTGGCGTGGCTGAGTCAGTCATTTTTGCGAGATGGGCTTCGACATGTAGATGTCGGGCAGTCCACGTCCGTTAGCGTCTGGCATCACGCCGGTGATGACGAAGCCGAGCTTGCGATAGAACAGGAAGGGATGCCCGCGACCGAGATCGCTGATCTCGGCGATGTGGCGCGGTACATCGCCGTAGAGGTCCACTCCGGCAAGCGAGGTCATACCCGAATCGTCGTCGGTGCCGAGGGTGACCGTGAGCGCGCCGCGGCTGCCCGCCTCGGACTCGAAGGCTGCGACCAGGGCGCGCCCGATGCCGTTTCGCCGGTGCTCTCGCCGCACGACGAGCGGGTGGAGCTCCCAGACGCGCCCCTGGTACTCAGGCAGGCCACCGACCCAGCCGAGAAGGACGTCGCCGTCAAGCATGGCGCACGCGAACCCGACGCCGACAACCCGCGTGACCTCTTCCCGTGCTAATGCCAAGGTGGGCCAACCGCGCGGCTCGTCGAAGTGTTCAACGAGCAGCGTGGCGGCTTGCTCCCGAATTCGCTCAGGCTGACCGGCGAGGTCAACGATCTTCATGCGCGGGAAGCCCCCAGTCTGCCTAACGCCACCGCTCGTCAGGCGATTCGCCAGGTGCAACTGCCCGTTTAACGCCTCCCCCGGTCAGCCAACTCACCCCAGCCGGCTCGCCTCGTCGCTCGTCGTCGCGATCATCCGGCGAATCGGAACTATGAGCAACCCGAGCACCACCGCCGCGATCAGAAGCGATGCCGTCGTTAGGGTGAACAGCCGTGGCATCTGTTCCAGATTCTCGGGGTCCACGTGCCCACCCACGCGTCCTCCAATGACGTTCCCCAGCGCTGATGCCAGGAACCAGATCCCCATCATCTGCCCGACGTACTTCCGGGGCGAAAGCTTCGTCATGGACGACAGCCCGACAGGGCTGAGACACAGCTCGCCGACCGACTGAAAGAAGTAGCTCCCGACGAGCCACCACGGCGAAACGAGCGTCGCTCCTCCGCTCGAGACGACGGCGTTGGCGGCAAAGATCATGATGAAGAAGCCGACCGCGGCAAACACCAATCCGAGCGTGAACTTCGCCGGGCTGGATAGGTCGCCGCCCCGTCTGCCGAGGCCAACCCAGAGGGCGGCGAACGCCGGCGCGAGGATGATGATCATGAGTGGGTTCACCGACTGGAACCAGGTCGCCGGAATCTCGAAACCGCCGACGGCGCGATCGGTGAAGTCCGCGGCGAAGAGGTTGAGGCTCGTCGGCGCCTGCTCGAACGCGCTCCAGAAAACGGCCGCGAACGTGAACAGCACCACGATCACCCCAACCCTTTTCTTCTCGGAGCTGGTCAGCTTTCCAAGCGCGAACACGTAGCCAAAGAAAACGGCGGCCGTGCCAACCATGACGTAGGTCATGTAACGCGCGATGCCAGCTGCGTTGAGCTGCACGGTGCCGGTCGCGGCGAGAACGAACACTACCGCGATGATACCGAGCATACCGCCGGCGATAAGCTTCACCGTCCGCTCCTGCCTCGCCTGAACTGCTGGATCCGGGTTCCGCGTCGGCTCCATTCCGATGTTCCCGAGCGTCTTCTTGGCCCGCAGGCCATAGACGGCCAGGCCGATGAGCATCGCCACGCCCGCCGCCCCCATCCCAACGTGCCAGTTAACCTGCTCGCCGAGATAGCCCGTCACGATCTGGCCAACCAGCGCGCCGACGTTGATCCCCATGTAGAAGATCGAGAAACCGGCATCGCGCCGCGCGCCGCCTTCGGGGTAGAGGTCTCCGACGATGGCGGAGATGTTCGGCTTGAGCAGCCCGGTCCCCAGTACGATGAGAATCAGCCCGAGGAAGAACGGGACCTTGCCAGCACCAGTGCCGGCTAGCCCGGACAGGCCGATGGAAATGTGTCCGGAAGAGATCAGGGCGGCGCCAAGGAAGATCGCGCGGCGCAACCCCAACAGCCGATCCGCCACCCAACCACCAGGGAGCGACATGAGGTATACGAACGCGCCATAGATCCCGACGATGGACGACGCCTGGACGCGGTCGAAGCCGTACCCTCCTTGGAACACGGTCGCCGTCATGAACAGCACGAGGAGCGGCCGCAGCCCATAGTACGAGAACCGCTCCCACATCTCGGTGAAGAAGAGCGTCGCGAGCCCGCGCGGGTGGCCGAACAGGCCCGTGTCCGCGAACGGCGGCGTGCTGTCGGTGGCCACGCCGACCACCTCCGCGCGCTCGGCGTCCGGGCGGTTAGTGATCGGTGGTGACATGCGGGGAGGGGTCGGGGGTGAGTACGAC
>JALZIF010000081.1 GCA_030860435.1 Gemmatimonadota bacterium | reverse complement strand
AACCGGCGCTGGCGGCGATGCACACCGACCCCTTCGAGCGCCGCCACGCACCGGCGCGAGCCGCTGCTCGCGCGACCGTGCCGTCAGGCGGAGGGCCGGCGGCGGATTCGAGCGAGCCACGGGCAAGCCGCATCCGCATCGTCTCGACGAACGACTTCCACGGGGCACTCCTCCCGCGCCCGGACTCACGCGGGGTAACGCGCGGTGGCGCGGCGTACATCGCGACCGCGATCGAGAGCGCACGCGCTGGGTGCGATACGGGCTGTGCGTTCCTGCTTCTCGACGGCGGCGACATGTTTCAGGGGACGCCGGCGTCGAACTTTGCGTGGGGGCGCCCGGTGGTGGACCTGTTCAACGCGCTTGGATACGCTGCCGCCGCGCTCGGCAACCACGAGTTTGACTGGGGGGTCGACACGCTCCGCGCCCGCATGGCCGACGCGCGATTCTCGATCCTCGGCGCAAACGTCCGCTACGCCGACGGACGCGATGTCGAGTGGATTCCGGACGACACGCTCGTCGAGCGTGCCGGGCTCAGGATCGGAATCATCGGCATCGCTTCGGTACACACGGCCGGGAACACAAGAGCGGAGAACGTTCGCGGTTTGCGGTTCGACGAGCCCGCGCCGATTGTGAATGCGCGGGCGCGCGCCCTGCGCGCCCGCGGCGCCGACGCGATTATCGTCGTCGCCCACGAAGGGGCCTTCTGCGGCCAGGGTGGTTCCTCGTGCGGCGGCGAGATCATCGATCTGGCGCGCGAGCTCACGGAGAAGGTCGATGCGATCGTCAGCGGGCACACCCACTCGCACGTCGAGACGGTGGTGAACGGAATACCGATCGTGCAGGCGCGCTCGAGCGGGACGGCGATCGGGGTCATCGATCTGCCCCGCGGCAAGGCCCCGTCGGTGGACGTGGTCGACGTGCTTCCCGACTCGCTTGCCCCGTCGCCCGGCGTCGACTCTCTCGTCCAGCGCGCGCACGCGGCCGTCGCGGCGGTAGTGGACGCACGTGTCGCCGCGATCGCGCAGCCGATGCCGCGCCGGGGGAGTCAGTACGCGCTCGGCAACCTCATCGCCGATGCGCAGCGCGCGGCTGGTGACGCGGACGTGGCTGTGATGAACAACGGTGGGATCCGCACTGGCCTTCGCGCCGGTGTCGCGACGTACGGCGCGCTGTACGAGATTCAACCCTTCGCGAACATGCTGCGCCGGCTCAGCGTGCGCGGGAGTGACCTCCGAGCTTACTTCGAGCGCGAACTGGGGGGGAGCGAGCCCGACGTGCACGTGAGTGGGGTGACGATTACTTACGAGCCGTCGCGCTCCTCCGGGGAACGCATCGAGTCGATCTCCATTCCAAGAGGCACCGCGCTCGACTCCGCGAAGGTGTACACCGTGGTTCTGAACGACTTCATGGTGGGGCGTGGTGCGGGGCTGGCGTTAGCGCGCGGCGCGCTCGCGAACGAAGTGCTCGACGTGCAGGACATCGACGCCCTCGTGGCGTACCTTCGTGCCGCGCCGCAGCCGGTGCGCGCGCCCACTGGTTCTCGCATCGTCGCCCGCCGGTGACTCCGGCATCGCTCACAGTCTTCGTGAACGCGCAACGCGTGGAGGTTGACGCTGGGGCCACCGTGCTGGACGCCGTGCGCGCCTGGAGCCCGGAGGCCGCGCAGGCGGTGGAGGTGGGGGCGCGGGTCATCACCGACAGCCGCGGCCTTCCCGCCGACGCGTCCAAGCCCGTTCACGGCGGCGCGATCTTCCGCCTGGTGCCGGTACGGGCGCGCGGCACTGACCTCACCGGCTGAGGCGTCGCGTGCCGCCCGCGGTCACCCGAGAGCTGCTCGTCAGGCTCCCGAAGGCGGAGCTACACTGCCACCTCGATGGCTCCGTCCGTCCCGAGACGCTCGTCGAGCTCGGGCGCGAGTATGGCAAGCCGATGCCGCACGATGACCCGGAGGCGCTGCGGGAGCTCATGGTCGTCAGAGACGCGCTCGGCCTAGGGGAATATCTCGCGCGGTTCGCGGTTACCCTCGCCGTCATGCAGCGCGCCGAGGCGATCGAGCGAATCGCGTACGAGTTGCTCGAGGACGCGGCGCGGGAGGGCGTTCGGTACCTCGAGATCCGCTACGCGCCGAAGCTGAACGTCGCCGAAGGCTTGTCGCTCGGCGGTGCGATAGACGCCTCGTTGCGAGCGATCGAGCGTGCGGCGCGCGACCTTGGCATCGTAGGCCGCGTGATCGTCTGTGCCCTCCGCGACCAGCCCCCCGAGACCGCCCTGGAGCTAGCGCGGCTCGCGGTCGCGTACAAGGGCCGTGGAGTCGTCGCCCTCGACCTGGCTGGCGGCGAGCTCGGGAATCCCGCCGCCCGCTTCGCCGCCGCGTTCGCCTTCGCGCGTGAGCACGACCTCGCATGCACCGTCCACGCGGGGGAAGGGGATGGCGCTGAGTCGGTGCGGCAGGCGGTACACGCCTGCGGCGCCCACCGCCTGGGTCACGCCACGCGCCTCATCGAGGATGCCTCTCTGACCCAGTTCGTGAACGACCGCCGTATCCCGCTCGAGATCTGCCTGACGAGCAACGTCCAGACGCGCGCCGCGCCGTCCTACGAAGCGCACCCGCTGCGTCGGTACTTTGACCAAGGGCAGAACGTCGTGCTCAACACCGATAACCGTCTGATGAGCGGCGTCACGCTCACGGATGAGTATCTCCTAGCCGCGCGCCACCTCGGTTTCAGCTTCGACGAGCTGGCGCGCATCGCCCTCAACGGCTTCGAGAGCGCGTTCTTGCCATGGCAGGAGCGCGTCGAGCTCGTCGAGAGAGCGCGGCGCGATATCGCGGCGCTCGCGGGGGCATGACGGCGCCCCTCCTCGCTCCCCGACCCGTCTCCGTGCGCGCAGCCGCCGACGCCATCCGCGGGCGGCTCGAGCATGCGCCGACGGTTGCCGTCATTCTAGGCTCGGGACTCGGCCGCGTAGCCGACGACATCCAAAACGCAGTGAGCATCCCTTTCCGGGAGATCACCGGCTTCCCCAGAACGACTGTGCAGGGCCACGCCGGGCGGCTCGTCGCCGGGACACTCGAGCAGCGCCAAGTCGTCGCTTTCGCGGGGCGCTTCCACCTTTACGAGGGTCACGACGCCGCGCTCGCGGCGCTCCCGGTGCGTGTAGCGTACGCCCTCGGCGCCCGTACGCTGTTCGTCTCCAACGCCGCCGGCGGGGTGTGCCGAGCGTTCCGTCCTGGCGACCTGATGCTCATCCGTGACCACATCAATCTCATGTGGCGCAACCCGCTCAGCGGGCCCATCGCCGAAGGGGAGGAGCGCTTCCCGGACATGTCGGCGCCGTACGACACCGCACTACTCGCGCTCCTCCGCGAGGCGGCCGGCGAGACCGGTGTACCAGCGCAGGAGGGGGTTTACTGCGGGCTTCTCGGTCCCTCATACGAGACTCCCGCCGAGGTTCGCATGCTCGAGCGGCTGGGCGCGGATGCCCTCGGGATGTCCACCGTGCCCGAGACGCTCGCCGCGCGGGCATTGGGCATGCGCGTGGCGGGGGTGAGCTGCATAACAAACTATGCTGCGGGCATCTCCGCCACCCGTCTCGACCACGCTGAGGTCCTCGAGGCCACCCACCGCGTCGGCCGCGACTTTGCCGCGCTCGTCAGGGCGTTCGTGGGGCGCTTGGCGTAGGGTCTTGGCTCCGATTTCCCGGGGAAAGCATTGACGACGACGGGTTATCCGGATGCCGCGAATGACTCGGATCAGGCGGATCAAATCCCTACATATGAACGATCCGACCTGCATCACCTGATATCGATCATCTGGCGGCCGGCTGACCGGCGAGCGGCGACGATTATGGCCGGCGATCGCCGACCACCTCACGCGAAGTGATTCAAGGGTCCATGGCCGGATCCGAGACCGGGGGCGGTCGCGATCGCCCGGTGCACGAAATCGAGGGAGCTCTCGACCGCCAGCGAGAGTGGCTGGCCGAGTGCGAGGTGCGCGGCGACCGCCGACGATAGCGTGCAGCCAGTGCCGTGTAAGTTGCGCGTCGCGATCATGGGGTGGCGGAACGTGCGCGCAGTAGCGCCGTCGAAGAGCAGGTCCACGCTTTCCGCGCCGGCGAGGTGTCCCCCTTTGAGTAGCACCGCTTTCGCGCCTGACGAAACGAGCTCACGGGCGGCGCGCTCCATCGCCGCCTCGTCACGCACCGTGAATCCCACGAGCATCTCTGCTTCGTCGAGGTTGGGGGTCACCAGAGCGGCGAGAGGTAGAAGCTCGCGCCGAATCGCCTCAACCGAGCCCGGAGCGAGGAGCACATCTCCGGACGTCGCGACCATCACCGGATCGAGCACGTACGGCCGCAGATCGTACCGCCGAATCGCGTCTGCTACGATGCCAATGACATTGGCGTCGGCCAGCATGCCGCTCTTCGTCGCCGCCGGCCGAAGGTCGGTCGCGACGGCATCGAGCTGGCCGCGGACGATGTCGAGTGGCACTGCCGTCCACGCCGCGACTCCGTGCGTGTTCTGCGCTGTGACCGCAGTGATGACCGACGTCCCGAACACGCCGAATCGGCTGAAGGTCTTCAGATCGGCCTGGATCCCGGCCCCGCCGCCGGAATCTGACCCCGCGATTGTGAGGGCGATGCGCATGGCACCCGTCAGTCCGCAACCCGCAACCTTCAGCCCCCAACTTATCCCTGGCGTGGCGGGGGGGGCGGCGGCAGCGACAACACGCGTTGCTTGAACGCCTGGAAGTTAGGCGAGTCCGTTGTGAGACCCTGCAGAATAGCCGGGTCGATGCGCGCGATGTAGGAACGGGTCGCGGTGATGCGATCCTCCTCTAGCGGGTGCGTCGCGAACCATGCCTCCACGCCGCCCGGGCGCTGCCGCCGCTCGGCAAGAAGCTTCTCGAACATCTGCGGAATACCGTTGGGCGAGATGTTGGCCCGGACGACGTATTCCACCGCCTTCTGATCCGACTCCTCTTCGGCCTCGCGGCTGAAGCGTGCAAACACTGCACCCCCCGCGACGTTGATCAGCGCGCCCGTCGCCTGGCTGTCGCATACGCGGGTGAGCACGCACGCGAGCGTTACGCCGATGTTCGCTGTTTGCGCTTTCTGCATCTGGTCGATAGAATGCCGCTCCGTCACGTGCGCGATTTCATGGCCGAGCACGCCCGCGATCTGCGCCAGATTGTCCGCCCGCTCGATCAGCCCGCGATTGATGTAGATGAACCCGCCAGGCACGGCGAACGCGTTGACCTCCTTGCTGTCCACGACGTAGAAGTGCCAGTCGAGGTTGCGCTCGTCGGAGAGACTCGCGATCGAATCGCCGAGGAGGGTGATGTACCGGTTGACCTCCGGATCGCGCACGAGTGGGAGCTGCGCGTTGATCTGCTGCGCGTAGTTCGTTCCGAGCTCCACTTCCTGTTGCGTTGACACGCCGCAGCCCGCCGTCGTGAGTGCGAGCGTCACACCTGCTACTATCCGATTCATCGTTTTCATGATTCGTTCCTCCTCGCCTCACCGGGAGGCAAGAGCCATTCCATGCGGGTGAGCCGGACGTTGTGAAGCCACTGACCCTGGCCCGCGACCTGCAACGCCGGAAGGCGCGCGAGCGCCACCAACTCTTCGTCGCCGACGGGGTACGCGCGGTCGAGGAGCTGCTACACTCGCCGTTGCCGATCCGCGCAGCCGTCGCGTCGCCATCGCTCGGCGACACTGCGCGAGGCTCCGCGCTCCGCGCAGCGCTCGCCGCCCGTGACGTCTCGATCCTGGACGTCTCCGAGCGCGAGCTCGCGGACGCCGCCAACACCGAATCGCCCCAGGGGATCCTGGCGATCGCCGACATCCCCAGCCGCCGTCTAGGCTCGCTCTCGATCCCTGGCCGCGCCCGCGTCCTTCTGCTGGACGCCGTCCAGGATCCCGGCAACGTCGGCACGATTCTGCGTACTGCCGCCGCATTCGGCGTTCACGCCACGGTGGCGCTCCCCGGTACCGTTGACCTCTGGAACCCCAAGGTCGTCCGTAGCGCGATGGGGGCACTCTTTCGCCGCCCCGTCCTGAGTAATACCTGGGAAGAGGCACATGCGTTCCTCACGGCGGGCGGGTTCGAGCTGTGGGGCGCGGACAGGGCCGGCGTTCCGCCTGCGGAGCTCGTCGCGCCCGAACGCCTCGCGCTCGTCGTCGGCAACGAGGGCTCCGGCCTCACGGACGCGGTGAGTATGCACCTCGCGCGGCGCGTCGCCATCCCGATCGCGCAGGACATCGAGTCGTTGAACGTAGCCGTAGCTACGGGCCTAATCCTGCATCACTTTCGTCCGTGACCGACATCGTCTTTCATGCCGGCGTGTTTCTCGTCGGCGCCTGCATCGGCTCGTTCCTCAACGTTTGCATCGCCCGTTGGCCGTTGGGGCTCTCGGTCGTGCGGCCGCGCTCGCGTTGCCCGCGATGCGAGCATCAGATCGCATGGTTCGAAAACATCCCGATCGCGAGCTGGCTCGCATTGCGGGCGCGCTGCCGCGGCTGCCGCACGCCGATCTCTCCCGTTTACCCGCTGGTCGAGCTGGTCGTCGGGCTGGGGTGGCTCGCCGCCGTGATACAGTGGGGGCCCACGCTCACTGCGCTCCGCGTCGCCGTATTCGGGACCGTCCTTCTCGGAATCATGCTCACCGATGCCGAGCACATGGAGATCCCCGACGGCTTCACCGTGTTCGGGTTCCTGACCGGATTGATTGGCGCAGCGGCTGCGACGCGCACTGGGGAGTTAGGGCCGTTCGCCGACTTCATGGGCGCTCTACTCGGGGCGTGCGCCGGCGCCGGAGCGATCGCGATCGTGAAGTGGCTCGGCGAGGTAGTGCTCAAACGTGAGGCGATGGGTTTCGGCGACATTACGCTTATGGCGTTCGTCGGCGCGCACCTCGGCACAGCGCGGTCGCTGGTGACGATCTTCCTCGGCGCGCTACTCGGCGCGCTCCTCACCGTGCCGCTGGTGACGGCGGCGTGGTGGCTGAACCGGAGGCGCGGCGTGAGTGTAGAGAGCCCGGAGATCCCCTTCGGAATCTTCCTGGCGCCAGCGGCGTTCATCGCGCTGTTGTGGTGGACGCAGCTTGCCACGCTGTACATTGAGTATATGACTCGCATTTACGGGTGACCTTCGGTGAGGCGAACAGCGTGATGTTCGAGATGTTCGGCTCCGGGGAAGGACAACTCACGCGCCTGCTCCGCGATCTGACAGCCGAGGCGCGCGCCGACCGGCTGGAGCCGGTGTGCTGCCGCGACGCGGAGATCTCCCGCGTCGTCGACATCCTGCTGCGCCAGAGCAAGAACAATCCCGCGCTCGTCGGGCCTGCCGGCGTGGGGAAAACGGCGATCGCGGAGGGGCTCGCGCAGCGCATCGCCGCCGGGCAGGTTCCGCTCGCGCTTCGGTCCGCGCGCGTCCTCGCGCTAGATCATGTCGCGCTCCTCGCCGGCACGATGTTTCGCGGTCAATACGAGGAGCGGCTGCGCGCGCTCATCGCGAGCGTTACGGCGGATCCGAGCATTGTCCTCTTCATCGACGAACTGCACAATCTGATTGGACAGGGGACATCGATCGGCACGGCGATGGACGCCGCGAACATGCTCAAGCCCGCCCTCGTCCGCGGCGACTTCCGTGTGATCGGCGCGACGACCGGCGGCGAGTACGACAAGTGGGTACGCGGCGACCCGGCGCTCGAGCGCCGGTTCCAGAAGGTCGTCGTAGCGGAACTGAACACGGAGCAATCGCTCGAGGTGCTGCGCTCGCGCAGGGAGCGCATGGAGCGCCACCACAACATCGCGATTTCCGAGGACGCGGTCCTCGCGGCGGTGCGGCTGAGCGATCTTTTCATCACCGACCGCGCCCGCCCCGACCGTGCGATCGACATGCTCGACGAGGCGTGCGCGCACGTGCAGGCCCGCGTTGCCTATACCACCGAGGCCGAGGCACTGATCGTGGAGCGGCGCGAACTGCTGCGACGCGACGTGCGGGTTCCCGCCGAGAGCGGGGCCGCGACGTCGGCGCGGGACCCGGCGTTGGAGGAAGATGACCCGCTCGGCCGCTTTGCACGCGAGGGGATAGCCGCGCTCGAGCGGTTCGGGCTGGATCTGGAGGCGGCGCTTGCGGGACGGGGCCCTGACCCGGGCCGGGGCGCGGTGCCAGACGCGCCGCCCGCCTCGCCGCCAGACACGTCCGCCGCCGACGCTTCGGCACGAGAGCCGCGGCGTCCGACGGTGGACCCGCGGTCGCGGCTGACCGTAGTCGAGTGGGAGCTTCAGCGGCGCCTGATCGAGGAGGGAGCGGTAGTTCGTGGACACGACGTGGCGCGCGTGGTGAGCGCGGCAACCGGACAAAGAGTGGAGTGGAAACCGTGAGGATGCCGACGGGACG
>JALZIF010000068.1 GCA_030860435.1 Gemmatimonadota bacterium | reverse complement strand
GTAGCGCACCGGCTCCCGGTGCTCCGCGCGCCATGAAGGGCCCGGCACCTCGCCGGACGTGAGCGCGTCGCGCAGCGCGGCCGCGGTCGGCCAACGATCCTCCGGCGCCTTCATGAGCGCACGCTCGATCGCCTCGCGCAGCGCGCTCGGCGCCTCCGGACGCAGCTCGGCGATCGGCCGTGGACGGTCGGTGACGTGCTTCAACAGCAGCGCCATCGTGTTGCCCCCGGTGAACGGCACCCGCCCCGTCAGCATCTGATACGCGAGGACGCCGAGCGAGTAGATGTCGCTGCGGCCATCGATCTCGCGCTCGCCCACGGCCTGCTCCGGGGACATGTAGGTCGGCGTGCCGACCGCGACGCCTGTGACGGTGAGTCGAGTGCCCGCCTCTATTGCCCGCGCGATGCCGAAGTCGGTGACCATCGCCCGCCCGCTGTCCCCATCGAGCAGAATGTTGTCGGGCTTGATGTCGCGGTGGATGACCCCGCGCAGATGTGCGTAAGCGAGCGCGTCTGCGATCTCGCAGAGGAGCCGGCGGACCTCGTCGATCGGCTGGCGCGGCTCACGCGCGAGGAGGGCGGCGAGATTCCCGCCGGTGATGAGGGCCATCACGAAATAGGCGATTCCCTCGCGTTCGCCGACGTCGTAGATCGGCACGATGTGCGCATGCGAGAGGAGTGCCGAGGTCTGCGCCTCGCGGGTGAAGCGCGTCCGGATCGCGGGATCGTGCGCCAGCTCGGGGGGCAACACTTTGATCGCGACCGGCCGGTTGAGGCGGAGGTCGCGCGCGCGGTAGACGACCGACATCCCGCCGCGCCCGATCTCGCCGGCAAGCTCGTACTGGTGCCCGGTCGCGGCGGCGATGCGATCGTGGAGCGACTCGCTCATCCGCTGCTCTCGCGCGACGAGACACCGGAGCGTGCCGTCTGGCCGCGCACCTGCTCGTGCGCGTACAGGGCGTCGTCGAGCTCCCTCGCGAGCTCGAGCGCCCGGATCGCGAGCACCGTCACCTGGCGGGTGGAAAAAGTGGCCTCTGTGTCCATCGCGAGTTCCACGGTATCGAGACCCACGACACCTCCAGGCTTGGCTAACGCCCAACGTAGTTGCAGAAAAACACCACGTGCTCTCGCGGGGCGGAACTTGCGATAGAGTCACCGGTGAAAGGTGCGTTGGACTTGTAGGGCGAGTGCGATTCGGTTGATCCCTCACCGCCGCTCTCCCATGTCCCGCTACAAATATATCGATACCAATCCGAAGCTGCTCACGACGATTGCACACTCTGTGAGCACGCTCGGCGACGACATTGCCCGCGTGTTCGCTGCCGTTGTCGCGATCTGCGGATGCGGAGGGCTCATCGGGCGCGAGCTGTTCGCGATTGACGGCATGAAGCTGCCGAGCAATGCGTCGAAGCGGCGGAGCGGCACGCGGCCGACTTTGAGCGGCAGGCCACGAGGCTCCAAGCCACGGCGCAGCAGATCGTTGCGCGCCATCGCGCGACGGACCCGCTGCCAAGCGAACCGACACTGCAGACGAAAGAGCAGGTACGGATCGACCGACTCAAACGGGACGTGCACATATCGCGAGTGGCTGAGCACCAATCCGGCGGATCGCCAGGGACCGACGGGGGTGCCGGCATCGCAACCGTACGGACAACAAGAGTGCCACGGTGGGCGCCGGGAAAGGCGTGATCACTGAGGCGCCGACCCGAGGCCCCGCACGACAACGGTTGCTGTACGATCGAGCGCTCACCTAGGAGGTGCGCACAATGCGCCGCCCTGCCATCAGACAGCCGCCTCACGGGACTCGGATGAGTTGGCCCGGCGCGAGGTTGGGCAACGCCGCCACCACCGCCGCCATCAGCGGTCGAAGGTCCACGATGTCGTTGCTGCGGGCGCGCAGCGCGACGACGCCGAACGGCAGGTCGGACACGCGCTGTTGGAACTCGAGGCGCTTGTCGACGGTGAGGAAGGCGGCGACCCCGGCGCGGGAGCTACGCGGCCGTCAGCCGCGCGAGCACGGCATCGCGTGCGAGCTCGATCGCAGCCACTGCCTGCTTGTGCGTGACCGACGGAAAGTCGTCGAGGAACTCGGCCAGCGGATGCCCGCCCTCGAGGTAGTCGATGAGGGCCTGGAACGGCACGCGTGTACCCACGAACACGGGCGTCCCGCCTAGGATCTCGGGATCGCTATGGATGACGGCTGATGTCGGTGAGGACATAGGGAGCTCCAACGCGGGACAACTCTCAACCTATACCACGAATTCTAGGTTGCATGAAAACCCACGAGAATAGTGCAACGGTTCGCGTCGATGGCATGGCAGAGTTGGGCGACGCCTGAGCTACCTACGCTATTCAGTCTTCAGCGCGACCCGCTAAGTGAACACCGCAGATTTGTGCGGAGGTGTTCGAAGTGTGCAGCCTGTCCTGTCGTGCCTTCCTTCTGAGGGCGAACGGGTTCGCCACATTCGGAACAACGGAATCCGCAGCTGAGTTTCGAGATCGGATCTCCAAGGCCGTCTGGATGCCGAGTTTCTGCCCGTTCAGCGTGCACGTCGTCGACTTCGGCACCGCGACCTCCTCCGTTTCTGCGTCCGCCCAACAAGTACTGGACCGCCTTCCAGAGCTACTCGGATCCCATCCAATTCCGAACTGACGCTACCCGATGAAGCCTATTCAGCGGCCTCCAGCAACTCCGCTGCGATCACTCCGACGGGAGGACCCGCGCCACGCAACTCCCGGAGGACGTCCTCCACACCGCGGGTCGCCGCGCTGCCGGCGTCGACCGCCATCACTGGAACCGCTCTGCATATCCACTAGCCCGCAGGAACGCATCGTAGTCCGTGACCGCGAGAATGTCCTGGATGGCCCGTCGCTTGTCCGCCGCGCTCATGTAGAACGACTCGGTGATGCGATAGCCCATGAAATAGCCAAGATCCATCGGCCAGTTGTGTTTAGCGGGACGACTGAACATCCAGTCGCCCGGGTCGCGCCGGTGCATGTCCTCTTGGAACTGCAGCCAAAGCTCGCGCTCGCGCGCTTTACCGAACCGGTGAACGTCCGAATACACCGTGCCGCTTGAGATCAACGCGGCGAGAAAATCAGCCGAGCCCTCTCGGATCGCAAGCGCGAGAAGGCTTTGGCGCTCGCCGAAGATTGCGCGATATGCCTCGAGTCCCTGCGCGATGGCCTGTTGGTAGTGCATCAGCTCGTGCGCAACGATGTGCGGCAGTTGCTCGATTCGTTGCACGCGCGGCAGGCCCGCGGTGAATTCGGTCACATCGGTCCTCGACGTCGCGGCGAAAAGCTCGGCGGAGACGAGCAACCCTTCCGGGCGTGTCAGCCCGCCCGCTCCGAGATTCCCTATGAAAAAGCAGACCGGAGGAAAGTCGGCGCTCGGGTGTATGCGCTTCAGCTCAGCATAGGACGCTCGAATGTCTTCGTGGGTGTCGGATACGTCCGGCTCGAGTTCACTCAGCGACGCGTAGTACCTGGGGTAGCGTCGCATTGCTGCCACCACGTCCTGCGGCGTTAGGCGATAGCGGGCTGCATACGCGCGGAGCCCAGGCGTCGCACGCCCGAAGTACTCGCGCGTCATGACGGCGACAGTGTCGGTCTCGTAGCCCTGCCGCAGAACAGCGAGTACGCGCGTGAAGTTCCGAAGGTCGTCAGTGATGAATCGCGCGCTGTCCGGATGGTCCGCGGCGTGTCCTACCTGTTCGCCAGGGCGCTGGGCGCCGAGCGCGCTGGACGAGACCATCGCAACGACTACGGCGGCTGAACGGATTCCCGAAAACATGACGCAAGAACGCGATGGCTACTGCACCATCAGTGTGAAGGTCGCGCCATTCGCCCAAGCTCAGTGGCGGGCCCGCGAAGCGGCACCGTCCGCGGGAGCGCCTTGTATCGCGCTGATATCACGCCTACCGGGGATAACCGCTGCGAGAGCGAAGCACAGTGCCGCAGCGACGAGCAACGCGACGCCCGCAAAGAAACCTGCCAAGGATAAGACCAGACCGGCATCCGCTGCCACCACGAGAGCGAGTAACGCAACCAGGCGACGCGCACCGTGCGCGAGGGAGAACATCGCCAAGATGCCGAAAGCAGCAAGGGCGACAAGGTGAATAGAGAAATGCAGCCAGAGGCCCGGCACTGCCCGCATAAGGAACCCCGAAGCGGTTGACTCCGAGATGGCATCCCTCACCTCGGAGAAGCCGGTGCCATGAAACAGGGCCGTTATGAGCAGCAGTGCGCAGCCGACTACGCAGAGGATTCTCGCAGCACGCGTCATGACAATCCCCTCTGAGGAGGCAGGGTCAACGCATCAACAAAGCAGTGATGATCGACCCGACTAGCGCTCCCAGACCCGCCCCCGTCCCGATGAGCGTCGCATATACGCGTGCACGGGCCCCTCTCGCTTCGGCCTTGCGCGCTGGAGGAAGCCAAACCTCTGCGACCGGGAACGTGCTCGTGTATCCCCAGCCATCGCTCAACTTGACGCGCTGCTTGACGGCGTCGTAGGTAACCACTGTACAGGTCCACGGTCCCCACCAGGGCCAATTGCAGACGAGTCGCTCGCCCGGGATGAACGAGCATGGCCTGAGCTGATCCAGCGTGACGAGATGTTCGCTCCCTCGCAGGAAACGCACGCGAACGCCATCAGTCGAGATAGATAGCACCTCGGCGACATAGAACTTGCCATCCGCCGATCTGGCGAATGCCAGCGTACCGACTTCGGGCGGGGTCACGGAGAGATCGAGGCGCTCACGCAGCGCGCGTTCGACAGCAGGCCGCGCGAGCCCCATCTCTTCGGCAGCTCCAATCACGGCCTGGAGCTCGGCGTTCATTTCGTGGCCGTGCCGCGATGCGCGTTGAATCTCTTCCGCACGTGCGAGCACGTCGCGCAACTCTTCATCTGTCAGTCGCATTGCGGTCTCTCACGGTCCAACGGCGATTCTCCAGACAGCCGCATCGAATCCGGCTGCATGCCTCTGATCACTTCAGGCCGAGCCTCTTTCCGGCCGCCAATAGGGTGATGGCTTCGCGAAGACGCCTCTCCCTCGTCTCTTGGCGCTTGGCCGAATCGATCCAGCCAATGTAGGTCCGCTGGTACGACGGAGCCAACTGTTGGAAGTACTGCCAGGCGCGCGGTTCACTCTTCAATGCCTTCTCGATATAGGAGGGAACGGCCGACACCGCTGGCCGCGGCGCATCTCCGCTCCGGTGCGTCGGCGGACGCTTCAACCCCGGCGCCGCTTTGCTCGCCCAACAATCGAAAGGGGACGCTGCCCGCATAACTCCCGGGCAATAAGCTACGGCGCGTATGAAGAAGCGGCAGGCGAGCACATCGAGCCGGCCGCCTCCGACAACTGCGCCGTCAGCTTCATTGACGCCCGGGATGCGCGGCACTCCTTAGCCGACCTCTACCTCGCGCACGTCAGCATCGCTAAGGAGTTCGTCGCGGACAGCGAGATACTCGCGAATTGCCTCGCGGACATTTGCTATCGCCTCCACTTCGGTCTTGCCCTGAGACCAGCAGCCGGGAAGCCCAGGGACAGAGACGCTATAGCCTTCCTCGGAGCGTTGGAGTGCAATCTTGTATTTCATCGCAGAGTTTCCTCCTTGCAATCGCTCGACGATCGAAAGGCGTCGACGAACCGTTACCTCACCTCCACCGGGCCATCAGCCAACTGCGCGCGGAACCACTGTGCCGTCTCCGCGCCGGCGATTATCTCCAATTGCTCCAGCAGCTCCGGCGTGGTCCTCACGCGATCGATCATGTAGCGCTCCAGAAAGCGATCGAATCGTTCCGCGCCGATTCTCTCTTCGAGGCGTGAGAGGAGGTATGGAGCTCTCCGGTACATCACGAAGAACGACGGACGTTTCGTGCTCGCCGGGGTCCAGACCGGGCCGTGCGCACGCCCCAGCTCCTCCCACTGAGCGCGGCGGCGATCGAACGCCAGCTGACCAAAGTGCTCGCGAAGGTATCTGCCGGCTACGTACTCGGCAAACGTCTCCGTCATCCAGTGGTGCGGCGAGAAAGCGCCCGCCGACCGCGTCCAGTAGTGGGCCAGCTCGTGGCAGAGGAAGTAGTGCAGTCCCTCTGCATCGACGGCATCCATGCGGCTGAGAACGATGTAGTTCTTCCGCGCGTAACCTGGCCCCGGCCGGTCGGCCAGAACCAACCTGCCCTTTGGAATCGGGTCGCGCGCACCGTAACGCGAGTTGAGATACCGCGCGCAGTTCTCAGCAGCCGCGAGTACCGCAGAGGCGGCGCGAGGATCTGCCTCCCTATAGTAGACGGTGAAGCGTTCGGATTGGATCCGCTCGAAGGATGGCGCCGCGACGAAGGCTACATCTACCTGGGGAACCCTGTTGCGGATTACGTTGACGCCCTTTTCGAAGGCGACGGACCCACTAGCTACCACCTCCCAATCCGGTGGTAGCGTTATCCGCAAATCCCCAATCATCTCCTGATCGAAGGTCGAGAGCAGTCCGATCTTCCTCGCGGTTCTCTCGCTCGCCACGTAGCTGAACGTGAACCGGACGTCCAGCGCCGCGCCGTCGAGGTCGACCCGAACCTCTGTGTTGTAGGCGGCGTGACGGGAATCCGGCTCCGGAGGCCCCGCCGATGCAATCGTTCGCCGAGCGCCACAACCGGCGACGAAGGTGGCGAAAGCGAGGAGGGTGAGCGCGCCTCCGACGCTAGCGGATCGGATCCTCAACGAGCTGCCCGAGCTCCAGCGATTCCTACATCGCATCGGCGTCAGCGAAGATAGACGTGCTCGTTATGCCACGCGAGGAACTCGGCCGCAGGCCGGTCGCGCTCCCGGTCCGGGACCTGAAGCGTGGCGCCGTGTAGCGGATAGTAGCTCCGGCCATTGCTGTAGTCCGCCCGCAACCGACTGCTCACCTCGAGGCAGAGGGAGGGAGTAACGGTCACGTACCCCTTGTCGAAGAGTCGGTGAATATCAGCGCGCAGGAGAACACCATTGCGGACTTCGTGCGGGCGTACGCCTTGCCTGAGACTGTGCGATCCCTCCAATCCGCCGGTTGAGGAACCCACGCATCGCGCGGGAAAAACGTGGGCTGCACAAGGAGAACGCAGCCTATATGAGATACGGGACTCTCCTGGACGTAGCCGATTCGGGCGCGTATTTCGGCGAGCCTTGCCTGTAGGACTGCGAATGTCTCACAGCCATTCCCCTGACCGAAGCACTCCCACGCCAACCAATCGGGCAGGCTGCTCCACTTGGCAAAGTATCCGAAACCAGCGATCGCACGGTGGGGTGCTTTCAGCTTGAATAAAGAAGGGCGAGAACTCGGGTGCCGTGAACGGTCGGCGGTCCGATGGCGTCCAGAAGTTGACTTCCGGAAGCGCACGGGTGGAGAGGAACTCATACCAGCCGTAATCGGTAACGGCGACCGTGCCGTTCATGAGACTTGTCATCCGCCCTGTGTTCTACACGGTCCCGCACTTCGACGCGCACTCTTGAGCTGGTCTCGACAGGGACGTGACGGAATCCGCACCATGGAAGAGCGGGGGCTGGTGATGAATTCACGGCGCGGTCGCGACCGATGGGTCCGAGGTGAGTGTCACCGAATTTGTCGGGTACTTGACCTCGTAAGTCTACGCCTCGCTTGTGCGCCGAACGCCGGTGGGTCGCCGGGAAGCCGGGGCGGTGCGGTGCAACATGGCTCTATGGTGCGACGTGAGACCGGCCGCGGCCAACGCTATTCGGCGCGCGTGGACTTGGTACGGTGGTGCCCACGCGCCTTCTAAGCTCATACGGCAATTCCCGCGCTCATCTGCGAGGGCTTTCGGTACCTGTCTTGCCGAGCGTAGGTTGTAACGTGCAGCTCCACTCGAACGGAGCTTCCGGTGCCGGTAACTGCCAAGCTTTCCAAGGCCTTCTACGATCGCTTGGGCGAACAGATCGCTAACGAGTTGGTGGAGTGGTTCAACCAGGTGGACGCGACGTACAGGTCCGATCTCCGCGAGGTGAATGAGTTGAACTTCGCGCGTTTCGACGCGAAGCTCGAGCAGCGCGTCGCCCAAGTTGAAGCGAAGATCGACCGGCGCTTTGCCCAGGTCGAGGCGAAGGCCGAGCACCGCTTCGCACAGCTCGATGTCAAGATCGACCGTGTAGCCGCTGAATTGACGGCGACGTTGGAGCGCAGGCTTGGCGAACAGACGCGCTGGTACATCGTCGCGTGGGCCGCGGTGCTCGCGTCCAATATCGGTCTCTGGTTCCGCTAGGGCACCGCCATTCTCGGGACGCGTGACGGCACTGCATCCTCGACAGTGATGGTCGGGGGCGTCCCGCCGATTACGCGTTCAATGAAACGGCAGAGGTTTTCGTGGGCGGGGGGGTCGTACACTACGGTTTTTCCAACGCGCTGAACCGCAGCGTCGAGCCGGGAAGAATTCCGACCTTTCTGATCTCCTCCCCTCGCACACCGTCGAGCGCCACATGCTGCCAGTCCGGGCTGGGCACGGGACTCAGATCCACGTGCCAGTGCGGGCCTACCAGCTCGATCTCATTGGCAAGGTCGCCTATAGAAAGCTGCTCCGAACGATAAACGAGCTGTCGCTCCACCACTTTCGAACCTACGATCACCTCCATCCAGAAGGGGATGTCCTCGGCGCTGGAGAGGAGCTGAAGCACGTCGATCTTTCCGGTGGAGAGCTCCGAAAGCACGCCGGGATGCACGAGATGAATGATGAGCCGCAACTCGGAGTCCGGGTGCGCGCGCCGCCAGCGGGCGAAGCCGCGCACCGTCTCCACAAGAGCGAAGCGTGGGGGATAGCGGCGGCGCTCCTGCCCCGCGGCCAAGAGCGGCATCCGTACCAAGCGATAGGGGGTCTGCGACTCTACCCACTCGAGAACGTGCTCCACCGTGGCCGCTATGACCCGAAGGTCCTTGGCGTCAGAAGCGCCTCGCGCCACGGCATAGAACACCGGTGACGGAGCTCCATCGGATGAAGAGGGATAACCCCACACAAGATCACTCGACGCGAAGAGAGGTGCCGGTTTCACCCCTTTGGGGATGAGTCCCGCCACCGTCAACTCTTCCCGGTACTTCGCCATCCGGTCGCCCATCGTTGGCTGGCCTTCGCCTGCCATTCCCGCGCTGATGACCGTGCACTCCCGGCGATGGGGACGCGGGAGCGGGATCGATCCGCGGATGATCTCGAGATCCGCATGCGGGCGCCTCAGCTGTACTACCGCTCCCTCATCCACCGTATCGTGCGGATTTGGCCGGCGCCCGCTGTCGAGCGAAAAGCTCCATCGGGTCTGCCGCCACCGGTTCCCCGCCAACTCCTTCTGCAGCTCACCCAGCCAGCCGGGAATCGTATCGTGCCTTCCCTCTGGGTACTCAATGACGAGGATGTCGAAGCGCGACCGTAGAAAGTCGGCATCCACCTCCCCCTCCTGAATAAAGGCGTAGTGCGGGATTGGATTCGGGCCGAACATCTCCAAGATCTCGCCGAACAGCTCGAGCAGGTATTGATCCCTGAGACCTGACCCCAAAAATAGTAGCGATCTGTTCCGAAATATTTCCGCGAACGCCCGGCGAAAGTGAAGCTCAGTGTGGGTTACGCGCCTGTATTCCTCATGTCCTACCACCAGTTCCAGATCGAGTGGTTCCGCGGAAGGGTAAGGTGTGCCGTCGTCGGCCGTGTTTGTGAGAAGGCCTTGCAGCGCCCAAACGATAGGCTCGGAAGGGGCCCATAAAGAAGAGAGGACCTGCTGGCAGTGTTGCGGCCGGCGGCCGAGTACACTGAGTCGCGCCGACGGCACCCGCCCGCGCTGGCGGTCTTTCATCTGCCACTTTCTGAGCCAGGCCGATACGTACAGGTCGTCGTAGTTCGTCGTCAGCACGAGCGGCCACCAGATATCCGCCAGCGCTCTCGTTTGCGCCGGGATGTCAGCGGAGTCGCTGAATAGCGCATGCCGCAGCATTGCGGCAAACTTGCGGGGGTGGTTCAGCTTGAGTTTCCGAACCGCCCAGTTAGCGGCGCGGATGATCTCTTCGGGCGACGCGTTCTCCTTCAAGCGCCGGTTCTCCGTAGACTCGGCCCCGACTTCGAGACTACGTACGAGCCCTTCCCAGTCGCGGCAGGCGGGAACGCTCATCCCTGCGCCGATGAATGGGACGAGCCGCCCCTGCTCGTACGCGGCGACCAGCCGGGGAAGGGTGGCGTCGAACGAGAGTGGCATTAGTGCCGTAAGCTCTTGCGGCAGAACCGGACCGTGTTGGCCTCGCACTATGCGCAGCGAAAGAGGCTGGTGTCAAGCAGGCGGCAGTGGCGCTCCCCTGCCTTTTCCGCGCTCTAGACGGTCGGCCATGAACGCCTGGCGCCACACTCTGAAGGCCAGTGGCACGGCGTACCAGCGAAAGACCTCCCTCCCGTACTGGCGGAACTCTTCACCGGCCGCTGAGTGGACAGATCGCGGATGTGTATTCGGTGATTGCCGAACGGACATCACCGATCCGACGTCCAGACGTACCTCTCACAACGCCGGCGGCACGCCGCAGACAGCGGCGCCTGCTACGTCCTGCATCGTGCGCTCGAGGAGTGGGGCTATAGGGCTTCCGCACTCATGCGAAAACGATCTCCGGCAAGTTATTGCGTGCGCGCACACGCTTCAACGCATCCACCAAGTGCGCGTCGTCAATCTGCCGCCGACAGCTAGCTGACTGATAGATGGACGTCTTCGCGAGGTACAGCCGCGTTAGGAGCCCCGCGGCGTTGCGGGAGCATTCTCGCAGCGGTGCCGGCAGGTTGTCCCACTGTGCGAGCCGTTCATCGGCGGCGGTCACGAGCGCGCCGAGGGCGTCGACCTGCATCGCGGCGAGAACCAGATTGCGATGATAGCACGCAAGCTTTGGGCGCTTTGGCGGTGGGTCGCCCGCGAACTTCGGCAACCAAACAACGCGTCCTCGCGGGCCCGCGAAGACTACGTCTCCGCTTGGAGCGGCCTTACGTCTAGGTAGGCCGTGTTCGGCCAGCGGCTGCAACTCGTCGACTTGCCAAGTGGAACTCCACTCGACCAGTGCCTGCAGCGCCCGGTGCACGGGGTTACCTGCCTCCAGCGCCTTGGTCGGCGCGGCATTCTCGAGCGAAAGAAATGTCACCACCGAGAAGGGCGTCGTGGTGACCTTACCCGGCGCCGCGCCGACGCCGAGGCGCATCCTTCTGAGATAGTCGCGCACGCGGTCCTTGACCGCGTCGACGACGAGCTCCTCCGCAGTATCTTCCGCGACGAGCGTGAGCTTCCGGTTACCTCGGATGTCTTGCGCGAGCTCAATGCTTTTCTCGAGCGTGAGCGGAGCCCCTTTCGGGGCGCGTATGGTGAAGGTGATCACGGACGCTGTCGCGTGCGGATAGAAAAACCCCTCGACGTCGGCCTTGCCCAGAAGCCAATCCGCCCTAACGATGAGCGGCGGCTTGACGCGAACCGGCACCAGCGCTCGCCAGGCAGTATTCGCCTTCACTGAGCCGGGCGTGGTCCCATCGAGATAGAACGTCCAGAAGCGCTGCCCTTCCGGCCTGTCCCAAGGGAGCAGGAGTCCCTGTTCACCCTTGCCTTGCTGCCGAAGTTCCTCGAACCGCGCCTCGTAATAGTAGTCGCGTCCAAGAAATGCGAACGGCGCCGACGACGCCTCTTCCTGCAGAAGAGCGAAATCACTCTCCATCCACGTCAAAGTGATGCGCATCGCGTGCACTAGGGGCTCGGTCATTGACACCTCGTGGCCTGCGCCGTAGCTTTGCCGTACACTGATGATGCTGATTCTGGATTCGGAATCTCATCATGAATGGGGATCGCCGCTCCGGCAGGAGATGCGCGCCATTCGAAAGGTGCCTCAGCCGAAAGGTGGGGCACCTACTTTTTTCTACGCCTTCTCTACGATCGGCGCCGCACCACCCCAAGCGACCTCCTTCAGGTCGACCTTACGTGGTCGCCCGATCTGGCCGCTCCCGATCTCCTCGAAGTACACCTGCAGATCGCCCCGGCTTTGACCGTCGGCCAATGCTCTTGCGAGCGGCCCTGGCGCACCGGCTTTGATAAGGCGCTCGATCTCAGCGCGAGCTTCGACGTCGGGCTGTCTCGCCTGTCCCTTCCAGATCCACTTGATCGCCGGCCCAACCCAGACCGTGTTAGCGCCCTCTTGCCTGGCCTGCAGCGCGAACGCGGCCAGCTTGGCACTGCCCACCTCAACGCGAGGCATCAACAATCCGAGTCGCTGGCGATCGAGCTTCTTCAGGAGGGTAATGCCATCATCCTGCTCGGTCGGCATTCGTTGCCGGTGACGGTGACTCTCGAGAACGGCGGCAACCAGGTAGACGCCAAGTCCGAGCGCGAAGACGGAGAACATCCAGACGGTCGCGACGTCCCGCACCCCGTAGTACTCGAGATAATCGCGTCCGCCGCTCACACTCGGATACATCAGAGCCATGACTCCTGAAAGCGTGATTGCCAGCAACCAGAACTCAGGATCCTTCGCGTCGATCGGAAACTCCGCGGAGGCCGTGTCGGGCCGCAATACGCGCCGCTTCCAGAGCGCTCCGAACGTCATCACCATGAGAAAGCCTGGCAGAATGAGGAAGGACGGAACACCGAGCACTTGAAGGATCGCGGACTCTCCCAGGACGCCGACTTCCACCTCTCGCGCGAGCACTAGGTGTCGCGCCGGATCTCGATCGCTTGTCCACCTCAACGGCAGGTCAATCAGCACCTGGTGCTTCCCGGGGCGAACGGCATCCGTCGCCGTAATGACGATGGGAACGGTCGAGACACCTCGAGGCCCCACGGTCACAACGCGCGGATGGTCGACGCTCAGGAACGCGGGAGTCGTCACGGCGAGCGAATCGATCGTGACCGTCACGTCTGCCTTGTTCTTCAGCAGAAGGAACATGTGGCCGGGCTGTCGTTCAGTAAGCGTCGTCAGGCTCGAACTTACCTGCACGTCGAGGATGTCCTCCGGCGGTTCAAACCCGGCCGGCCGAACAGTGAGAGGCGCAAACACGACGTCGGGCGTCCGCGTGGAACCATGTGTGTAGTCTGCGCGGACGACAACGGTGCCAAGGCGCTCCGCTTGCTCGCGACCGACGACTGTCAAACGAACGACTGCGGCGGCGCCGGGAAGCAGGACTCCGCTCGAGGGAAGACCCCCACGCTCATCTTCCACGTCGAGCCGGCTATTGGTGAACCACGACAGGCGCACATTCCGAAGCGGCGCCTGCGAAACGTTGCGGAGCACGACAAGGGCTTGCGCTGCGCGTCCGGGCTGAAGCGCTAGGGAGTCCGGGACCAGTCGAATCGACACCGCCGACTGCGCGGCCGCTCGCCTACTACACAACCCTGCTGAAACGACACCGATCAGCGCGAGGCACGCGACGCGGCGGCGTGCTCTAGCGGCTGCGTAGGGCTGCGTAGGGCCGTAATAGCAGGAACATCGTTCCTCCATCGACAACGGCGGCTGAGCGGGTCGAACGCCTCAGGCTGGCGCCTGCACTCGCGATCATGTGGCCGAACCAGCGACGTGAGGTCAGAAGATAGAGCTACCCTGCGGCGGAGCAACAGGGTGATGGTTTCCTGGCTGCCGACACGCCAAGCGCTATCTCGCTGAGACCTTCTAGTGTGTCAACCGCGCGCGCAGCCGGGTAGTCTCGCATTACGCGGAGCTTAACGAATCCGGCTCATCGAATGCGCCGGACGGTCATGGCGGCACGGCGCGGTCGCGACCGATGGGTCCGAGGTGAGTGTCACCGAATTTCGTCGGGTACTTGAGTCCGTAACCGAGAAGCCGGTCGAAACTGATGTGAGCCGTCCAGATGAGCGCGAACGGCAGCAGGTCCGCACGACCGGTTGCACTGGCACCCAGGGCGAGGGCTAACGGCAGCACGTAGGAATGGACGGGGTTGTAGACGGCGGCCCCTATCCGCGGGCCGCCCAAGTAACCGCCGAAGGAGAGATCCGGCGCGAGAAAGAGGATGGCGAAGAAGAGCCAGCCGCGACCGGACTGCGCGTAGAGCCAGAGGCTGGCAGTCATCGCGGCCAGGCCCTCCAGCCGCAGCCACAGGCGCACGGATCCATGTGCCATGAGGACTTCCCCTACCAGAATTGCCGGCGCTGCCTAACCGGCTCGCCTTCAGGCGAGCAGCGATTCGTCAGGCGATCAGCCAACCGGGCGCCCAATGGCGGGTTCGGTATTCGGCACGTGGCGTGCCCCATAGCCGTCCGCGCCGCGCCGCCGCCTTCCGCAATCCCTCTAAGCACCAAAAGAAAGAGCCCCCCGGCTACGC
>JALZIF010000048.1 GCA_030860435.1 Gemmatimonadota bacterium | reverse complement strand
AAGGGCGTGCAGTGCTACGGCATCGGCCCGGCGATCGACATCGAGGATGGGCCGAAAGGGTTCGGGGCGCACAGCGACCAGGAGCGCATCCTGGAGAGCGAGCTCCACCGCTTCGTGCGCTTCAAATGGGATGTAGTGAATCAGCTTGCGGCGGCCAAGCCCAGGGCGTCGAGGTAGTCGAGGTTGCCGAGGCGCGTCGGTGGAAGGGCTCTGTTAGGCGGGCCGCGGTCGACCATGCATCCAGCTACGGGCAGACGTGAGAAACGACCACGGGTAGCATCGGCTGCCCGTTGGTTATCCGAAGCTGAATTTCCGAATTCTGACGTCTGATGTCTTTGCCCTTCCCAATACCAGACCCGGTGGTCGTCCCTTTCGGGCTGGCTCTCGTGCCAGGAAAGGCTAGGTTCGGCCTCACACCATTCGCCGGAGGCTCACGTGCGTACCCTGGCTTTGACCTGCTGTGTCGTCGGCGTCCTCGCATGTGCGCGAGGCGACCGCGATGACGCCGCGACCGAGACTGCCGCCGGCGCCACGGAAACCACCGCGACCGCGACCATTTCCCCGGCCGACATTGCCGGCACGTGGGACGTGACCCGGTTCGCGTCGTCGCCGTGGCCGGCGACAGCATCATCACCGAAGCCGGGCCATTCCCGAGCGTTCGGCGCCGGAACGTCCAGGTGACGACACACAACGTCTTGCGGAGACAGGGCGATCGCCTGGTCGGCTCCACCCGCGCGCGCTATCAGACGGCGGGATCGGATACTGTACTCGTGCTTCGCACCGAGGGAACGCGCACCCAGTAGTCGTTCGGCGGCCCGCGAGGGCCACGCTCACACCCAGAGGTGGCGATGGTTGCGCTCACATCATTGCTGGTTCCGATCCTCGTCTCGGCGGTGATCGTGTTCCTCGCGAGCTCCGTAATGAATACCGTCCTCCCGTACCACTACAGCGACGTCAGCCGTGTGCCCAACGAGGACGGGGTGATGGAGGCACTCCGCCGCTTCAGTCTCCCTCCCGGCGACTACATGGTGCCGCGCGCCCCTTCGATGAAAGAGATGAAGGACCCCGCCTTCCAGGAGAAACTCAAACAGGGGCCCGTCGCGATGATGACGGTGCTCCCGCCGGGCCCGTTCAGCATGCGCAAGAGTCTCGGGCAGTGGTTCGTGTATTGCGCCCTGGTTGCGCTCTTCGCCGGGTACATCGCCAGCCGGACGCTGCCCGCCGGCGCGCCGTACCTCTCGGTGTTCCGCATCGTCGGAACGGTCGCCTTCGTCGGGTTCGCGGCCGGGCTGTGGCAGGACTCGATCTGGTGGAACCGAAAGTGGAGCACGACCTTCAAGTTCACCTTCGACGGGCTGGTGTACGGGGTGCTGACGGCCGGGGTCTTCGGCTGGCTGTGGCCATGACCGGCCGAGGACGGTCTGCAAAGCTTTTGCCGCGGTGACTCCCCGCCTCTCAGTGGAGCAGCATGCGCACGATCATCGCTCTGCCGCTGCTTGGCGTCGGCTGCGCCAGCCTTGAATGCCCATCCGGATCGTGCAGCTCGGCACCCCGCGCGCGCCGGGAGAGGGGACGCGGCTCGGCACCGTCAGGCGTCCTCCTCGGGGCGTCCGCAAGGAAGAGTTCGCGGCGCGTGACTTCTTCGACGTCTGGCTCCCGGAGCTTGGCCCCGAGTGGTGAAGTCGTCTCGTGGGCCCTGTCGGAGCCGTGGACCGATGCGCGCTGGTCGCGATACGCGAAGCGATATCGAAAAGAGATGAGCGAGCCCGGCCCGCGCCACCTGCTCGCGCTTCTCGCCGCGCTCTCCCACCAGAGCGACTTCTCGGCAGGATGCTAATGTGAGGATCCGTCGCGGTGTCACCGGAGCCTGCTCAGGCAGCTTCTGGTCGACGCGGGCGCTGATGTCGTTTCGCCAGGATAAGGAACCCCGCCCTGCTCGCCCGCGTTCTCCCTGATCGCACGCTGGCGAGGGGGATTCTGTTCGGCATCATCACGCTGCTCACGCTGCGCGGCACCAGCCCCTCGACGCCGCTCACCCTGAGCTTGTTCCTCCCGTTGGCTTTCCTGTTCGGCGCGCTTCTCGATTACCTGCATCGCCGCCGGTTTCCGGCGCTCGATGCCCCGCCATCTGCGCAGCCGGCGCGCTAGCGCCCGAAGTTGACGTCGAGCCGGGTGTAGACGAACCGTCCGTTGTATCCGAATGGCGACGCCGGCGGATACGGGAAGATGTCGAAGCCGTTGTTGTAGCTCATCCGGTCGGGGTACGTATCGAAGAGATTGCGTGCCCCCACCGCGATCTTGAAGACCCGCGCCGCCGTGAAGCCAAGCTCGACATCGAACAGTCCCTTCGCCGAGTAGGTGGCTACGTCGTCCCCGCTGTAGCTGTACAGCGACGACGTGTACTCGCCATAGTGGGAGTAGCGCGCCAGCCCATTCCACGCGCCGTGCCGATACCGGCCCGTCACCGTGCCTCGCCACTTCGGCCGCTCCTGCGTCATTGCCAACAACCCGCCCTCATCGAACCGGCCGATCAGCTCCTCGTCGGTTCCCTGAAGCTCGGGTGGCACCGGGATGCAGCACTCGTTAGGGATGGTCGTCTTCGTGTAGTTGAACGCGGCGTTCAACCCGAATTCCCCGCTCCCGGTCGGAACGCGATAGTCCGCCGTGACGTCGACGCCGCGCGTCCTCGTGTCGATCGCGTTGGTGAAGTACTGCGCCGCCTCGGCGCGGGAGCCGATGCCTCGCAGGATCGCCGCGACGCTGTCCGAGTCGAGAAAGCCGGTGAGCACGATGCGATCGTCGACGTTGATGAGGAAGACATCGGCGGTGAGGGTGAAGTTCTCGGTTGGTGAGAAAGCCGCTCCGGCGCTGAAGTTGAGCGACGACTCCGCCTCGAGCTCGCGCGCGCCGAGCGCGCGCGCCTCGGCTGAGGCGACCGGGAAGATGCCGATCTCGAACGGAACCGGCTCCCCGGTGACGTCATCGGCCTTAAAGTTCGTGACGACGCTGGAGTAGAAGCTCTGGTTGAGCGACGGCGCACGAAAGCCGGTGCTCACCGCCGAGCGCAGCGTGATCTGCGGGGACGGCTGGAAGCGCAGGGCGAGCTTGCCGGTGACCTTCGATCCGAAGTCGCTGTAATTCTCGAACCGCACGGCGACGTTGGCCAGGAGCCGTGGCACGAGGTCGCCCTCGAGATCGACGTAGACGCCGATGTTGCTGCGGTCGGCATCGGCGGCATCGCCCGGACGAAACCCCGGAAAGACCTGCGAGCCCGACGGCGCGATGCTTCCATCGGCCGCGGGGTGAAAGCCGTTGATGTAGGACGCCCGCTCCCCGGCGACGATCTCGTAGTTCTCGCGGCGATAGGCCGCCCCGATCGCGATGTGGATCGGCGAGGCAAACCCGACGTCGAACTCGCGATTGAGATCGGCGCTGAAGATGGCTTCCGACAGCCGGAGCTCGCCGGCGAAGAAGCTCGTCTGGTTGGGAATGCCCGGGTCGTCGGCGGTGCCGAGCACGCCGTCCTGGCCCGGCGCGCACGCGGTGTCGAGGCACGGGCCTAACGACGTATTGAGCGTGTTCGAGAGATGGTACTCGAACGCGTTGTGCCCGTACGTCACGCCGAAGTCGTAGCCCCAGCCCGCTCCCATGCCCCTCGCGCCCACCACCGCCGAGAGATCCACGACGTCGGGCGCGAACTCCGGAAGAAACCCGCTCGGATAGATCTCCGTCCAGTTGCGCTCGCTGGAAGGGGCCCGGAAGTAACCGAAACCCGTGCCCTCGCGTTTGCTGTAGCCACCGAACCCGTAGAGTCCGGCTGCGCCCAAGGTTCCCAGGGGGAGCCTGAGCGTGGCAAAGGTCATGAGGTCCTTCGACGCTCCGTCACCCCAATGGTGGTTCGGCATAGGGATGGGATTGTTCTTCGCGACGAGATCTCCCTCGACCACCTCATCGGCATCGCCGCCAAACATGTCCGACGCGTCGGGCCCCGCGCGATTGGTCGGATCGCGATCGCGATACTCGGCGAAGAGGCTCACTGAGCCTTTGCCGAGCGGGACTCCCCATCCGCCGTTCACGTTGATGGTGCGGCCGTCGCGCGGGAAGCTCGGCCTGTCGCCGCCGCTAGGCACCGCAGCCGGGTTGTCCTCGCTGGTCCAGTACTCCCCGAGATCGACGCTGAAGAACGGCGCGAACACGCCCTCCTTCAGCACGACGTTGACGACGCCGGCGATCGCATCAGAGCCGTACTGCGCCGCGGCGCCATCGCGCAGCACCTCGAGCCGCTCGATCGCGCTGGCGGGAAAGGCATTCATGTCGACACCGCTCGAGCCCGCGCCCTGTCCGGCCCCGTAGTAATGAATGAGCGCCGTGTGATGACGGCGCTTTCCATTGAGCAGTACCAGCGTGTGATCAGGGCTGAGCCCGCGCATCGTGAACGGCCTCACGATCTCCGAGGCATCGGACACGCTCTGCCGCGGGAAGTTCACCGACGGCGCAAGCTGCGCGAGAATCTGTGCCGTCTCGGTCGTGCCCTGCGAGCGGATCATCTCCGGCGTGAAGACATCGACCGGTACCGCCAACTCGTCGGCGGCGGTATGGGTCGCCCGTGAGCCGACCACGATCGGCGCCAGGGTGTTGGCGACGTTTCGCAATGTGAAGTCCTGTTGCACGGTGCCACCGGCAACGACGACGACGCGCGGCGCGGGTGCGATGTCCACGTACCCGATGCGCCGCACGCGAACGATCGCGGCGCCTGGTGGGACGGCGCTGATGACGTATTCGCCGGTCGGGCCGGTCATCGAGCGCAACGCCGTCGCCTCCACCCACACCACGGCATCCGCGACCGGCGTTCCGGTCGTGTCGGCGACGCGGCCGCGGATGGTTCCGCCCTGCGCGAGCGCGATACTCGGAACGAGCACACATGCCGCCATCGCCAACGCCACCAGCTTCAGGATGCCCCGCATAGTGCCTCCGTGCAGTGATGATTGACGCCGGTGGAGAAGGGATACCGCAGGCTGCGCACAGCGTCAAGCACGTGCGCGTTACGTTGCTGAATGCCCGACTTGCGCCTCGCGACGGATTGCTGATTGCGAATCCCCGTGCCATGGGTTTTGTTCGCAGTCAGCGACCCGCGATCCGCAATCTGCTCTATGGACCCTCTTTCCGACGCCAAGATCGTCGACTCGTGGCGCAAGAACGCTGCCCCGTGGACCGCCCCTTGGTTACGGCAAAGAGGGACCGCTCACATGGGTTGCCGAATGTCGCATCCCATGGGAACCACCGAGCCCGCCGAGACTGGCGATGGCGACCTGGATGCTCGAGCACGGGTCCGACGTGCACCAAGGCGGCGACGGACCGCTGATGCAGGCCGCCCTCAATGCGTTAGGCGCTACCCAGCGCGACCGCATTACCGAACACGGCGATCACCGGCCCGTGATCGCTGAGCCCGCTCCCGCTGCACGACGCATGACACTGTGCGGTCGGCCTTCGCGCTCCGGCTGGCGCGCTATTGCGCGCGCAACCCGGTGGCGCTCGAGCGGCTCGCGTACGAGCCCGCGGCGAACCGGGTGACGTATCGCTCCGACAAGCTCGACGGCCCGACGGCCGGCGC
>JALZIF010000032.1 GCA_030860435.1 Gemmatimonadota bacterium | reverse complement strand
GTCGCACCAGACGCGCAGAGCGTGTCCCTGACGAGCGAGCGCGGAGGCGAACTGGTCCATGATCCCGCAGGCAACGCCGACGAAACCCGATTCGACCCGCTGCGAGAGGAGTGCGAGCTCCCGCGCGGGACGCGCGTCGCCGGCGAGCGCCACTAGCGCCGTCGCGGTTGCGATCTCCAGCGCCGCCGAAGAGCTGAGGCCGGCACCCGCGGGAATGTTGCTCGTTACGGCGACCTCGATCGCGACGGGGATATCCGCACCGGCCTTGTATAGCTCGCCCGCAACTCCGGCGACGTAATCCCACCACTCGCCGGAGCGTCGCGGGCGGCGGGCATCGAACTCGCCGCCCCGCGGCTCCGCGGCTGACACGGCCCGGCTGGTCGCGGCGCCCCGTGCGACACGCACGGCGACGAAGGTGCGTCGATCGATGGCAATCGGCAGAACCTCGCCACCGTTGTAGTCTGTGTGCTCGCCGATCAGGTTTACCCGTGCGGGAGCCGACGCAATCACTGCCGGCTCGCCGTGAAACGCCCGTGCAAACAACCCTCGTGCATCACTCGCGCGTGCGTCGGCCACGATTTCGCCTTTCTTGCGCTGTGAAGATACATACTCTGTTCCGGGGGAGGAGTCCCAGTCCAGCGTTCATGATCGGCCAGCTCGCTCGGGGCCCGCAACGCCGTGTCCGGACTGGTGCGGCTCTTGCCCGGCGGTAGGCGCCAGTGGCCATCAAGATCCCTCCCGTAACGCCGGCGCGCTTCCTCTCCCGTCTCTGGTCTCGTCCCGCCGACACCCGGGACGACCTGCTGGGCGGGCCGCTCCGCGGCGAGCTTCTGGGCGCCGAGCATCTCGCCGAACGCGCCCGGGCGGTCGCGCGCGCACAACGCTTGGCGGCGGTCCGACCCGGGGAGCGCGGTACGCTGCTGTTGGCCCGCCTGGACGCGACCCGTCGTGTGCTCGAGGCGGCTCACGATCGGCTCGCGGCGGCCGGTGACCGGGACCTCGACGTCGGGCCCGCGGGAGAGTGGCTGCTCGACAACTTTCACGTCGTCCAGGAGCACGTACGCGAAGTCCGAGAAAGTCTGCCGCGGGGCTATTACCGCGAATTGCCCGAGCTCGCGCGCGGGCCGCTCGCCGGCTACCCGCGCCTCTATGAGCTGGGGATCACCCTCATCTCGCACACCGAGGGACGCGTCGATCTCGAGAACGTCCACCTCTTCGTCAGTGCGTTCCAGGAGATCGCCCCGCTTTCGATCGGGGAGCTATGGGCTGTGCCGGCCATGCTCCGCCTCGGACTCATCGAGAGCGTGCGGCGGATGGCACTTCGGACGGTGCAGCGACTGGACGCGGTGGAGGAGGCCGACAAGTGGGCCGCGCGCATTCAGCGCGCCGCGGAGGAGGGTCCGGCCACGCTGGGCACGGCACTGAACGAATTCGTCATCGATCCGCCTCCGCTCACCGCCATCTTCGTCTCCCGCTTCCTCCAGCAGCTTCGCCTGTCCCGGGGCCCGTTCCCACCCATCGTCTGGCTCGAGAACTGGATCGCCGAGGACGTGATGAGCGTCGAGGACGCGGCCGCGCGGTCCACGCAGCGCCTCGCGCTAACCCAGATCATGATGGCGAACAGCATCACGAGTCTGCGCGCCGTCGCCCGCATGGACTGGCAGACGTTCGTCGAGCGTCAGAGCGTGATGGAGGCGGTGCTGCGCGATGACCCGTCAGGCTACTACACGCGAATGACTTTCGCGACCCGCGATCGATATCGCCACGTTGTCGAGGCAATCGCCAAGCGAACCGGGCGTCACGAGGAAGCGGTGGCGCGGAGCGCGGTAGATCTTGCGCAAGCCGGCTTGGCGGACCCGACGAGAGACCAGCGATACGCGCACGTCGGCTACTATCTGGTCGACGACGGGCTCGCTGACGTCGAGCGCGCGAACGGCTACCGCCCGAGCGCGGGGGAATCGGTGCACCGTTGGATCCTGCGCCATCCCAACGCCGTCTTCGTCGGCGGACTTCTCTTCGGTACGGGTGCGGCGCTCGCGGCCGTCCTCTGGCTCGCTGGAGCGGACGCGTGGACGGCGTGGCTACTAGTCGTACTGCTGGCGCTCATTCCGGCGACGGACATCGCTGTCAGCCTCGTCAATCAGCTCGTGACCGCGTTCCTTCCGCCGCGGGTACTCCCCAAGCTCGAGCTTGGCGAGCGCGGCGGCGTGCCGCCGGAGTTCCGCACGGCGGTGGTCATTCCGACGCTCTTCGGGAGTGTCGAAGCGGTGCGTGAGGCGCTCGAGACGCTCGAGTCACAGTTCCTGGCAAACCGGGAAGCGCATCTCCATTTCGCCATCCTCAGCGACTTCAACGATGCGCCCAGCGAGATCTGCCCCGGTGACGGCGCGATCGTGGAGGCCGCGGTGGATGGCGTGCGAGCACTCAACGCCCGCTATGCCGGCGGTGCCCAGGACGCGTTCTATCTCTTTCATCGTCCGCGGCGGTGGAACCCGCGTGAGCGCGTCTGGATGGGGTGGGAGCGCAAGCGGGGGAAGCTCGCCGAGCTGAATCGGTTCCTGCGGGGTGGCGCCGACGGCGCGTTCTCGGTGGTCGTCGGGGATCTGGAGCCGATCCGGCAGGCGCGATACGTGATCACGCTCGACTCCGACACCGTGCTCCCGCCTGACGCGGCGCCGCTCCTCGTTGGAGCTCTCGCCCATCCGCTCAATCGCGCCGTGTACGACCCCGCCCGCCGGCGCGTAGTCCGTGGCTACGGAATCCTCCAGCCCCGCGTCGGTGTGTCGCTGCCGAGCGCGCATCGATCGCACTTCGCGTCGATTCACTCGGGGCATCCCGGCGTTGATCCATATACCACTGCGGTTTCCGACGTTTATCAGGACCTGTTCGGCGAAGGGAGCTTCACCGGAAAGGGTATCTACGACATCGACGCCTTCGAGCAGGCGACGCGCGGCCGCTTCCCGGAGAACACGCTCCTGTCGCACGACCTGATCGAGGGGAATTACGCTCGCGCCGGGCTCGCCACGGACGTTACCGTCTACGACGATTACCCGACGCGCTATCTCACCTACGCGCGCCGCAAGCATCGGTGGATCCGAGGCGACTGGCAGCTCCTCGGCTGGCTGTCGGGCCGCGTTCCGGGGCCAGACGGCCCGGAGCGCAACCGCCTGTCACTGCTATCGCGATGGAAGATTCTCGACAACTTGCGACGGAGCACGGTCGAGATCGCACAGCTCGTCTTCCTCATCGCCGGTTGGACCGTGCTTCCGGGCTCACCGCTCAGATGGACGTTGCTCGTGCTCGGCGCCGTCGCCGCGCCGTGGCTCATCTCGCTGCTGCTCGCGGCGCTCCGTCCACCGCTGGACAAGTCATGGCGGGCCTATTACGCGGCGGTCGGCCACGATGCCGTTACGAGCGCGCGGCAGGTTGCGCTTGCCGTCACCTTCCTCCCGCACCAGGCCTGGATCTCGGCGGACGGGATCGTGCGAACGCTCTGGCGCCTCCTCGTCTCCAGGCGAAAGCTCCTCGAGTGGCAGACCGCGTCGCAGACGGAACGGGTGGTGTCGGCGGGCGCGCGCGCCGTGTGGCGGATGATGTGGCCCGCAGTGGCGATCGCGGTGGTAACGTTGACGGCGGCGGGCGCCGCGCGGGCCGGCACATCGGTGCGCCTCTGGGAGCTCGCTCTCGCGGTCCTCCCGCTCGTGACGCTCTGGGCGGCGTCACCCGCGATCGCGCATGCCCTGAGCGCGCCCGCCGTGCGCCGCGAGCGGCGGCTTCCGGCGGCCAGCCGTGCGCAGGCGATGCACTACGCAACCTTGCACTGGAACTTCTTCGACCGCTTCGTTACGGCTGAATCCCACTGGCTCGCCCCGGACAACTTCCAGGAAGACCCCATACCCGTTGTGGCGATGCGGACCTCGCCGACGAACATAGGTCTCCAACTTCTCGCGACGGTCAGCGCGTACGACCTGGGGCTCATCACGGCGCAGGACATGACACGGCGGCTGGAGCTCGCCTTCCGGTCGCTCGAGCGGATGCGGCGATTCCGCGGACACTTCTACAACTGGTACGACCTGACCGACCTGCGCGTCCTGGAGCCCGCATACATCTCAACGGTGGACAGCGGAAACCTGGCGGGCCACCTGATCGCGCTTCGCCAAGCGTGTCTCGCGATCCGTGACGAGCCGGTGCGTGAGGGCGGGCTCGCCGAGCTGGGGGAGGCTGCAGCGCCGGGCACCGTACGTACGCTGCGCCAACTCGCGGCGACTTCGACCCCAGCTTCCGAGCTGGTCGCCCGCCTCGAGGCGCTCGCCAATCGCGCCTACGAGTACGCGATGGAGATGGACTTCCGTTTCCTCTTCGACGAGACCCGGAAGCTCTTCGCGATCGGGTATCAGCAGGCCACCCACTCTCTCGACGGATCCTATTATGACCTCCTCGCTTCCGAGGCACGGCTCGCCAGCTTCGTTGCCATCGCGAAGAACGATGTCCCGGTCGACCATTGGTTCCGCCTTGGCCGCACGCTGACTCGCGCCGCCGGCGCGACGGCGCTGGTCTCCTGGAGCGGGAGCATGTTCGAGTACCTGATGCCGGCGCTCGTCATGCAGTCCTTTCCGTTCACTGTCCTCGATCAGAGCTACCGTGGCGCGCTCCGGCGGCACATCGCTTACGGCGCCGAGCGCGGCGCACCGTGGGGGGTGAGCGAGAGCGCCTACAACCTTCGGGACCGGCACCTCACGTATCAGTACCGCGCCTTCGGCGTGCCGGACCTCGCGCTGAAGCGGGGGCTTGGCCGCGACCTCGTGATCGCGCCCTACGCCTCAGCGCTCGCCCTGCTCGTGGAGCCGCAGCGCGCGCTCGGGAACCTCGCCACGCTGGAGAGGAAGGGGGCGCTCGGCCAGTTTGGATTCCGTGACGCGCTCGACTACACACGGCCAGCGCCCGGAGAGCGATACGCCATAGTCAAGACCTACATGGCGCATCACATCGGGATGGGGTTCGTCGCCCTCACGAACACGCTGGCGGGTGGCGTGTGGCAGCGTCGCTTTCACGCAGACCCGATCGTCCGCTCGGCGGAGCTCCTGCTGCACGAGCGTATTCCCCGGCGGCTCGTAATGCAGGACTCACAGGTTGCACGCGCCGACGAAGCGCTCCCTGACCCCGACCTCGACCGGCCTGCCGTGCGCGAGGTGGAGACCCCCGACACACCACAGCCCCACGTGGCGCTGCTCGGCCACCTGCCGTACACGGTCATGGTGAGCCACTGCGGGTCCGGCTACAGCCGGTACGAGGACCTCGCCGTCACCCGCTGGCGGGCCGACGGTACGACCGATCACACCGGCCAGTTCTGCTACGTAAAGGACATCACGTCGGGGCGCGTCTGGTCGGCGGCATACCAGCCGGTCTGCGCTGCGGCGGACTGGTACCGCGCGCTCCTCGCGACCGACCGGGTCACGTTCCATCGCTCAGACGGCCCGATCGAGACTCGCACCGAGATAGCCGTCGTGCCTGACGACTCCGCCGAAGTGCGTCGCGTAACCGTCACCAACAACGGCCCGGAACCGCACGAGGTCGAACTGACGAGCTACGGCGAGATAGTGCTCGCGCCGCCCGACACCGACCGGGCGCACCCCGCGTTCGCGAACCTCTTCGTCGAGACCGAATGGCACGAGTGGTGTACGGCCATCACCGCCACCAGACGACCGCGCTCGGCGACCGAGCGGTCGCTCTGGTGCGTGCACGTCGTCGACACGGGGAAGGAGCGCGTCGGCCCCGTGACGTGCGAGACGGGCCGCGCCAGCTTCCTCGGACGTGGCCGCTCACCCCGCGACCCAGTCGCGCTCGAGACCGAGGGACCCCTCTCCGGTACTACCGGCGCCGTGCTCGACCCGGTCTTCGCGCTCCGGACACGCGTTTGGCTGGCGCCCGGGCAATCGGCGGCGGTGGCGTTCACAACGCTCGTCACCAACACTCGCGAGCGCGCCTTCGAGCTGGCCGGCCGCTACCACGACCCGCACGCCGCCCAGCGCGCGCTCGATCTCGCGTGGACGTCGACGCAGGTGGAGCTGCGCGAGCTCAGCATCACGCCGGCGGATGCCGCGATCTTTCAGGAGCTTGCCGGCAACCTCTTCTACCCGAATCCCGCGCTCCGCGCCCCGCAGGAGGAGCTGCGGCGAAGTCGGGGCTCCCAGCCGCGCCTCTGGGCGACCGGCATCTCCGGCGACTGGCCGATCCTCCTCGCGACGATTGATTCCGCTGACGGGCTCCCGACGCTCCGCCAGCTCTTCGCGGCCCACCACTACTGGCGGCGCCGCGGTATGATGGTGGACCTCGTCGTCCTCAACACGCACGCATCCGGCTACCTCCAGGAACTGCAAGAGCGAATCATGGAGGCACTGTTCGCTTCGCCGGATTCGGGCGTCACGGACCGTCCGGGAGGTGTGTTCGTCAGGCGGCGAGACATCCTGACCGCCGAGGACTTGCTCATGGTGCGCGCGACCGCGCGCGTTCACGTAACGTGTGACGGCCGGTCGCTCGGCCGGGTCGCGCGGCCGACGGGCAGCGCTGGCGACGACGAGCTGGACGACCCCGATCCGCTGCCGGCGCCGCTGCGCCCCTCGGGGCGGAGCACGCCCCCATCGATGCTC
>JALZIF010000016.1 GCA_030860435.1 Gemmatimonadota bacterium | reverse complement strand
GCGCCGAGCGCGGACCGGATGGCGATCTCCTTGCTGCGCGCGGCAGCGCGTGCAATCAGCAGGCTTGCGACGTTCGCGCAAGCGATAAGGAGGACGAAGGCGACCGCACCGAGAAGAACGAGGAGCGCCGTCCGGATAGGCCCCGTGGCGAGCTCGTCGAGTGACTTCACCCGGAGCGTCCACAGCGGGCCGAGGTTGGCTGGGTAGTCGCGCTTGAGCTGGTCCGCGACGTTGCTCATCTCGGCCTGCGCCTGCTCGAGGGTCACACCCGGCTTGAGGCGGGCCGTGAGGTTGAGCCATTCGTTGGTGTAACTGGTCGGATCGAACTGGTCAGGGGGGAGCGCGAGCGGCGTCCACAGCTCTGCGGAGTTGTTGAAGAATCCGCGAAACCCGGGCGGCATGACGCCGACGATCTCGTAGCTCTCCCCGTTGAGTTGCGCGGTGGTGCCGACGACGTTTCGTTCGCCACCGAAGGCGCGCCGCCAGATGCCGTCGCTCAGGACGATGACGCGATTCCTTCCCGGTTCGTCCTCTTCGGGCAGCAGCGTGCGCCCGAGCTGCGCGGGGACGCCCAGCACTCGGAAGAAGAGTCCCGACACGCGGCTCGCGGGCACGCGCTCGGGGTCACCGCCGCCGGTGAGGTTCGCGCTCCACCCCGTCTCCACCGCCACGCTCTCGAAGCTTCTGGTCTTGTCGCGGTAGTCGCGGAAACCGATCGCCGAAACGGGCGCCTCGAGGTCATCGAGGTTCTGGTAAAAGTGATTGATCGTCACCAGCCGATCCGGCTCTCGATACGCGAGCGGACGCAGGAGCACAGCGCTGACGACGCTGAAGATCGCCGTATTCGCGCCGATTCCGAGAGCGAGGGTGAGGACGACGACGGCGGTGAAGCCGGGGTTCTTTCTCAGGCGGCGCAGACTGAGGCGGACGTCTCGGAGCAGGGTGTCCATCGGGAAGCTCCGCCCTACCGGCGGCGCACGATCACCGGCCCGTTCGTCGTCACCGCTCGCACCGGCCGCCCTCCCTCGCCGAGCTGCGTGCTGATCCGCCGGCCGAGGCGCCCGCTAACGGTGATCGGGAAGTCGATGGTCATCGGCCCGTTCACCGTCCCCGTCTCGAGCTGGGCGTTGTAGTCGTCAGGTACATCGAGCACCAGTGGACCGTTCTGCGTCTCGGCGTCGAGCCCCTCGCCGTCCCAACGCGTCCCGGTGAGACGGACGGTGATGGGGCCGTTCTGCGCCCGGGCGCGGACGTCGCCGCCAACTGCTGCCAAAGCAATCGGCCCGTTCTGCGTCCGGAGCCGCATGTGTCCGGCGACTCCCTCGACCTTGATCGGTCCGTTGTGCGCCTCGATCGAAAGGTTGGATCGTCGCGGGAGGTTGATCACGAAGCTCACCGACCACGACGCGCCGCTCCGGTTCGGCGGCCCTTCGGCGCTGATCCTCCCCCCGGACGACACTATGCGGACCTCGCCCGTCAACTTCCGCGCGTCTTCTTCAGTGCGCGCCTGCGCCTGGATCTCCGCCCGGACGTGAACGCTGTCGCGATCCCACCCCTCGATCGACGCGCCGCCGTTCTGGCCGGGCTCCACGACGATGGTCCCCCCCTCGGCGCGGCGCCCGGACTCGCGCACCTCACAGTGGCGCGGGCGATCGCTCCGTCCCCACCCACGCTCGCACGACGATTGCGCCTCATCGCCCTCCCGCTGCGCGAGCGCCCCCCCGCTCGCGATCATCAATGCGGCGAGCGCCAGCGCGCCCCCGCCCCAGTAGCGTCCAGCATGCATGGCTCACTCCATATGGTATGACGTTCGGCCTGCGGCCCGATGCCGGGCACCCTTTCGACAGCGGCGGTCCGCAGAGGGTTGCAAGCCGCTACCAGCGACCAGCTGCTAGCTACCAGCTACCAGCTACCAGCTACTAGCTACCAGCTACCAGCTACCCGCAACCTCCACGCTCCACCCTCAACGCTCCACCCTCAACGTTCAACGCTCAACCCTCAATGCTCCCCTACCGTCCCTCCAGCGCGAATGACACTACGTAATCGCCCAGTGTCGTTCCAAGCTCGCCGTGGCCGCCGGCGGATATGACGACGAACTGCTTGCCGCTCGCCCGCGACCGGTACGTCATCGGCGTCGCCTGCCCACCGGCGGGGAGCTTCCCCTTCCAGAGCTCGCGTCCGTTGTCGATGTCGAAGGCGCGTAGATAGTCATCCATCGTGCCCGCGGCGAACACGAGCCCGCCGTCGGTGACGATCGGCCCGCCCATCGTGATCGAGCCCCACGCGCTGGCGCCCGGCACTTCCGAAAGGGGCGGAACGACGCCGAGCGGCGTCTCCCACTTGATGCCGCCGGCGGCGAGATCGACCGCGACCAGCTTCCCCCACGGCGGAGCGTTGCACGGCAGGTGGCGCGACGAGAGCAGGAAACGGCGCACTGAAACGTAAGGAGTCCCGTGATGCGTGCCGAACTCGCTCTCCGCCCACCGCCCGCGCGTTGCGGGGGTGCGGGCGGAGTCGCGTTGGACGAGGGCTACGAGCTGGAGGAGCCGGTTGACGCTCGTCACCAGTAGCGCGCGGCCGCCATCCACCGCGGCGCCGCCCCAGTTCGTCCCTCCGACCGCGCTGGGGTAGACGAGCGTCCCCTCGAAGCTTGGTGGCGTGAAAACGCCCTCCCTGCGCGCGCCAGCGATAGCCACCCGGCACGCGTCGCGCTCCTCCGGCGTGAGCCCCCAGGCGTCGTCAGGCGTCACATCCGTTGGCCCGACCAGGTTCGGCGTGGCGACGGGGAAGGGCTGCGTAGGCCAGGCCTCCTCGCCGGGGATCGTGCTCCGCGGCACCGGGCGCTCCTCGATCGGGAGTAGCGGCACACCCGTCTCGCGGTGGAGGAGGAAGATGTGCCCCACCTTGGTCGCCACGGCGACGGCCGGCACATCTCTCCCGTCGCGGCGGAGCGTTACGAGCACTGGCTGGGCGGCGACATCGTAGTCCCACAGGTCGTGGTGCACCACCTGAAACCCCCAAACGACAGCGCCGGTCGAGGCGCGCAGCGCGACGACGGAGTTCGCGTGCAGATTCTTCCCCGGGCGCACGCCGCCGTAGTAGTCCGGGGATGCGCTCCCGGTCGGAACGAAGACCAGGTCGCGCCCTGGATCGGCGGAGAGCGGCGCCCACGCATTCGCCGCCCGCGCCCGCGTCGCGGCCGCCGGGTCCCACGTGTCCCAGCCTGCGGCCTTCGTGTCGCGCGGTATAGGGTCCCAGCTCCAGCGGAGCGCGCCGGTGCGGGCATCGAAGGCGCGTACCGTCCCGCGTTCGAGATCCACGCCGCGGTTGTCCCCCATCGACGAGCCGACGACGACGATGCCATTGACTATAGCCGGGGGGGATGTGACGCCGTACTGGCCGTGCTGCACCGGTCCGACCCCCTCGGTGAGATCGATCGTGCCGCCGCGCCCGAAGTCCGCGCACGGGCGACCGGTCCGCGCATCGACGGCGACGAGGCGCCCGTCGATGGTGCCGAGGAAGATGCGACGCTTACAGGGGCGAGCATCCCCCGCCAACGGATCCTCCCACGCCGACACCCCGCGCGACGCGAAGGCCTCCATGTACCGGACGCCGCGATCGATCTTCGGGTCAAACGTCCAACGCTCGGCGCCGGTCTCGGGATCGAGGGCGATGATGCGGTTGAAGGGAGTGCTGAGGTAGAGCGTGCCGAAAGCGAGGATCGGCGTCGCCTGGAAGGTGCTCTTCCGCGGATACTTCGTTCCGTCCGACACGTCGCCGGTGCGGTAGGTCCATGCGACCCGAAGCCGGCCGACGTTATCGCGCGTGATCTGGTCGAGCGGGGAGTGTCGCGCGCCGCCGGGGTCGCGACCGTAGGCGGGCCACTCGTCAGGCGAGATGGTCCCGGCGCGCGGCGGCTGGGCCGGTACGCCGCAACCGGTAACCGCGAGCGCGATGGTCGTCGCCAGCGCGAGAACGGAAGCGCGGCGGGCGGTGGTCTGGATGACGGTCATGTAGTGTCTCTCAGTGCATGGACATGAGGAGAGCCATGCTCTCCGTGCACCAGAATGTGGGCGCAGGCCACGCCGCAGTCCACCAAGCTGAAACGAGCGGGGCGCGGCGGACAAACGGTCCGCGAGCCGCCGCTAGTCGTCCAGCAGTTCGTAGAGCGCCGCGCAGCACGCGGCGACGGAGAGTCCCGCGAGCCATCCACCAGCGACGTCGGTGGCCCAGTGGCGGTCGAGGTACATCCGCCCGACCCCGGAGGTCGCGGGCAGGGCGAGCGCCACAGGCACGATGAGGCGCGGATCCCCGATTCCCTCGCGCGCGAGCACGTACGCACCGGTGAGCGCTACAGCC
>JALZIF010000012.1 GCA_030860435.1 Gemmatimonadota bacterium | reverse complement strand
CATTGTGCGGTACGCCGACGACTTCGTGATGGGGTTCCAGACAGCTCGCGATGCACAGCAGATGCGCGTTGATCTGCAGGAGCGGCTGGCGCAGTTCGGCCTCCAGCTCCACGACGAGAAGACGCGTGTGATCGAGTTCGGTCGCTTACCCGCGTTGGCTCGAAAGCAACGTGGGGAGCGTCGACTCGGCACATTCGCCTTCCTCGGATTCACCCACTACTGCGGGTGGACTCGAGACGGTCGATTTGTGGTTAAACGGAAGACGCAGCGGCAACGTGTGACGAAGAAACTTTCGGCGCTGAATGAGGAAGCGAAGCGTCGACGGCATGAGCCGATCCGTGATCAGCACCGCTGGTTGTGTCAGGTGCTGCGCGGTCACTTTGCCTACTTCGGGCTGCCAAGCAACTTCCGGGCGCTACAAGCATTCGCAGACCACGTGCGTCGAATCTGGTTCCGGGCCTTGTATCGCCGGAGTCAGCGACGGCTCACGGGGTGGGCGTTTGCAGCGCTGCTCGACCGATTCCCTTTACCGAAACCTCGTATCACGCATCCGCGCTTGGCGTGACGGCTGTTCCACGTTTGACCTCCGCGAGGAGCCGTATGCGGGCAAGCCGCACGTACGGATCTGTGAGGGCGAAGCCGAATGGCCTAGCTACTCGACCCAAGCCAGCGTTGTCCGCCCGAACTGGGCCCGGCCAAGGCGGCGCCGCGGCGGACAGGGCTTCCGTGTTTCCTTGACGGCCGCCGCTACGCGCCCCGATGGTTCCCGAGGGCGACGGAGGGCGATCGGAATTCTTATACCTCTAACTAATGGTGGCCCCATGAACGTACCGAAACGAGTGTGCGATCGGATGGCTGCGGGCATGAAGCAAATGAGGCCGATCATTGAGCAGCAGCGAACGCGGGATGTCTCCGAGGCCGATACGGTTACCCTCGTGAAGGATCTGCTCGCGGCAGTCTTCGGTTATGACAAATACGCCGAGGTGACGAGCGAACACGCAGTCCGTGGCACATACTGCGACCTGGCGATCAAGGTCGATGACAAACTCGCGCAGCTGATCGAGGTAAAGGCGGTGGGCATCTCGCTGGAAGATCGGCACGTCAAACAAGTCGTCGACTACGCGGCCAACCAAGGCATCGAATGGGTCGTCCTCACGAACGGCATCGTGTGGCGTCTTTATCACGTGCTCTTCTCGAAACCCATCGATAAGCAACTAATTGGTGAGATAGACCTGACCACGATCGACTGTCGGCAGGAAGCGCAGCAGGAGCTGTTGTTTCTCTTCACCAAGGAGGGTTTCAAACGCGGCGCACATGTGCAGATGCGCGATCGCAAGGACGCCACGAGCCGCTATGTACTTTCAGCGCTGATCCTCAACAATGAATCTGTGTTGAAGGCGATCCGACGCGAGTTGCGGCGCGTGGTCGAGGTTAACGTGGATGAAGCGGACATCGCGAACGTGTTGCGCGATCAAGTTATCAAGCGCGATGCATTGGAAGGGCCCGAGGCGAAAGAAGCCGTACGACGTGTTCAGCGGCGGAGCGAGCGATCGATTGTCAAATCACGAACCGAACGCAATGAGACGCCGCCAGCGCCGACATCGCCGCCTTTTTGATCGAGCTCTCCAGGATCCCGATAAAGTGCAAGTCGGCGACCTGGGCGTGGACGGGCGCTCTCCTCCTCGACTACGCCTACACAGTTTTCGGCCTCGACGCGGGTCTCACGACCGCGCCGTTACCACCGAGGAGCAGATCCCTTGTGCCCTGTGCACGGGGTACCCCGGCACCTAGAAGTCGTTGGACAAGCGGGCCGTGTCGTGGGTGAGTCACGCGGCGTGGGAGCGCGTCGAGGCGTGTAGGCGCGTCGAGATAATCGCTCACGAGGGTGGAGAGGTTTGTGCCATGGCGGCGGCTGTATTCCTCGGCGCGTTCGATGACGTCGGGATCGAGGTAGAGGTTCTTGGCGGTCTTGGGCACGGTTAGCTCCGGTCGGGCTATGCGCAGAGGTGATTGGTAAGTACGCGCGGGGAATCCACGCGGTTCAAGCCCATGCCTGAGGAGTGCCGAGCGCCCATGTCACTCCGATCGAATGAACTTCCCATGCGCTTTGCGGAAGGGCGCTACGGAGCGATAACTCGTGCGAGCGTCATCCACTCGTCGCGTTCCCAATCACCCCGCGGCTCAGCGGCAGCGCGTGCAAACATCCACAGTCGTACACGCTGGTGATCCACGCCCAGCAGATCCGCGAAGCGACGAATCGTCCGGTCCGGGTCCGAGCGCAGCCTCGCGGCACAGTTCCGGAGATGTTGCGTAGCATCGTACGCCGGGTCGCCGATGAACGGCTTCGGGTCAATCACGAGCCACGGCTCTCGCCGCGCCCGTAGCACGTTCCCGGCGTGCAAGTCGGTGCCGAGCAATACCGTGGTGGGCGCCCTGCGCGGCAATTCCTTGAACAGATCCAAGGCCTGGCGGACGAGACCTGTATCGGGCCATCGCTCGGCGTCGGCGAGAGGCTGCTCGCTCCAGAAGTCGGTCATCGCAGACAGGGGTCGGAACACAGACTGGGCCGGCGGCGCGCGCCAGAGCCGACGCAGGAGCCCCGCGATCACCACATCCTGCTCGGGCTCAGGCACCGCGCGAAGCACCGATCCCGGCTCACAAGGCTCGAGGAGCATCGCACCGCGCTCGTCGTCCGCTTCGAGGAGCCGCACCGTTGGATCGCCATCCCAGAATCGCAACCCAGCAATCTCATGCTCACCCTCCATGTGCGGCATCGCCACCTTCAGCACTGCGGAGCTCCCGTCCGCGCGCTGTGCCGGCGCCACCCACGCACAACTCACTTCCGCGCCATCGAAAGGTGCTTCCAGCGTCAGCGACCACCCCCGCTCCAGGTCGGCGATAGCTTCTGGCAGCCGCTCGAGCCACGCCGAATGCTGCACTGATTCGCGACACGTAGCTGACAGCCGCTCTGGTACGATCAAGGCCACGTTCGGTCCTGCAGACTCATGCCGTGATCCGGCACGGGTCGCGACAACGCAATCTCGCGCTTGCCCAACGTCGTGCGTTTCAGGCTGCAGCGGGACATCATAGGAGAAGCGCGGACCCCGGTGGCGAACCGCCGCGCACACAATGGCCCTGCTGCCGTGGCGTCCCGCCGCACCGTCGCCTTGATGTGGCGATCCAGCGCCTGAATCTGCGTCGTCAGCAGGGCGTGATTCGCCAACACGAGCTCGACCTGGCCGCGCACCACCGCGGGCAACTCGACCGCCGCCAGCCAGGCCTGCCCGGCCTTGCTGTAGAGATCCAGGACCGGGCAGCGGAGATTCTCCGCCGTGAGATAGGCGTGGATCCGATTCCGCATCACGGTCCGCTGCCTGACCAGGAAGACCCGGCCGCGGAGCTGGCGCAGGGCACGCGTGGCAGGATCGGGAATCCAGATCGCGGGCAGCAGGTTCACCCGCGCTAGCTCGGCCAGCTTCCGCGCATCGATCGGGTCCGTCTTCGTCCGCGCCTGCCAGATCAGCTTCACCTGATACGGATGCGCCACGAGCACGCGGATGCCCCAGTCGGCGAGATGCCGCTCCAGCCAGTGCCAGTAGAGCGTGGCCTCCAGCACCCCCCGTGATCGCCTGCGGCAACGCGACCAGCCACTTGCCAAACACGTCCAGGCTGGGGTCGAGCCGCCGGTGCTCGGCGAGCACCGCGCCCGCGTCGTCGAGCGCACACGCCGTGATGTACCGCTTGTGAAGATCGAGTCCGACGTGACCATGAAGCCTCCCGAGAGTGGAACCGGGAAGGTGCCCTTCGCGTCGCGCTCACGCGACGCACCAGGCTCTCATAAGGTCGTGTTAGACGGCATGCCCGCAACTTACCTTCGGTGAGGCAGCCAACCCCAGCGACCATGACATGGACTGATCATATCCACGCCGATCCGAAGGTACTGCGCGGCAAGCCGGTACTCCGCGGAACCCGACTAGCCGTCGACTTTGTATTGGGGCTCCTCGCCGAAGGGTGGTCCAGGGAGCAGCTTCGGGCGAACTACCCGCAGATAACGGATGACGCGCTGCGGGCGGTATTTGCATACGCGGCGGAGGTACTGCACGAGCAGACGGTGTTACCGGTGCGTCCCGGCGCGGCGTAGTGCGGCTCGTGGCTGACGAGAACATACCGCTCGAAAGCGTGCGTGCCCTGCGAACTGCGGGGCACGTTGTTCTTGCGGCGGTGGAATCGGCTGCTGGAGGAGCGGACGACGTTCTGCTGAAGCGAGCCGGCGCGGACGGACGCCTGCACGTGAAGTTCGATCGAGACTTCGGTGAGCTTGCAGCGACATGGGCGGACGGCCCCTGCCGGCATCCTCCTCATTCGGATTGTGCCACGGGATGCGAAACGAGCTCACGGAGATGCTACCGGAGTTACTCGCGCGCTCAGACGTGCAGTGGCCCGGTCATCTGACGGTGGTCGATCGCTCCATTTGCGGCAGCGATCCCTCCGAGGGTAGTGCGTGCCGCCTAACGCTTGAGTGGAGTTGCGGGGCGGCCAGGGCAGGATTTCGGTTGCGGTACGCCGGGCGGCCGCCCCGGCGGCTCCAGCGAATCGTTTGACGGCTCCTCGACTCAAGAGGCTAGATCCAATTGCGGTATGAACTTTCTGAACTGCGCACGTCAAGGACGTCATTGAACGGGAACAATGGGCAGAGCGCCGTATATGCGGCTTGCTCAGCCAACTCTGGATACGGTGCAGGAGCGGTCACCAGCTCCGGAATGAGCCAGAGCATCGCATTCGGATTCCTGAAGGAAAGCTTCATGTACCGAACAAGCATCGTGCGACCCGCACGCACGCTGACGTCTGAGTGACAAAGTTCCTCAGTTGGGGCCGGGCGGATGACTAGGCGGAACTCTTCCTCTGCACGGAAGCTCGGGTGCTTGAACTCTGGCAGCCGATCACCAAAGAGGCGCATAAACTCTTCGACGGCGAGTTCGTCGTCATGGGTGCGCTCCCAGAATGTTTGCGCTCCTCTGAAAACGTCGCTCAGAATGCTAGACTGTGCATCAGTATCGTAGGCGCACCTGATTAGCCGTCCCCTATCGCCCGCGAAGTACTGAAGTCGTCGAGGTTCGATGCCGAGGGCCACTCCCCCAGTCGGACAATACGCTCGCCACTGGCCCAGATCGTCCCGCAGAGCCGACATTGAGAACACGAATGTGGAGTCCGTGCTTCCCAATCCTCCTATCGGGAAGCGCTCGGCCAGTGCGGCAGCCAGTCGCGAGTTCTTCTGGCGTTTGAAGAAGTCCGCTGCAAACTGCGACGCGTAACTGTACTCAAGTGCGTCGTTAAGGTAGCGAATATCCGACGCCCAAATGCATCCACTTCGGAGGATATCTACACAGGCTGAGTTGTTCGTGTAGTGCCACAGTCGCGGCGCGGAGGTCCTATGGTAAACATCCATGTTGCCTTCCCCGCGCGCTTCGTCCGGCACGAGTCTCGATGTCGGTCACCGGCAAGGGCACACATTTAAGCTTCGAGCGGGGTAGCGACATTCTTCTAACAGGTTGATGAAGAGGGTGTTCAGAAGGCGTCATTCGGCATGCCGCGTAGGAGCGGCTTATGGCTCGCCGCTCAACGCTCAACGCTCAACGCTCGCCCCTCAACTCTCACCGCTTCTTCCGATCACTAAACAATATCGTCACCACCAAATACAGCGCGAGCACGCCCGCGATCACGAACCCCGTCGTGCCGAGCACCCGGCGATACGGCATCAACATCGCGCTCGCAACTAGCAGCCCGCAGATCACGAGCCCGGAGAAAATGCGATTGGCGATCTTCTGCAGCCCCTGGAGCAGAACCGGCATCCCCGGCGTGTCGATGTTGAGCACAATCTCGTTTGCCGCGAGCCGCCGCGTGATGACGTCTAGGCGGTGCGGGAGCTCGTGTAAGAGGTCGGACGTCTCCGTCGCGGCCTTGAACATCCGGCTCGGCGACAGCTCGCGACGGGCGCGGTGCTGCGCAATCCGGCCGCCGTACTCGCGGATCGCGTCCAGCGGGTTGTATGTTGGGTCGAGCGCGCGGCTCACCGCGTCGAGGTTGAATAACGCCTTCGCGAGCAGCGTCAGCTCCGGCGGAAGCTTCAGCCCATGCTGGTAGGAGATGTTGATCAGCTCATACATCACCGTCCCGGCCTGCAGCTCCCCGACCGATCGGTCGTGGTTCCGCGCGACGAGCGCCGCGATCTGCCGCTCGTAGCTCGGGCGGTCGAAGCCGGCTACCTGCTCGCTCAACTCGACCATGAGCTCCGCGGCCGACTCGCCGCGGTTCTCCGACAGGTCGAGCAGGAGGCGGACGACGCGCTCGCGCAGCGCATCGGACAGGCGCGCCGTCATCCCGAAATCAATGAGCGCGAGCTTCACGTCGATGTCGGCGGGCACTCGGGGCGCATCCGCTTGCGCCTCCTGCTCCATACGGCTGATCGCGGTCAGCGCCGGGCGCGACTCGGTGCGCCGGTCGTCGTCGGCGATCTCCGCCGGGGTAAGTGGATTCTGCGATCCCGGGAGGATGATGAACACGTTCCCCGGGTGCGGGTCGGCGTGGAAGTGCCCGACGATTGTGATCTGGTGCAGGTACGCTTTCGCGAACTCGTCGGCGAGTGCGGCGAAGTCATGCTCGGTGCGCGTGATGCGCGGCACTTCGTCGATCTTGACTCCCTTCACCCGTTCCGTCGTCAGGACTCGGCTCGTGGAGTACGCTTCGACGACCTTCGGCACCAAGATGCGCGGGAATCCCGCGAGAGCACGCCGGAAGGCAGCAGAATTGCGGGCCTCGGTGCGGTAGTCCAGCTCGTCGACGAGGGCGCGCTCTAGCTGCTGGATCACGCCGGCGAGGTCCACGCGGTTCCCCGCCTCGGTGTGCGATGTCATGAACGCGGCGACCTCGCGGAAGAAAGCGACGTCGTCGGCGAGCTGCTCCCGGATTCCGGGTCGCTGGACCTTCACGACGACGGCCCGGTCGCCACGAAGCTCCGCGGCGTGCACTTGCCCGAGGCTCGCGCTGCCTAACGGCTGGCGCTCGAATTGAACGAACAGCTTCGATAGACGCGCGCCGAGCTCCTCCTGAATCGTCGCCTCGACCTGCTCGAAGGGGAGCGGGTCGACAGCGTCCTGCAGCTCGGCGAGCTCGCGGATGTACGAGTCGGGTAGGAGATCAGGGCGGGTCGAGAGCACCTGGCCGAGCTTCACGTACGCCGGTCCCAGCTCGACCAGGCGGTCACGAAAGCCGCGGGCGCGGCCGGCGACGTCCGATGACTCGTTGCCCGTGTCAGTCTCGTCGGGGGCGAGCGCCTGAAGCCCTTGGCTGCGCGCGAAGTCGCGAAGCCCGTAGCGAGTAAACAGGCCGACGAGCGCGGCGAGCCGCGGCAGATATCGAGGTGAAAGAAGCATCCAGCGCACAAGGGGCAGAAAATGTGCCCCACCTGTACCACGTCAGCCGCGAGCATTGCCCCGAGCGGCCGCGCGTCGAGATATTCCAGGGAATGGACTCCTCCCCTCCAACCCCGTTCTCGCGGCGCGGCTTCCTTGTTCGCGGCTTCGCGCAGGCACTCGAGCGCGCGGCCGGGGCGCTGTCGAGCAGCTTCCTACCTGCGTCGTACATCCGACCGCCCGGGGCTCTCCCCGAGGCCGGCTTCGTCGCGGCGTGTACACGCTGCGGCGACTGCGGGCGCGCGTGCCCGGTCGGCGCGATCATCACGCTTCCCGCCTCCGCCGGGTTCGCTGGAGGGACGCCGGCGCTCGATCTGGCGACCACCGCGTGCATCATGTGCGCCGACATGCCGTGCGCGGCCGCGTGTCCGACCGACGCGCTCACCGTTCCAAGCGATGGGTGGCGAGGGATCCGGCTCGGGCGGCTCGAGATCGATGAGTCGATGTGCATCGCTCACCGGGACGTGGCCTGCGGCGTCTGCGCGCGCGTCTGCCCAATCGGGCCGGCGGCGCTCGCGCTGGACGAGAGAGGGCGCCCAGCGTTAGGCGACGCGTGCACAGGGTGCGGTGCATGCGTCGTCGCTTGCGTCACCGCGCCATCCTCGCTCTCCGTACGCCCGTGGGCGAAGGTCGCGTGAGTGGTCGCTCCGAAGTCGTCATCGTCCCCAAGCCGTGGGGCCACGAGATAATCTGGGCGCACACCGACCGGTACGTTGGGAAGATCCTGCACATCGCGGCCGGCCACGCACTCTCCGTTCAGTACCACGACCGTAAGGACGAAGCGATCTATCTGCTCTCGGGTGAGCTCATCTACCGGGTCCAGAGCGGGGAAGAAGGGGAGCTGACCGACGTGCAGCTCAAGGTTGGGGAGGCGTTCCGGATCACCCCCCACACGATACATCAGATGGAAGCCATCACCGACTGCGACGTGCTCGAGGTATCCACACCGGACCTCGACGATGTGGTCCGACTCACCGACCGCTACGGGAGAGCGGGAACTAGCGCGCCATGAAAGTCATCATTCCGCTGGCAGGGAAGGGGACGCGGCTGCGGCCGCACACGCACGTCACGCCGAAGCCGATGCTCACCGTGGCCGGAAAGCCAGTGATGGCGTACATCCTCGAGGACCTCGAGAAGCTCGGCACTGTCGAGCAGATCGTCTACGTGACCGGGCACCTGAAGGAGAAGGTGGAGGCTTATGCACGCTCGTTCAGCTTTCCGTCGGTTTTCGTCGAGCAAGAGGTGCAGAACGGGACCGCCAGCGCGGTCGAGCTGGCGCGGCCCTACGTCGACCAACCGGTGCTCATCATCTTCGTCGACACGATCTTCGACGCCGACCTCTCGATCGTGAAGACGACGGATGCGGATGGAATCATCTGGGTAAAGGAGGTCGACGATTACCAGCGGTTCGGCGTCGTCGTGACCGACCCTGACGGCAACATGACGCGGATCGTCGAGAAGCCGACCGAGCCGATATCGAAGCGCGCCAACATCGGGTTGTACTACATCAAGAACTGGAGACTGCTTTACGAGGGGATCGACCACGTGATGCGCCAGCCCACCAACCTCGGCGAGTACTTTCTTACCGATGCCTTCCAGTACATGATCGACAAGGGCGCCAGGATCAAGGTCGTGGATGTGGAGGGGTGGTACGACGCCGGGAAGTTGGAGACACTCCTCGACACCAACCGCGTGATGCTCGAGAAGGGACGGGCGCGCCCACCCGAAAAAGCGGCCGGCGTGACGATCGTCGACCCGGTCTATGTCGAGGACGACGTCACCCTCACCGGCTCGACCATCGGCCCGAACGTCTCGATATCGTCAGGCAGCGTCATCGAGCATTCCGTGCTCCGCGACGCGATCGTAGGCCGCAAGGCGAAGATCACCCGCTCCATCCTCAAGAACTCGCTTATCGGCGATGAAGCCGTCGTCGAGGGTGTTCGAGGGGAGGCGACTGTGGGGGATCATTCGGAGGTCAGAGTGGGGACGTAAGAGGGCGCGCGGCTGCTGCTTGCGGCTGCTGCTTGCTGCTTGCTAGTGGCTGGAGGCTCAGCGACAGCTACCCGACCCCAGCCGCCGCGACCACTACACCTAACGCGCGGGCCAGGCCGAGCGGGCCGTCGGTGTTGTCGAACCACTCGGCCTGCGTGTGCGCCTCCCCCCCGCGCCCGCCCGCGCCGATCGCGATCGCCGGGATTCCCAGGCTGATCGGGATGTTCGCGTCGGTCGACGCGGTTGCGAGCTCGGGCTCGCGGCCGATGAGGCGCGTCGCGGCGACTGCGCTTCGGACGAGCGGGTGGTCGGCCGGCGTCTCGCCGCTCGGGCGGGCGCCAATCACGGCGATCTCGAGCGAGAGCGCGGGGGTGCCGAGAGCGCGCCGCGCGTTCTCCTCCAGCTCGGCGGCGCGGGCCGCAGCGTGAAGCTCCCGCGACAGTCGTGCGAGCACGACATCCGAGGACGAGCGTAAATCCACCTCGAGCCAGCCGTCCTCGGGGATCGCGTTCACGGCGATGCCGCCGCCGATCCGTCCCACGGAGAGAGTCGTCCGAGGGCGCTGCGGGAGCGGGAGCGAGGCCAGCTTGGCGACGGTGATAGCCGCCGCGTGCACCGGATTGGGCGTGCCGTACGCGGTCCAGCTATGCCCGCCGGCGCCACGGAACGTGATGCGCAACCGGCGCGAGCCGAGCGCGCGGTGCACGATCCGCTCGTCCCCTGCGCCGTCGAGGATGACAGCCGCGCGTGCCTCGCGGGCGCCGTTCGCGAAGATATGCTTCGCGCCGCGCAGGTCGCCGCTCCCCTCCTCGCCGACGGTCGCGACGAAATCCACTGGTGCACGCG
>JALZIF010000005.1 GCA_030860435.1 Gemmatimonadota bacterium | reverse complement strand
GATTGTTCTCGGACTGGCGCCATTCCGCTGTGACGAAACCCTCTTGCTCGAGCTTGAGGAGCGCGGGGTACAGCGTGCCGTAGTTGAGCGTGAGGCGGTTCTTGCTCGTCTCCTCGATGCGGCGAGCGACGCCGTAGCCGTGAAGCGGCCCGAGTACCTCGAGGGTTCTGAGAATCATCAGGGCGAGGGTGCCCTGCTTCACGTCCAGTTTCTCGGCCATGTTTCGTCCTATGGGATGACCATAGGACGGTAATGTCGAGAGCTGGATTGCGCAATAGGAGTGTCGGGCTCGGGATGTTCACCGTTGCCTCAGCCACCCGCACTCATCCGGTGTTACGCCATGGTGGGCGGCCTCCGGCCGCGAAAATACGTTACCCCAACGATCACACCAACGATTGCGGCTACCACACCTGCTGCGGCGAAACTGCGCCTCCCCCACATCCGGGCCAGTTCAGTTACGTTGCCATCCCCGGACACCTTGCGCACCCGCATGTACGGGCCTACCGCCAGATCACCAAGGATCGCAAGCGGCATCCGCAAGTGCTCCAGAACGTACAGTCCATCGCGAGCCACCGCGATTCCCGTCGGTGCCCAAAGCGAACCCGTGCGCAGGACGGTACTCACCGCACCAGCGGGGGTGATCTTGAGAATGCGCCGATTGGCGTGGTCGGCGGCATAGACATCCCCGCTCGCATCCACAGCGATTCCCAACAGGTCCTCATCCCATCTTCGCTCGGTGAGCGGACCGGCGCCGAGCGTGGTCACGGTTCCGTCCCCGGCTACACGCCGGACGTACGGACCATCGGCTAGGTACAGAGCTCCATCCGGTCCCCACGCCATCCCATCGATTCCCATGAACTTTGCCCGCGAGCCAGTTCCGTCCGCATGCCCCACCGTACTCCCGGCCAGCGTGGTGATCTCGCCCTCAGGGCTTCGTTTCAGAAGCAGCATCTCCGGCGTTTGGACGTTCCGTCCGTTGACCGAGTACATATTACCCGCGCCATCCATGACGAACGACTGCAACCCGAGCGGAAAGTTCTCCGTGGGTAAGATTACGTCGGTCAGGTGCCCGTTGGGGGTGAGCCGCCACACACTTCGAATCGGGAGGATCAGATGAGGATTGGTTCCATACACGTCGCCGGCTGAATCCATAACGAGCGCGTGCGAGTGCTTGCCAAGCGCGAGTCGCTCGACTTTCCCATCCTTGGAAATCCTCCAGATAATGTTCGCTGGGATATCGCCGACGTAGACTCGGCCCGTCGCGTCCACAACGATGCCCCAGCCTTCGTGCGCCTCGGCACGCGCTGTGGGGAGCACGCTGGCGCCGACGAACAGCAGCAAGAGGATTCGCAAGACCTATTCATAACGCATGAGCGCGAACCCATCCGAGTACCACGCTGGTGATCAGCATCGAAAGTCCTCGGGATGAGTGGCGGGCGGGCCCTGCAGTGCGTTACGACGCTTCGGTGATGGTTCGATGCGGGGCGGCTCGCGGCCTGCGCCCGATGGCCGCGCCGATGGACCCGAAGATCAGCGCGAGCAGCGGCAGCGTCCGAAGCCCCTCCATCGACGAGGCGAGGTGGCCGCCGATGTGCTTGCTCAGGAACGCGTCCGGCGTGAACGCGGTGTAGTAGTCGGGCATCGCGTGGCGCATGTGCGCGTCGAGATTGAAGCCGGCGAGGATGGCGAGGAGCGAGCCGTTGAAGGCGAGGATCGAGCAGACCAGCCCGACCCAGAGCGACGCAGTGACGCCGGCGCCGAACGACCGCTCGGCGCGCGCCACCGCGAACGCCGTTGTGGAGAGGGTGCCTACCACGGTCACGGTGAGGAAGGTCCCGACGATGACGTCGCCGTCGGACACAGACATGGCGGCATCGATGGCCGACCGGCCGATGCCGGCGACGACGAAGAGGACGAACCCGACGGCCGCGCCGCGTCGCGCGGCGTCCCTGTGCGCGACGAGGGCGTGGGGTGGACGCAGCGCGATCCAGAGATACGCGGTCAGCGAAGCGGCGAACCACGCCGATGTGCCGCGGGAGATGTCGCCCGCGGCGTGGGGCCACGTCGTGAGTACGTACGCCGTTGCCGCGATGCACCCAGCGACTCCCGCGAGGAACGTCACGGTGATTGCGACGCCCGGCACGCCCGCGTTCGGATGATGAGGCGCGATGAGCACCGCCCACGCGCAGTCGAGCGCGAACCGCCATCGCGCCGGGCCCTCGCGCAGCTGCGCCAGCTCGGCTGTCATCGCTGCGCCCCAGTCGCGGCGATCGCCGTGGAGGAGTCGCGCCGCGACGGCGAGGATCCTGGCGGGCAGGTCCTTCACACGCCCTCCGGATGCAGGTCAAGCCGGACGCGACGGCCGTGCGCCGACTCCGCCTTGAGCTCCGCCACCAGGTCCAGTCCCGAGCGGGTTAGCCGGTAGAGGTGCCGCGGTGGCCGGCCAGCCTCAGCAACCGTCTCCCAACTCGTCGCGAGGAGGCCGCGGTCCGCGAGCCGCATCAGGATCGGATACATCGAGCCAGCCTTGAGGCCGATCTCCTGACAGAGGTCGTACCCATACCGCCACTCGCGCGGTTGCTGCGCGAGCGCGCGGAGGACTGCGACGGTCTGGGCCGATGGACGACGGGCGCGTGGCATCGGCACTAACTCTAT
>JALZIF010000272.1 GCA_030860435.1 Gemmatimonadota bacterium | reverse complement strand
AGGCCAGATAGGCCTGCTCCGTCCGCGGGCTCATATGTCGCAGTCGCATCTGCGATCGCACCCGCGCAAGTAGCTTCGGTGGCTGAGCTAGCATATCGGTTCGTGTACCGAGTATCGCAGCACCGCTCCGCGACCACCATCATTTCCCTCCCATACGGCAACATTTCACTGCAGCGCATCCTTAAGCGCGGTGGCAGCTCGCTTCCTCAACTTCGACGAGCATCAGCGCGGCCGATTCAGAGCGAATCATCGCGGCGACACGCACGCACGGGCAGGCGAGATGGGCGGCTACTGCCTCACGTACCAGAACTCCGCGGTGCGCGAGTCGCCCCGCCACGGCTCCGGCGGCATCCCCGCACACAAACCGCCGATCGGGCCCAGGTTGGTGAGGCTGTCCGGCCCACGCAGCCGGAACCGCATTGTGTATCCCGGGGAGAGAGAGTCGCTCGGCGTCAGTAGCATCGCGATACTCGGCCCGTCGGAGTAGTAGTGGACGTTCACCGGCCTGGATCGACCCCACCGGCCGGTGGCGATCCGGTGGTGGCTGTCGCCCGGCGTGGGAGCGCCATCCGACAGCCACTCGGAAACGGTGGCGCGCCGCGCCGTCCCGTCCGCCTCTAGCGTGATCGTGTCGCGCAGCGTCCGCACCACCCGGATGCCGCCCTCGCACACGTGATCGAACGTGAAAAGCGGCTCCACGGTCTGGTCCTCAATGCGGGCAAGCACGTAAGTGCCTGTGGGGTCTGCGGGGGCAGAGGGCCTGACGAGCTCGGAGCACGCGAGCCCGCTGCTGACTGCCAGCGCCACGAGGAGCGCGGGTCGCATCAGGCTCTCCCGCGTCCACGCACGGACACTTCTCTGGGTATTGCGCGACAGAGTGCTGCCACGGGTGCCTCACTCGCACGCTTCCACGGGCGCAACTCGGACCTGAATCGTGATCCGAGGTCATGGCATAGCAACCCCAAACGTGCCCTCCTCGAACCGTACCGCGTCGCGGGTATGCCCAGCGTGGCTCCTCGCTTCTGATCCCCGTTCCCCGCTCCCTGTTCTTCGCTCCCTGTTCCTCGCTCGCCCCGCCACTGCTGCCTCGATGCGCGTGTGCGCGTCGCCGGTCGTCACGGGACGGCGGTAGCAAAGCAGGGTGATGGTCGGCACCGGCCGGAAAAGGATGGTCACACGGACGGGCTGAGGACAGTATCTTGGTAGTTTAGCGTCTCCGCGTAGTCCTGATTTCCCCGTGTTTCGCTTCATTGGCCGTACTTCGAGCGCCCCATGAAAGGGTACGCCCTCACACCTCCCACGGTCGTCGACCTGATGGTCGAGAAGCTGTTTCGAAGTGGAGCGCCGTCCCCCGACGCCACCGTCCTCGATCCTGGCTGCGGCACGGGCGTCTTCCTCGACGGCGTTGTCCGCTGGTGCGCGAGCCGCAACGTTCCCCTACCTCGACTCATTGGCATCGACTCGGACCCCGTACGCATCGCGTTCTCTCGAAACCGATTCGCGGGCATTGACCGGATCGAGATTCGTGAGTCTGACTTCCTTCTGACCGCCTCGGAACGTTGCGACTACGTCATAGGGAATCCGCCGTACGTGGCGATTACCGGTCTCTCGCCAATTGAGCGCGCCGAGTATCGAAAGCGATATTTCACTGCGCAGGGCCGGTTCGATCTCTATATGCTCTTCTTCGAACGGGCATTGAGCCTGCTAAAGCCGGGCGGCCGCCTCGTGTACATCACCCCAGAGAAGTTCCTATACGTCACAACGGCGGCGCCTCTCCGGAAGCTTCTACGAGGCGAGGCAATAGAAGAGCTGCACTTTCTGGACGAGGCAACCTTCGGTGACCTCGTGACGTATCCGCTGATTTCGACCATCACACGGGAACCGCCGAGCGGTGAGACGCGGATTCGCCTGCGAGACGACACCACCCGAACGGTTAGGCTGCCGTCCGATTCTGGCTCCTGGCTTCCTGCTGTTCTAGGCGCGGACCACGACGCGGAGACTCTCACGCTGGCCCACGTCTGCCTTCGCGTAAGCTGTGGAGTCGCTACAGGTGCCGACTCCGTTTTCGTCGTCCGGAATTCACAGCTCGATGAACGACTCCACGAGTTCGCATATCCCACAATCGCGGGGCGCCATCTGGAACCCGGCCGCCTCCTCGCCGAGACGCACTCGATGCTCGTGCCGTACGACCGGCGCGGCCGCCTCATCCCCGAGGAAAAGCTCGGCGAGCTTGGGCGGTACCTGTCGGAACCTACTCGCCGGGCGAAGCTGCTCGCACGAACCTGCATCGAGCGAAAACCGTGGTATGCGTTCCACGAGACGCCGCCCCTCGAAGGTTTGCTTCGGCCCAAGCTGCTCTGCAAGGACATTGGGGTTGCGCCCTATTTCGTGCCCGACGAACAGGGACGGTTCGTGCCTCGCCATTCCGTCTATTACGTCGTTCCCTCCGACCCCAGCCGGCTTGAGGAACTGGCGACATACCTCAACTCAGCGCCGGCGCAGCAGTGGCTCCGTGATCACTGCCAGCGAGCCGCGAAAAACTACTTGCGAGTGCAATCGCACATCTTGAAGCGGCTACCCCTTCCAGAGACGTTCGCATCGGCGATCCAGGACGATCTGTTCGAGGCGGGTCTCGCCCACACGTTGACTGCGTGACCAGGCCGTTCGATGAGGCGATAGTCGCGGTTGCGAGAGCGGGCTACCACAATCATCGGCTTGAGACGCATTCCGACGTCGTCAGCAATGCATTGTTCAAGGATTTATTGGAACGGTGTGCTCCGCTCAGGTCCGACTTGGACGCCGGTATCGTGAAGGTCTGGATAAATGTGCGCTCGCCTGGCGACAGGCTGCGGAAGATCGACCTTTTCGTGGGGGAGCCGGGGCCGGCGGGAGAGCTTCACATCCCAGGCGTAAGAATCGCCCTTGAAAACAAGTCAGTCATCACGGCTCACCGAAATCGGACGAACCGTTTCGACGACCTGACCAAGGTGCTGTCGACGATACACTCTGCCCGTCCCGAAGCGCTCCTCGTTGCGACCGTTTTGATAGGCTTGGCGCAGCGTGTGTTGAACATCCCTGACCAAGTTCATCCGTTCTTCAGAGATCGCGAAGATGAATTCGTAGCAAAAGTTCTCCCCCGCCTATCATCGGGGGACGAAACTTTGTGGACCGAGTTCTCCTGGGCAATCAGTCGGAATACCGCGGCCGATCCAGGGCGAACCATCGTCCTGCTCCGAACCCTCCCTACCCGCAAGCCGGGTCATACGCACATCGCTGGATACGACTTCGTGCTACTCGTGCCCGTGCGCATAGACAACGTCAATCCACCATCGCTTCCCCGCCCGAACACTTGCGGGATTGACGTGGACGCCGATTACGAGCGGATGCTCGAACAGTTATGCGCTGCTTACACCGCCCGCTGGCACATGTAGGTCGGTTGGTGCGGGAAGGTGCCGTGCCCGGCGGTGGGGGGGAGGAAAGCGGCGGGCGGCGGTCGGTGGCGGCGGCTAGCTCAGTCCGGCACGAGCGTCACAGCGCCAACAGAAACACGTCGTAGAGGGCGTGGGTCCACGCCGTGATGCCAAAGCCGCGCAAAAGGAACAATCCGCTAAACGCGAGCCCGGCGATGAATCGGAACACGAACGAGGAAAGTGCGAGCGGGTCGCCGTACGGCCCGATGTAGTGGAAGGCCGAGAAGATGAACGCACCGATCACCGCCGCGATCGCCCCGGCGGCAGCGGGGTGCGCGGCGAGCACCGTTCGCGCCGCGTAGGCGAGCCCGCCGACGAGAATCACCCGGAAAACCAGCTCCTCATAGAGCCCCGCGCCGAGCGATACCATGAGGCGACTCCACCAGCCCAGTTCTTCGACCGGGGCCAGCGCGA
>JALZIF010000269.1 GCA_030860435.1 Gemmatimonadota bacterium | reverse complement strand
TCATCGTTCGGCCCTCACAGTGACCTGAGGAACTGCACGAGGTCCGCCTTCTGCTGGGCCGTCAGGCTCAGGCTGCGCTTGGCGACGTACCGGTCGACGACTTCCTCGAGCGTCGCCGCGACGCCGTTATGGAAGTACGGTCCTTGAAGCTGCGGCGGGTGATAGAGGCCCCGGAGCGGTGTGGTCCGGTACTGCTTAGTGACGCTGCGCAGGGCGTAGCTGGGCGCACCGCCCGGCTCGGGCTCGCTCGCTACCTCGGACGGCGCGTGCAGCGTTCCGGCGTTGATGTCGGTGAAGAGCGTCCCGGTATGGCATGTCGAGCACTGGGCCGCGCCGTTGAACTCTGCGCGCCCGCGCTCCGCTGCGGCTGCATTGAAGTCGCTTGCGCGCGGCGCCGGCTTTTCAAGGCTAAACTGATACTCCCGCAGCGCGGCGAGCGTTTCCGTGGTCACGCGATCGGGCGGGGTGTTGTTCACGCTGACGCCGATCCTCGGATCGACGAACCTGCCGTGCCCGTGCATCTGCGTGATGGCGACGTAGGCGTTCCAGTACGAGATCGTGTCGTCGCCCGTGTAGAGTTCGCGCCGCACCTCGCGGAGTCCGAACGCCGGCGGAAGCACTACGGGCTGGTTGATCCCGTCAAAGTTGAAGCGCGGGTCGTACATCCCCGGCCCCCACGAGTTGTAGACCGCTTTCTGCGCCGGGGTGAGTGCGGGGGAGAGCGCGATGATAGCGCCGGGGTTCAGGTCACGGTTCGGCCAGCCGTCGAGCCGGCTCCCGATCCCCTCGTCGAACGAATCGTCTACCGTGGAGTGGCAGAGCGCGCAGGTGATTCCGACGCGAGTGAGGTTGTCGTTCGCGTCCACCTCGCCGATCAGGCCGACGACGGCCCCGAGCTTTAGTAGGGTGACAGTAGTGGCAGGATCGTCGAGATCGATTTGGCCGGCGGCGAGGGCATCCTTCACGGATTGGGGCAAGGTGTCGGCATCCACCTTGAGCCCGACCGAGAGCGCGGTGGCGGGGCTCACCGAAGTGCGGATCACTTCGTGCAACCGGAGCGTATCGGTCCAGAAGGTCTCGCCGCCGAAGGTGTCGAAGCGGAAGATCGTCTTGCCCTGCGCGACCAGCGCCGGATCGAGCGGTCCGGGCCCCGTGGGTTCCTCATCGTCGTCGCACGCGACCACGAGGAAGGAGATCGCCAGCCCGAAGAGTAGGAGCAGTGAAACTCCTATCCACGACGACGGCTTTCTTTGCGTACCCTCCTGCGAGGTCTCAGAGAGCGGAACGTGCGGGAATCTGCGCATGGAGAAGCCCTCCTCACCAAGCCCTGCAGCCTTGGGCGGCTTGCCCGACGCTTGCAGGACGCCATCTCAATCGGCTGGGGTAGATAAGATATTGCTTAACCTTCTGCAAGAACTGCTCCCCAACCCGTTCTGACCCCCACCTGTCGAGAGGCGACCGATGCCTGTCCCGCCGCGGCGGCCTGGCTCCCTCAAGGGCACACGAGAGCAGATCGTCAATTTGCTGCGGCGATCTTCGCTGACTGCCGGTGAGATCGCGGCCGAGCTCGAGCTCACGCACAACGCGGTGCGCGGTCATCTCGCCGGGCTGCAGCGTGACGGCCTCATCCGTGAGGCAGGCCTTCGCAGAGGTGAGACCCGGCCGTCAGTCCTGTACGAGTTCGTACCACGGGCCGATTCCGTCTTCTCCAGAGCCTACATCCCGTTCGTCGCACAGCTTCTGAGGGTCCTCGGCGAGCGGATGTCGAAACCGGAGCTTGACGAACTCATGCGGAGCGTGGGTACCGGCCTGGCGGCGGAGTGGCCGAAGCTGAACGGAGATCTGGCGCAACGCGTCGAGGCAGCGTCGCTGTTGCTTCAGGAGCTCGGCTCGCTGATCGAGGTCGAGCGGTGGAATGGCGGCTTCGTCTTGCGCAGCTATGGATGCATGCTGGGCGAGGCCGTGCACGGTCGGCCGGAGGTCTGTCGTGCCGTCGAGAGTCTGATCTCGCAACTCGTCCAGGCTGAGGTGCACGAGTGCTGTGAGCGAGGCGAGCATCCTCGGTGTTGCTTCGAGATCTCCCCGACCGCCGCCAATCCGCGCGCTACGCAGGGAGGAGTTGCGTGACTGGCGCCCGGGCGCGCGTCGACGACCGCTTCGGCACCGTTGAATGCAAGCAGTAACCCCAATGGAGGACACTGACGATGGCGCTCAGGCTGAAGAATATCGGCGAGCAGGTGATCGTGATCACCGGGGCATCGAGCGGGATCGGGCTCGTGACGGCGAAGATGGCCGCGCGCGAGCAGGCGGGCGTCGTTCTCGCCGCCCGCAACGAGCGCGACCTCGCCCGCGGGGTCGATGAGATTCGCGCCGAGGGCGGGCGCGCGGCCTATGCGGTCGCCGATGTCGCCGACCCCGAGCAGGTCGAGGAGATCGCGAGCACTGCCATCCGCGAGTTCGGGCGGATCGACTCCTGGGTCAACAACGCCGCCGTGTCGATGTACGGCCGGATCATGGATCTGTCGCTCGACGACATGCGGCGCCAGTTCGACGTGAACTACTGGGGGCAGGTCCACGGCAGCCGTGCCGCGGTGCCGCATCTCCGGAAGCAGGGGGGCGCGCTCATCAACGTCGCCAGTGCGCTCGCCGACCGCGCGATCCCGCTTCAGGGGAACTACTGCGCGGCCAAGCACGCCCTGAAGGCGTTCACCGACAGTCTGCGCATGGAGCTCGAGGAGGAAGGCGCGCCGATCTCGGTTACGCTCGTCAAGCCCGGGAGCATTGACACCCCCTTCTTCGAGAAGGCGCGCACGCTATTCGACGTCGAGCCGCAGCCGGTGCCGCCAGTCTACGCGCCGGAGGTCGTCGCTGAGACGATTCTCGAATGCGCGCAGCGGCCGGTGCGCGACATCGTCGTGAGCGGTATGGCGAAGGTCATCAGCCTGGCCAACCTCGTGCCGCGCCTCACCGACAGATACATGGAGCGGACGACCTTCGACTCCCAGCTCACGGACATCCCGGTCACCGAAGGCCGCAAGGACAACCTCTACGAGCCGGTCGAGTACGACGGCGGCGAGCGCGGGCGGACGTGGAGCGGCCGGACGAAGAGCTCGAGCCTCTACACGAAAGCGGCGCTTCATCCCGAAATAGCGGCAGTTGCGGCCGTTGGCATCGGACTTCTGATCGCGGCGGGCGTGCGCGCGAATAGGCGGAGCAGCGAGTCCGTGGGACTCACGACTTCATCCTCTCCATCATGTCGCGGTGCATCTGCATGAGCCGCGTCATCCGCGCGTGGTGGGCGGGCATCATCGCCTTGAGCTCCTGGGCACCCATGTCAGGCATGCGGATCAGGTCCTGCCGAATCGAATCGACGGTCGCGCTCCATTTTGCATCGGCGGCCATGTTCATGCTTCGCATCTCGGAGTTCATCTGCGAGAGCATGTTGGCAGCCATCTGCCGGTGCATCGGAAGCATTTCCTGCATCCGATCGGCGCGCATAGTGTCCATCATCTTCATGTGCATCGGCATCGAGTCCATCATGCCAGTGCCCATCATTCCACCCATCCCGCCCATTCCAGCCATCCCGCTCGCACTGTCCGCGCTAGCCGGCTGATCTTTGTTGGGTTGACACCCGGTGACCGTCGCTGCGGCGATGAGGAAAACGGCGATGGTGCGAGCGGCAGTGTTGAGGAAGGGATTCATTGTCATGTCTCCTATGAGATCCAAGTGTGAATGGTTGTCATCGCGCACCTTCAGGTATTTGCGCTCGCCGCTCGCGGCGAGCGATCTCCCACTCCCTCCAGAGGGAGTAGATCGCAGGAATGACGACGAGGGTGAGCACGGTGCTGGAGACCATCCCTCCGACCATGGGGGCGGCGATGCGCTTCATGACGTCCGCGCCCGTGCCCTGACTCCAGAGGATCGGCAGCAGGCCCGCCGTGATCGCGGTCACGGTCATCATCTTCGGCCGTACGCGCTCCACAGCGCCGTGCTCCACGGCGGCGTCGATGTCGGTCCGATCGCGCAGCATCCCACGCTCGCCTCGCTCCTGATACGCGTGATCGAGGTAGAGAAGCATGACGACGCCCGTCTCGGCCGCCACGCCGGCGAGCGCGATGAAGCCGATCGCCACGGCCACGCTCATGTTGTAGTCGAGGAGCCACATGAGCCATACGCCACCCACGAGCGCGAACGGAAGTGAGAGCATCACGAGCGCGCTCTCCGCAACGCTGCGGAAGTTGGCGTAGAGCAGAAGAAAGATGATAGCCAGCGTGAGCGGCACCACGACGCGGAGCCTCCGTCCGGCGCGCTCCATCGCCTCGAACTGCCCCGACCACTCCAGCCGATAGCCCGGCGGGAGTGTGAGCCGCTCATCGAGCAGGCGCCGTGCGTCGGCCACGTACCCGCCCACGTCGCGTCCCCGCACATCTACGTACACGATGTTGTTGAGCGAGGCGTCCTCCGACTTGATGAGCGTCGCGCCCCTGGTGACCTCGATACGCGCGAGTTGGCCCAGGGCGACCTGCGCGCCCGACGACGTGGCAACGAGCGTGTTCCGGATCTGCTCGGGGTCGTCGCGCAGCTCGCGCGGATAGCGCACTAGCACGGAGTAGCGCTCGCGCCCCTCGATCACCTGCCCGGCCGGCATCCCGCCCACCGCCGTGGCGACCGCCGTCTGCACGTCGTCGCCCGTGAGGCCGTAGCGCGCCGCGGCCGCACGGTCGACGGTGACGTCTACGTACCGGCCGCCCATCGCGCGTTCGGCGAACACCGAGTTTGTCCCAGCCACGGAAGGGAGTAGCCCCTCGATCTCCCGGCCGAGTCGGTCCAGCGTGTCGAGGCTCGGCCCGAAGAGCTTGATCCCAACCGGCGTCTTGATTCCCGTGGCAAGCATGTCGAGCCGGTTCTTGATCGGCATCGACCACATGTTCGCCACACCTGGCGTCCGGACGGTGTTGTTCGCCTCGCTCACGATCGAGTCGTACGTCACGCCCGGCCGCCAGTCCTTTGTGTCCTTGAGGATGGCGGTTGTCTCGATCATCGACATCGGCGCCATGTCGGTCGCTGTCTCGGCCCGGCCGATCTTGCCGAGCACCGTTGCGACCTCCGGGATCGCCGCGAGCGCGGAGTCGCGCTGCTGAAGGATCTGCTTCGCCTGAGCACTCCCGACGCCCGGGAAGAGCGAGGGCATGTCCATCAAGCTCCCCTCGTTCAGCGGCGGCATGAACTCGCTGCCGAGTCGCGACCATGGGAGGATGGTCGCAACGAGTACCAGGCTCGCTAGGATGATCGTGGGCCACCGGTGCCGCAGCACGACTTCGATCACCGGTCGATAGATCCGGATCAGGAATCGATTGACCGGGTTTGCCGCTTCCGGTTTCACGCCCTTTCGGATGAAGAGGCCCATCATCACGGGCACGAGCGTGATCGAGAGGAGCGACGCCGCGGCCATCGCGAGCGTCTTCGTCCACGCGAGCGGCTTGAATAGCCGTCCTTCCTGGTCGCCGAGTGCGAAGACGGGGATGAAGGAGACCGTGATGATGAGGAGAGAGATGAACAGAGCTGGCCCCACTTCCTGGGCTGACTCCACCACCAGCTCCCAGCGTGGCTTCCGGCCGCCCTCGCGCTCGTTGCGCTCCATGTGCTTGTGGAGATTCTCGACCATCACGATCGCCGCATCGATCATCGCACCGATCGCGATGGCGATCCCGCCAAGGCTCATGATGTTCGCGTTCAGCCCAAGCACACGCATAACGAGGAACGCGATGAGAATCCCGATCGGCAGCGTGAGGATCGCGACCAGTGCGCTCGACGCATGCATCAGGAACACGAGCGCGACGAGGGCGACGATGATCGACTCCTCGACCAGCTTCTCGCGCAGGGTGTGGATCGCCCGCTCGATGAGGCCCGAGCGGTCGTACCCCTCGACGAAGCGCACGCCAGCCGGGAGCGCCTTCTCCACTTCAGCCATCTTCGCCTTCACTCGCTCGATTACCGCGAGCGGGTTCTCGCCGAAGCGCATTACCACCCAGCCGGTGACAATCTCGCCGCGGCCGTTCAAGTCCGCGATGCCGCGACGGATCTCGGGCCCGATATGCACGTTGGCGACGTCGCCGACCGTGATCGGCGTTCCCCCCCCCCACACAGGCCCGGTTCCAAGCGACACCGCGCGGATGTCCTCCACGCCCGAGAACCGCCCGCGCGCGCGCACAACGTACTCGCTGCCGCCCATTTCGAGCACACGCCCTCCTATGTCCTGATTGGAGGCGCGCACCGCCTCGGTCACCCGGTTGATCGGGATGCCGAATGCCAGGAGCTTCGCCGGGTCGACCTCGACCTGGTACTGCTTCTCGAAGCCGCCAAAGGACGCGATCTCCGCCACGCCCGGCACCGCGGTGAGCGCCGGCCGGACGGTCCAGTCCTGGAGACTCCGGAGCTCGGCCAGGTTCAGCGTCCCTGACGTGTCTGCCAGGATGTATTGCATCACCCAACCGACACCGGTCGCGTCCGGACCAAGCATGGGCATCGCGCCCTCGGGGAGCTTGTCCCGTACGCCGTTCAGGTACTCGAGGACGCGGCTCCTCGCCCAGTAGATGTCCGTCCGGTCCTCGAACACGACGAAGACGGCGGAGAGGCCGAACTGGCTCATCCCCCGCACGAACTTGGCGCGCGGGACCTTGAGGAGCTCGGTCTCGAGCGGATAGGTGATCTGGTCCTCGACGATCTGCGGCGCCTGGCCTGGCCACTCGGTCATGACGATGACCTGCACGTCGGAGAGGTCCGGGATCGCGTCCACCGGGGTGTTCAGCATGGCCAACAGCCCGGCCACGGAAACGGCCGCCGTGCCGAGCAGAACCACCAGCCTGTGAGCGACCGACCACTCGATGATTCTCTTGAGCATGATCGGTTACCGCTGGCCCATCATGGCCTTCATCACCTCGCCGAGGTTCGACTCGGAGTCGAGGAGGAACTGCGCGGACGTGACGACCCGCTGCCCGGGCTCGAGGCCTGCCAGTACTTCTGTGTAGTCGCCAGCGGTGCCCCCCAGCTCGACGTCGTGAGGCATGAGCTCGCCGCCTCCCATGTCGACGAAGACCACGTTCCGCTCGCCGGTACGGAGCACTGCCGAATTCGGAACAGTGAGCGCCGAGCGGCCGGGTGTCGTGACACGCACCGTGGCGTACATGCCTGGCTTGACCGCGCCGCCGGTGTTTGTCACAGCGACCCGCGCTTGCACCGTTCGTGTTTCCTGATCCAGCGTGGGGTAGACGTACTCCACGCGCCCCTTGAACGCGCGTCCCGGGAGGCCCACAAGCTCCACATCCGCACCTGACCCCACGCGCACCGCGGCAGCGTCGGCTTCGCGCAGTTGAACGTCGATCCACACCTCGGAGAGGTCCGCGATCGTGTAGAGGTGATCGCCCGCCGCGATAGCCTGGCCGTGGACGACATTTTTTTCCACCACAACCCCAGATGCCGGCGCATAGAGCGTGAGCGTCCGCCGGGTACGGCCGGCGCGCAGAACTTCCTCGATCTGTGCTTCCGAGATGTCCCACAACCGAAGTCGTCGCTTCGCTGCGTCTACCAGGTTCGACCCTTCGGGCACGCCGGGCACGCTGCTGCGTCCCATGTCGCGCTGCAGATCGGCCGCGAGAAGGAGCTCCTGCTGCGCAGCGAGAAGGTCTGGCGAGAAGATCTCAAGGAGGGGCTGGCCACGCCGCACCGATTGCCCGGTAAAGTTCACGTGAAGCTTCTCGACAAACCCACCGAACTTGGCTGCTACCTGGGCGATCTTAGTCTCGTCGAAGGTGACAGCCCCTGCCGCGCGGACCTCGCTCGTGAGCGGCCGTACGTCGGCGGTGCTGAACGTGATGCCGAACTGGTGAACCTGATCGGAGGTCAGCCGGACGGAGCCACCTTCGGTCATCTCCATGCCGGCCATACCTGCCATCCCCTCCTCGGTGGGGACAGCACGGTCGTCGTTCGTCGCATTACGCGAGGCAGTTATCGCCCAGATCGCCACAGCAATCAGCGCGGCGGATGCGACGCCAATCACTGCGACCCATCGGCGCGCCAGCGGCGGGCGAACGGGCACGTCATTCCGGTCAGCCCGTTCTCTCATGGGGCTCATCGCAGGATCTCCTTGCCCACGACCCGCTCGAGCTCGGCTAGCGTCTTGGCGAAGTCGGTGAGAGCGCGGAAGTACTCGGTCTCGTAGTGGAAGAGCGTCGCCTGGTCATCGAGCACGGTCAGAAGCTCGACCTTGCCCACCTGGTAGCTCGCCGTCGCGGAAGCAAGTGACGCCCGGCTCTGGGGCAGCACCGCCTTCACGTAGAGGGCGAGCTGTGTACGGCTTCGCTCGAGGTATGACACGAGGCGCGCGACATCCGCGCGAATCTCGTTCTGCCTCGAGTGGCGCTCGGCCTCGAGCGCGGCCAGCTCTGAACCCGCTGCGGTTGCGAGCTGATCCTGCTTGCGCCGCCGATGGATCGGGATGGGAACCGACACTGTCGCGGTGACCATGTCAGGGTACCCGCTCCGCTGGCCGTACTGGAGTGATACGTCGAAGTCGGGGAGCGCTTCCCTTCGCGCAAGCTCGACCCGTGCTGCCTGCGCCGCGATCATCGCCTCGTGCTCGCGGAGCTCCGGGCTTCCGTGCAGCGCCATCTCCTGCAGCTCCGCGAGTGGCGGAAGCGGCGAGTCCGCCGCGCGCGCGCCAAGAGCAGCCGACACGAAGCGGATCTCGCTCGCAGAGCCGGCCACCGCCGCGCGGACGATCCGAGTGGGTATCGCGGTCTCTGCTAGCGGGACGTCGCTCGGCTGGTCGAGCAATGCATTGAGGCGCGCGAGCGCCGCGCGACGCTCCTCTGTGAGCGAGACGGCCGTCTCCGCCAGGCGCGACGCTTCCACGCGCGCCTTGAGGACGTCCTGCTGTCCCGCGGTGCCGACACCGTAGCGTGTTTCGGTCACCCGGATGAGGCTGACCAGTACGCCTTGATTCCGCCCCACGATCCCGAGTGCGCGATCGATGAATGCCAGGTCGTAGTACGCGTCCCTCATCTCGCGCGCGATCCGGCGCCTGGTCCCGTCCAGCGACGCTTCTGCCGCCATGACCTCTCGCTCGGCAACGCGGCGCTGGAGAGAAAGCTTCCCGGGGTAAGGAATCGTCTGCGAGACCCCGACCATCTTCATCGTCATAGGGTCCGCGCCGCTCGGCACGGGCGACGGAGCGCCGTGCGGATCAGCGAGCGCGCCGCGCGCGCGCGAGACGGGAAGATTCTGGATCCCCGCCATCAGCATCGGGTCCGGCCACGCACCGGCCGGCGATACGCGGGAGCTGGCAGCGTCCACGCGCGACGACGCTGCCCGAATCGCTGGGTGGACGGCGATCGCGCGCGCGACAAGGGAGTCGAGATTGACGGCCTCCACCTCGTCTCGCCTCGCGAGTCCGTGTAGCGCATCGCCAGACTGCGCGGCGATCGCGCCAAGAGGCGCGAAAGGTCCGAGACTTATCAGGGCGGCGACAGCCCACCCGGCGCTGTGATGCGCCAGACGGGAGGAGGCGCCGCGCCACCATTCCGCCGACTGAGCAGATGAAGTGCTGCGAAGCATAAACCCTCGGGTGAAGTCCACAGTCCGCCGCCGGTCAACTCGCGAAGAGCGGACGGCGTGCGCGACCTCCGCCCGGGCACGTCACCCAGAATGGGCAACGGCCTGGAGCGGTTCACGAGCTACCGGTTGTGAGGCGGACTACGCCCTTGGAGGGGGAAGCTCGGGCGGGAGCTTGATCGACGGGGGGGTCAGCACGCCGGCGGGGGCAACGGAAGACGGCATCGCGTCAGGTGTACGCAGCGGCTCGGTGATCGATGCGAGCGCGATCGGCGCGCAGGGCGCCATCGACTGACAGCCTTCGGGAGCCCAGGGGAAGTCGCACGGAGCGTGGTGGTGCTCCGACTCCTTGCCGGACTGCTTCTGGCCCGTGCCCGCCATGTCCATCTCGGGCATGTCCATACCGGCCATGTCTCCGGACATGCGCATCCCGGCCGTCGCGGAGCCATCAGGATGCTCCATCGCGGCCATGTCACACGCGAAACCGCTTCCGACCCACGCCAAATGGGCGAGAAGAAGGCTCGTGACGAGCGCGGTTGCGCGACGGAAACGTGGCATCATCGTTCAGTATACCAGACGAACGCGCCGGTGAAAAGCTCCCGCAAGCGGCGGTAGTGGGTCATTCTCGTGGTGTCATCCCGCAGGAGCGACCCCGCAGGGGGAGCGAGTGTCGGGATCTGCTCGGCTCTACCGCGTGGCCGGTCCCGCTGACTGGAGAGTTCGGAGAAGATCCCGACACTCGCGCTGCTCCGCAGCGCTCCTGCGGGATGACAATCGCAAAGTGACCCACTACCCAAGGGACTCTCACAACCGGGCCCGCCGCAGGAGCTGCGCGTTGAGCGCGACGATCACCGTGCTCGCCGACATCAGCACCGCCCCGATTGCAGGCGATAGCACGAACCCCCACGGGGCGAGGACTCCGGCTGCCAAGGGGATGGCGAAGACATTGTAGCCCGCCGCCCACCACAAGTTCTGCATCATCTTGCGGTAGCTCGCACGACTCAGCGCGATGATGCGCGGCACGTCGCGGGGATCGCTTCGGACGAGCACGATATCGCCCGCTTCCACGGCGACGTCGGTCCCCGCGCCGATCGCGATCCCGACATCGGCTGTTAGCAGAGCCGGTGCGTCGTTCACGCCGTCACCCACCATTGCGACCTTCTTTCCCTGCCCCTGTAGCTCCTTGATCCGTTGCGCCTTCTGATCGGGGAGCACCTGCGCCAGCACGGTGTCGATCCCGAGCTCTTTCGCGACCGCCTCCGCCACGGGGCGTGCGTCGCCCGTCAGCATGACCACTTCGATGCCTTCCTCGTGGAGGCGGTGGATCGCCTCGCGCGACTCGGGCCGCACCGCATCCGCTACCGCGAACGCGGCGACGACACGATCGTTGTCGATCAGGTAGATGACGCCTTGCCCCTTCGTCGCCGCCCGGTCCACGAACGCCCGATGGGCCGCATCGGGCTGGGCGCCCATTGTGGCGAGAAGGTTGGGGCCGCCCGCCGATAGCCGCCGTCCCTCGACCGTGCCCCGCACACCCTGGCCGGGGATGTACTCGAAGTCCGTGGCAGCGGGTACGCGCAGTCCGCGCTCTTCGGCACTGGTGACAATCGCACGCGCCACCGGGTGCTCGGAATCCCGCTCGATCGCCGCGGCAAGTCGCAGCGCCTCTTCTGGACTGATACCGTCGGCTGTCGCAATGTCGACGACGCGGTGTTCCCCAAGGGTCAGCGTACCTGTCTTGTCGAAGACGACCGCGTTCAGCTTGCGCGCTTCCTCGAGGCCTCGCCGGTCGCGGACGAGCAACCCTTCCCGTGCGCCGAGCGTCGTCGAGATTGCGATCACCAGCGGAATCGCCAGTCCTAGCGCGTGCGGACAGGCGATGACAAGCACGGTCACCACGCGTTCGCCGGCGAATGCCGGATCGTCCGGTCGAAGCGCGAGCCACACGACCAGAGTGACCACCCCTGCCCCAAGTGCGACCAGCGTGAGGATGAGTGCCGCTCGGTCGGCGAGCGCCTGACCCCGTGACCGCGAGGTCTGCGCCTGCT
>JALZIF010000264.1 GCA_030860435.1 Gemmatimonadota bacterium | reverse complement strand
GCCCTAGCCCCGCGGGACTAGCTGATCCAAGTGCCGAGAGCGACGAAAAGGCCGAAGATCACCGCCATCCCGAACACGAGAACCGCGCTGAGAGCCGCCAGCCAGCGGATCGCGGCGAGCAAAGCGGAAACTGCCGCCGAGCTCGTGCCGCTGGTGCGCCGCCAGACCTCCTCTCGTGCAGCGATCCCCCAGACTCCGAATGCTCCCGCGGCAAGTGCCGGGAGCAAGAGCGGCCACCACGTCATCGCCCAGCTTGGGCCGACGCCAAGCGCTAGTGCACTCGCAGCAGTCGCGGCGAGCACACCCACGGCGGCGAGGCTGGCAAGCTGACCCGTGCTGGTCCGCCCGGCGTAGTGCCGCCAAAGGTCTCCAACTGTCGGCTCGGATCTGGGGCTCGGGCTCGACATCCTCGTTACACGCGTCGCTCAACAGCCCCGCCCGCTGACCCATCGCATCCGCCATCTTCCGGCCGGCGAGCGTTCGAGCATGGCGTAGGAGATCGAATCGTAGCCGATGAGCGCCAGCACCAGCGAGGTCCGCCCGGGCGTGCCGACCCGGACGCTGGCGAGCACCTCGTTGGTGACGACCCGCTCTTCGGTGGCCGATCGGCGGTCGTGGTACACGTCTCGGAATCGGGCCTCGGCGTCGGCGCTGTCACGCTCGGCGACGAGCAGAGTGTGTTCCTCGAGCGGCATCGCTTCCTGCGGAACCTTGCGCACGAGATCGGCGGCGACAGCCACGACGCCCGGTGCGGCGGAGAATCGGTGCGCAGTGCGCACGCGGAAGGGGAGCCCACGGAAGGGGGACGCCGGGCTATCCGGAAGGGCGGACGCGAGTCGCGTGACCTCGGCGGCGAGGCGAGCGGAGTCGGCTGTGGGCATCATCTCGACCGGATAAAGCGGGACCGGCCGGACGCGCCCAGGGGCGAACGCGACCGTCCAGTCCCCACTCGCCGTGTCGCCGCCCGCCGGTCGGACGGTCGCGGCCATCCAAGGTCCGCAGGCGTCTCCGGCGTCGGTCTCGAGCACGTCGGCGACGACTCCTTTTCCGGCGCTTCCGCGCACATTGAACAGGTCGAGCGTTGCGCCATCCACGACCGACAGATGGCCCCGGGCGGAATCGGGAATCGCGCTTTCGCCAGCGAGGGGGAGAATGACCAGCGCACCGCCCACGCTGGCGCTGTCGCGGACGACGAGAACCGGCCCGGCGCGCACCGCCCACGCTGGACGCCTGACTGGAGCCGGCGTTGTGTCAGGGGGCGGTGGAGCCACAACGGCCGCGGTATCACTCCGCGCCGGCTCACGTGGCTGATCGCACGCGATGAGCGCGAGCGTCACCAGCATCATCGCGAAGGGAGGGCGAGCGCGAATCGGCATTCCACGAATCTCCGTCGCGCAGGCGGTCCCGTCAACGCAGGATTCGCCCTCGCGCGCCTCATGCCTCCCGACGTATCCTTCCGCACTTCCCCTCCTCCCGCCGCCATGTCCGCGTACTCCACCATTCTATCAAGGATCGGCCTCCATCGCCGGGAGCTACGCGCTTGGGCGATGTACGACTGGGCGCTTTCGGCGCTGCAGACCACGGTCATGGTGGCTGTCTTTCCGATCTTCTTCATCAAGGTCGCGGGCGCGGACGTCGGGGACCTCGCGGCGAATCAGCGGCTCGCGACGTCGAACAGTATCTCGGTCGCGATCGTCGCGATCCTTTCGCCGGTCCTCGGCGCGCTCGCGGACTACTCGGCGGCCAAGAAGCGGCTCCTGGCCGTCTTCATGCTCTTCGGCGCGATCGCGTGCGGGGGCATGTTCTTCATTGGGCACGGCGACCTGCTGCTCGCATCGAATCTGTTCATCCTGGCCGGCGTCGCCGCGGCCGGAAGCGCGGTGTTCTACGAGTCGCTTCTCCCGCACATCGCGCGCGAGGACGAAATGGACCGTGTCTCAACGGCGGGCTACGCGCTCGGCTACGTCGGGGGGGGGGTTCTGCTCGCCCTCAATCTCGCGTGGATCCAGAAACCGGAGTGGTTTGGCCTTCCCGCCGGACCCGGGCTCTCCCCGACCGCGGCGACGCTGCCGGTGCGACTCGCGATGGTGTCGGTCGCGATCTGGTGGGTGATCTTTGCGATCCCACTCTTTCGCCGTGTGCCGGAGCCGGTGCGGGCGCTCGAGCCTGACGAGCGCGGCTCGGAGAATCCGGTGAGGATGGCGTTCGCCCGCCTTCGCGAAACGTTCCAGGAGCTGCGTGGCTACAAGCAGGCCTTCCTGATGCTCGTCGCGTTCCTCATCTACAACGACGGTATTTCCACGATGCAGCGGCAGGCAACGGCCTACGGCACGGAGCTCGGCATCGAGCAGGGTGCGTTGATCGCGGCGATCCTGATCGTTCAGTTCGTCGGAATCCCGTGCACTTTCCTGTTCGGAATGCTCGCCGGGCGCGTGGGCGCGAAGCGGTCGGTGCTGCTCGGGATAGGCGTCTTCGCGGGGATCAGCATTCTTGGCTACTTCATGCGCACCGCGACGCACTTCTTCATCCTGGCGACGCTCGTCGGCATGGTACAGGGCGGGACGCAAGCGCTCAGCCGGTCGCTCTTCGCGAGCATGATCCCGCGGCACAAGTCGGGGGAGTTCTTCGGCTTCTACAGCGCCTTCAACAAGTTTGCCGGCATCTTCGGGCCTCTGCTCTTTGCGGGGGTCATCGGCGCGACTGGCTCCAGCCGGAGCGCCATCCTGTCGATCATTATCTTCTTCATCGTCGGTGCCATCATCCTTTCCTTCGTCAACGTCGAGGAAGGGGAACGCGTCGCGCGTGCCGCGGAGGAAGGGGTGCGCGCGGTCGAGCCGGTGGCGGCGTAGGCCGACGGGCGCGCCAGAGGTCTCCGTCGCGTGGGAGCTCCGCCATTGCCCCTCTATCTCATCGCCCGCTGGCTCGCGCGCGTTGCCCTCGAGTGGTTCTATCGGGACATCGAAGTCGTCGGAATCGATCGCGTCCCGCGCGATGGTCCGCTTTTGCTGGCGGTGAATCATCCGAATCAGCTCATCGACGCGCTGATCGTGATGCGCTACGTTCCGCGCCGCGCCGCGCTCACAGCCAAAGCGACGCTGTTCGAGAACCCCGTGATCCGGCTGCTCTTCGCGTGGTACGGAATCATCCCGCTCCGCCGCACGCGTGACGAAGCGCAGAGGGATCCCTCCCGGCAGCCGGCTGCTGACCGGAACGTGGAGGCGTTCCGTGCGATCCTCGACGCGCTCGAGCGGCGCAAGGCGGTGCTGATATTCCCGGAAGGGACAAGCCATAACGAGCCGCATCTCGCGCCGCTACGCACGGGGCTCGCGCGGATCGCGCTCCAGGCCCGCGACGAGCGCGGCGTGCGCGGGCTTCGGATCGCGCCCATCGGCCTCGTCTTCGAGCGGAAGTGGGCACCGCGCACGCGCATCCTCGTGCACGCGGGCGATCCGATCGACATGGATACGTGGCGGCCGCCGGCCCGTGAGGGAGAGCGCGAAGCGCCCGCCGTCGTCGCTAGCGGGGCGGGAGTGGAGGCGGGAGGGCCGGCGCCGGCCGCCGTCGCCGCGCTAACGCGCGAGATCGACGAGCGCCTCCGCGCGACGACGTTGAACTTCCCGACCGCGGACGACGCGGAGCGGGTGCTCGGGACGGCGCGCATCCTCGCCGGCGTCTTTGACGCGCCGCGGCCGTTGAGCGCTCCGGACACACCTCTGATGGACGAGGCGCAGATTGCGCGGAGGGTCGCGGTCGTGCGAAGCGCGCTCGCGGTCGAGGGCCAGCCACCCGCGTTCGCGGAGCGCGTCGAAGGGTTCGAGGCGCGGCTCGAGGCATTGCGGTCGGACCTCGAGGGGCGCGGGATCCCGCCGAACGATGTCGCAATCTCTCCGCAGCTTGCCCCCGGTGCGTGGTTCGCGATCCGTGAGGCGGCGGTGATCGCCGCGGCTGGCCCGATTGCTTGGTGGGGGCGCCTCAATCACTGGCTCCCGCTGCGGCTAGCGGTCTGGCTGGCCCGACGCACGAGCCGCACTCCGGAGGATCCAGCGATGCACACGATCGTGATCGGTCTCATCCTGGTTCTCCTCGCCTACGCGGCGCAGATGGCGCTGGTGTGGGCGCTTACCAGCCCAATGTGGGCGCTCCTATACGTCGCCTCGCTACCGCTCGCGGCAAGCTGGGATTTCCGCTTCCGTGAGCGCGTACGGCGCGCGGCGGGGCGCATGCGCGCGTACTTTCAGCTCCGCGGCGACCCGGGGCTGCGGCGGCGTTTGGCGGACGAAATCGCCTGGCTGCGGGAGGAGGCGCTAGCACTGGAACGGCGGGCGCAGAGTGTCGGCGTAGGTTCGATTGCGGGCCGGGGGGATCCGAGTCCTGAGTGATCAGTGGTGAGTAGTCAGTCGGCCAGTTGTGTCCGCCGTCTCGGCTGTGACTCCCGACTGACCGACTGACCGACTGCTGACTCATAACTTGGATCCTGGCAGACCGGACTCGGACTCCGCCCGCCTCGCCTGCTGTCGCGGCGGCAGGAACTCCCGGACCAAGTCCCAGTGCCACGCGTCCAGCCGGACGCCGGTTCGCGGGTCCTTCAGCCGCTTGAACTGCAACCTGTTCTCGGGTAGGCCTACGCTGCGTCCGTAGGCTAGCAGCCGCTCCCGGCTCGACGAGATGAGGTGCGCCATGGGCGCTCCCCGCCAGACGTGACGGTGCAGCCACAGCCCTCCGTCCATGGCGTAGATCATCCCGTCGCGCCGCTTCGCGCACTCGCGGTACGGTAGCTCGGCCGTAGGAGTTACTGGCAGCCGATCAGTCCTTCCTGGCTCGCCGCGGCGATCGGTGCCACGGCGTTGCCGTAGCGGACTCCGCACGTAACTGGGCTGGCGAACGCATGCGTGGTCGTCGCCGCCCATCCACTGCCCGTCGCCTCCGTGAAAATGAGCACGACCCCGCCGGTCGATCGGAGGTTGAGCGCCAGCGTGTCGTTGGTGTACGTCTGGTTCTCGTAAAAGTACGACTCCTGGGCCACGGAGAGATTGCGGAGGTCGCTCTTGAGTCCCGCGGTATTGGCCTTCCCCTTCGTGGTCTGGAGCTTAGGCACCGCGATCATCGCGAGAATCCCGATGATGACCACTGTGATCAGGAGCTCGATCAGCGTAAAGCCGGCGGTCGGGCGGGGGCGGCGGGGGGCCGGCGGCGGGGGGGCAGGGTAATCTGAGATGGATTGGGGTGTCATACCGTAGGGGGTAGTAAGCCGGCCACCTCCAAGGCAATCCCGGTGCCGAACCCGGCAACTCTCCTTAATCTGTTTGCCGGCAAGGTTTTCCAGTTGGCCAACTTCGTCCGTTTACTCATCGGACGGCTCGATTTGCGAGGATTCATCGCAGGATGCAAGAGATCGCACGGCCGCGCGGCCAGGTCTTACTTCGCCGCCAGCCAGTTCTCCCCCACCCTCACGTCCACAACCAGCGGTATCTCCAGCCGTGCCGCGTTCTCCATTTCGTGGCGCACGAGCTCCTGCAGCGGCTCGAGCTCGTCCACCGGCGCCTCGAACACCAGCTCATCGTGTACTTGGAGGATCATGCGCGACATCAGCCCGCGCTCGCGGAGCAGGCGATGGATGCGGATCATCGCGATCTTGATCAAGTCTGCGGCCGAGCCCTGGATGGGGGAGTTCGTCGCCGTCCGCTCGCCGAAGGCGCGCACGTTGAAGCTCCGGTCGCGTAGCTCCGGGATATACCGCCGCCTACCGAAGATGGTCTGCACGTAGCCCTGCTGCCGCGCGAGCTCCACCATCCCGTCCAAGTAGGAGCGAATCCCGCTGAACCGCTCGAAGTACTGCTCGATGAAGTGGCGCGCCTCCTGGTACTCGATCTTGAGCTGTCGCGAGAGAGCATGCGGGCCCTGTCCGTAGATCGTCGCGAAGTTGATAGTCTTCGCCCGGCCGCGCATCTCTGGTGTCACCTCCTCCAACGGGATCTCGAAGATGATTGACGCGGTCTGCCGGTGAATGTCGCCCCCGGCTCGGAACGCGTCGACGAACGCCGGGTCCCCTGACAGGTGGGCGAGCAGTCGTAGCTCGATCTGTGAGTAGTCGGCGGCGAGGAAGCGCCAGCCGCCCCGCGGAATGAAGCCACGGCGAATGTCCCGCCCCAACTCGCGGCGGATCGGGATGTTCTGAAGATTGGGGTCGCTACTCGAGAGGCGTCCGGTCGTCGCGACCGTCTGGTTGAACGAGGTATGGATCCGCCCGGTCTCCGGATGAACGAGCGCGGGGAGCGCGTCGATGTACGTGCTCTCCAGCTTCGCCAGCTCGCGATACTCCATCAGGAGCGCCGGCAGGGTATGTCCCGCGTCCGCCAACTGTTGAAGGACGGTGGCATCGGTCGATGCCCCCGTCGCCGTACGCTTGAGGATCGGGAGCTGAAGCTTCTCGAACAGGACGTGCCGCAACTGCGGGTTCGAGTTGATGTTGAAGTCCGTCCCCGCCTCCTCACGGATCGCTCGCTCCGCCTCCTCGCGCTCCCGCTTGAACCGTTGTTTCAGCGACGCGAACCAGTTGGTGTCGATCGCGACGCCGGTCCATTCCATCTCGGCGAGCGCGTCCACCAGTGGCACCTCGACCTCCTCGAGGAGCCGCGTCAGTCCCATCTCCGCGAGCTGTGGCTCGAACACGGCGCGGAGCTGTAGCGTCATGTCCGCCTCCTCGCACGAGTAGTCGCGCGCCGCCTCCACCGGGCACTGGTCGAACGGGATCTGCCCTTTCCCCTTACCGCACAGCTCCTCGTACGACGTCATCGTATGGTCTAGGAACTCGAGCGCGAGGACATCGAGCCCGTGAGACCGTCGACCAGGATCGAGGACGTAGCTCGCGAGCATCGTGTCGAAGTCGAGGCCGCGCAGCGTCACGCCGGCGCGCCGCAGCGTGAGAACGTCGTACTTGGCGTTCTGCGCCGTCTTCTTCACCCGCGGGTCCTCGAGCAGTTCGCGCAGCTCCTGCATCGCGGGTGAGGCGAGCGGCGGCAGGTTACGCACCGGCTGCGCGCCGCGCGCCGCGAGCGCGCGTGCGGCGATCGACGCCGGCTCAGCGGCGCTCGCGGCGGCTTTCCGTTTACGAGCGGGCTTGGTCGCCGCGGGGGGGACCGGGGGCCCCCCCCTGTCATCGATGTTACCATCGGGATCGCCGAGGGCCGCCATCGAATCCCCGCGAGCCCCACCGCGGTCTTGCGGCTCATCTCCTCCCCAGACGAGTCCACGATCCTCCGGCGAATCTGTCGGGGCGCGGTCACCCGCGGCGTCGAGCAACAGCGTTCCCTGCGTCGCTTCGTAGCGCGCGCGATGTGCGAGCGGGATGTAGTACGCCTCGCCCGGCGCCACCGCGATCGAGACCGAAACGAGCGACGAGCGCAGCGCATCCGCCTTGTTCGGACTCGCCGGATCGATCACCGACACCGTGTCCACGGCGATCGTTCCCGCTTCGCGCGCCCGCCTGACGAGCTGGCGCATCGAGTCGACCGTGTCCACGGTGATGTAGGCGTCGCCTCGCCGCTCCGCCGTCGCGGGTGCCTCCGGAACCCGCTCTCTGATGAGCGAATGGAACTCGAGCTCGATGAAAAGCTCCTTGAGCCGGTCATAACTGGGCTCCGGAACCCGCAGGCGCTCGACGTCGAGCGCGATCGGTAGGTCGCAGCGAATGGTGACCAATTCCTTGGAGAGACGCGCGCGCGCGGCATGTTCCAGTAGCGCCTCACGCGGACGCTTCTTACCGATCTCCTCCGCGTGAGCGAGGATCTCCTCCACCGGCCCGTACGTGCTCACGAGCTCGCGCGCCGTCTTGTCACCGATCCCGGGAACGCCGGGAACGTTGTCCGAGGAGTCGCCGACGAGGGCCAGGTAATCGATGACGCGCTCCGGCGACACGCCGAGCCGCTCAACCGCGTTGTCGACACCAACCCACTGCTCCTCGATGCTCGACGGGCCGCCACGTCCCGGGTTGAGAAGCCAGACCCCGGGACGAACGAGCTGCTGGAAGTCCTTGTCGCCGCTCACGACCACGACGTTCAGCTTCGCCGCGACGCTCTGTGCCGCGAGCGTTCCGATCACGTCGTCCGCCTCATAGCCAGCGAGCGAGAGAATCGGGATGCCGTACGCGTCGAGCAGCTGGCAGATGCGCTGCATGCCAGTATCAAAGTCGTCCTGCAGCTCGTCGGTGAGCTTCTGGCGCGTCGCCTTGTACGCGGGGTACGCCTCGTGGCGAAAGGACAGTCCGGAGTCGTGCACCCAGCCGAGGTATTCCGGCTTGTGCGTCTCGAGGAGGCGCTGCAAGAAGTGCGTCACGCCCCACGCGGCGGAGGTGTTCTCGCCGCGGCTGGAGCGCAGCGGACGCGCGATCATCGCGAAGAACGCGCGGTAGATCAGCGCGTAGCCGTCGACCAGAAAAAGGCGTGGCGACTCGGGAAGGTGCATGGCGAAAGTTGGCAAGAACCTGCCGCTGATACCAGCGGCCGCGCCTAGCTCCCCCCCCTTTCCCTACAAACGCAAACCGCCTGCCCTTGCGGGGCAGGCGGAGGCATGCCGGAACGGCCAGTACCGCGAGCGCAGTGCGCTACACTTTGGTGACGTTCGCCGCGTGGAGCCCCTTATCGCCGTTCTTGACCTCGAACTCCACTTCCTGTCCTTCAGCGAGCGTCTTGAATCCGTCCATGGTGATCGCGGTAAAATGAACGAAGACATCGTCGCCGCCCTCCTGCTCAATGAAGCCATATCCCTTGGCGTCATTGAACCACTTCACTCTACCCTTGGCCATTCTAGCAGCCTCCTGCCGCGCGATACGGATCCTGATCGGGGGGGGGTGCACCGCACGGCATCGTGCGGCGCAAACCGACTGCGGTTTGCGGCGCCCTAGATATGCACCGAATGCGCTTTTGTCAAGGGCATGACGGCCCAGACGGTAGGAGCCGGATCTACTTGCGCTCACGCATCGCAACGGCGGTGAACTCGGTGTCGCTCCTCGGCGTCAGGCGCCAGCGGCCGAAACCCGACTGGTCGACGAAGACCAGCTGAAGGCGGTATCGGGCATAGGTCCAGATCTGAGCCCGACCGCGCGTGTTCAGCGACCTGTCGCCTTGCTCGAGGAGCTGGTCCGGCTCACCCAGGGTGCTGTAGACCTTGCCGCGGTCCGTGAGCCATCCCGGCGTCCCCTCCTCGTTGAAGCGTTCGTTGGAGAACTGAATGCGGGCGAAGTAGTCGCGTAGTCCTTCGTGCTCGGGCGTCCGCGGGTCTGGGTCGGTCTCGCGGTAGAATTCGCTCCACGCCGCCGCGCGCGCCTCTCCCGTAGCGCCGCGGAGCTCCTGCAGCCGGTGCGCCGAGGCGAAGTATCTCAGGTAGTTGAGCATTTCTTCGAAGCTTGCGATCGACCACTCGTCACCGAAGCTGACGAAGAGCGGAGTGCGCGTCGCGGTCGCTGCGGGGGTGGACGCGATGACCGTTAGCCGGCCGACGCCGAGTCGCGCGACCGGCAGCGACACTACGCTCCCCTGCACCGTATTGCTATCGACGGCCGGCGGAAAGATGACGCTGTCGCGCCAGACGACGGAGCTGTCGGCCGTCTGAACTGCGATCGATATAGGTATGCCGGGCGCGATTCCGTACCCCTCGATGTAGACGTGCGCCGCGGTGTCGCGGCCGAAGAAGACGGTAGCCCGTGGGTTGGCGATGAGCTCCGGTGTCGTGTCGGTGCTGACCCGGGCGACGGCTTGATACACAGCCACCGGGGAGGAGAGCGACGCGCCTGCGAGCCGCGGCACCGTCACGCGCAGCTCCTGCTGCCCGCTGCGCCCGCTCCCCTCGTCCCGCACCGAGACGGTGAGCGCGTAGGTGCCGGGATGGACGCTCACGTATTGCTGGAAGATGACGCTCTCATCGGTTCGCCCCGTCTCCCGGAACGAGCCGACGCGTACGACCTGGCGCGCCTCGGCGTGAGCGACCATCGCTCCGTCCCGGCGCACATCGGCGACGACGAGATAGCGCGCCTGGTGCGCTTCCCCCTCGGTCGCGAACGAGAGCGCGCGATTCGGCATCGAGAGCGTGAGCAGGAGGAGCGTCGAATCGGGCGATGAGCCGGCAAGAAAGAGCACGTTGCCCACGAAGGGGATCGGCTGCGCCTGCGCGATAAGACCGGCGCCGGCATAGACGGCGGTGGGATCGAACGTTCGGCCGCGGCCCCGTCCGCGCTGCCCATCGGGCGCGGTGTCGCCTGATTCGCCGCCGCGGACGCGGGGGGCGCAGCCGGCCGAGGCCGCTAGTGTGGCGACCAGCGCGAGGGCGACACCGAAAGGTCGTGAGGCGAGCAACATGAAGCGGTGCGGACGAGGGACGGGAGCGAGCCTGAGAGCGGGGAGCGGGGGCCCCCCCCGATATCATGATCGTGTACTACCGCCGGAGGCGCGCCATCGATCCCCCGCCAACATAACCGTTTTTCAGGCAACACCACCGCTGGCGTCCCGGTCCGCCGCGAACTGCTTGCTCCAGGCGGGAGGCGAAGTTAGCTTCGGCCGCGTGACGCGCGAAGACTTTTCCGGAACCGAGCTCGCCGGATACGCCATCAGCAACATGGTTGGCGAGGGGGGCACGGCGTCGGTGTACCGGGCCGAGCACCCCACGCACGGCCCCGTCGCCGTTAAGGTACTGCGCGAGAAGCTGCGCAACGACCGCACCGCGCTCGCGCGCTTCCTCCGCGAGGCGTCTTTCGGCACGCGTGTGCGGCATCCGAACGTGGTCCAGACGATCGAGATCGGGGAGATCAGGCCGGGGCTTCACTTCCTCGCCATCGAGTGGGCGCCCGGAGAACTTCTCGAGAAGTACGCGAAGCGCAACGCGCCGCTGCCGAAGGATGACGTCGCGACGATCGTGTATCAGATCGCCGACGCCGTCACGGCGGCGCACCAGGTCGGAATCATCCACCGCGATCTGAAGCCGGACAACCTGATGTATGACCCGGCTACGCGGCAGGTGAAGCTGCTCGACTTTGGCATCGCGGCCGACAGTCAGATGTCGCCGGAGGAGCGCCTCACGCGCGCGGGCTTCTTCGTCGGTACACTCATGTATGTCGCCCCGGAGGCGCTCTCGGGGGCCCTCGTCACCCCCGCCGCGGATCAGTACAGCTTGGCGACGATAGCGTATTACCTGCTCACGGGCTGCTTTCCCTATCTCGGGAAGACGCCACGCGAGATATTCACGCAGCTCCTGTCCCAGCCGCCAGTTCCGCTCAATTCGGCGCGCAAGGAGTGCAAGTTCGCGCCGCAGGTCGAGCACGTGGTGATGAAGGGGCTCTCCCGCGAGCCGTCGAGGCGGTATCCCGACGTCCTCGCCTTCGCAACCGCCTTCCGCGACGCGCTCGAGACGCCGGAAGGGCGGTCGGAGGAGGAGGGGGGCGGGGGGGGGGGATACTAGGTAGGGTGAAGTCGCTATTCGGGGGTGGGGGGCCTCGGTAGGGGCGGACGATCAGTCCGACCTCCCCGCCACCTCCGCCGCCACCCGATGCTCCGCCGTCGTCACCGCGGGCTCGGCGGGGTCGATCGGGAGCCAGAGCGTGAAGGTCGAGCCTTTCCCCGGCTGGCTGTCGAGGGTGATGTCTCCGCCGAGCAGCCTTGCGAGCCGGCGCGAGATCGGGAGTCCGAGCCCCGTACCGCGGCGCATCGAATCACCGCGCGATCCCGCGTTCACCTGCTCGAACTCGTCAAAGACCCGCTCGAAGTCCTCCGCCGCGATCCCTACCCCGGTGTCCGTCACGGCCATCGCCACCCATTGCCGCGGCTCGCGCTCCGATTCGGCGCCGCTGAGGCCGGGCGGGGCGTCGTCGTCGCTCGCGAGGCGGGCGCGCACCGCGATCCCCCCGCGGTCGGTGTACTTGATCGCGTTCCCGAGGATGTTGAGTAGGATCTGGCGTAGGTGAGTCGCATCTGTGCGCAGGCGGGGGATCGTTGCGCTAACGCCGAGTGACAGCGCGAGGCCGCGAGCTTCGGCCAGGGGCTCGACCTCGCTCGCAACGTCGAGCACGATCGCGCGCAAATCTACCGGCTCAGCCTGTATCTCGAGGCGTCCAGCGGTCAGCTTCGCCAGATCCAACACTTGGTCAACGAGGTGTCGCAAGTGCGTCGCCGCCGACGCGATCCGCCCCACCGGGTTTCCTTGCCGCGGAGCGAGGTCACCGTAAACCCCGTCCTGCAACATCTCCGTGAAGCCGACGATCGCGTTGAGCGGCGTGCGCAGCTCATGCGAGATGTTGTGAAGGAATTCGCTCTTCGCCCGGTTGGCGCGCAGCAGCTCCACCGACAACCGCTCGAGTTCCGCGGATCGCTCGGCGAGCCGGACTCCCTGCCGTCGCTCATGCACGAGGCCCACGAACAGCGCGCTGAGGAGGAAGAGCCCGACCGTCCAGACGATCGTCCGCTGCCATCCCGCGGCGCTTCCCTCGACAACGACACGCCACTCGCCTCCCCCGGGGACGCGCACCACCTCCGCCTGGACGTGCCGCACAGCGGGGACAGCCGACGTGTCGACCGCGACCGTGTCGGCGCCGGCGAGGATGACGTGCCGCAACCCGTGCGGTGGGTCACGGGGATGAAGCCGTGCGAGCACCGACGTGGCGTTCGTTGTCCCCCCAGCGAAACCGTGGAAGCGGCCGCCGATCGATATCGGCTGCAGAATGAAGAAGCCGCGATCGTCGGTGAAGGTCCAGCCTACGCGTGAGACGAGCGTGCGGTCGGACAGGCGACCGCGCCGCGCCAACTCCCGCACACCGAGCCTCGAGAGCGTGTCGAGGTCGAGGCCCGTGGGGATGGGGGGGGAGGGCGCGCCGAACAGATGCTGGAAGCGGACGACGCCAGCCGAGTCCGCGAACCAGATGCGGCGAAACGCGGGCGCGTGCTCGGAGATCACCTCGACGAGGGCCTGGAAATCCGCCGCCGTCACCGCATGGTCGGGGTCGACGTAGAGTCCGCGGAACACCTGCAGCGCCTGTGCGTGGAGCTGTAGGAACGCCTCGATCTGCGCCGCCGACTCCGTCGCGGCCTGCCGCACGCGAGCGCGTCGCGACTCGGACATCTGGTAGTCCGCCGCGACGAGCCCCGCGACCGCGAACAGAAATGCAGCCGCGAGCGCAAGCGACGAAAGCCGCAGGCGCATGAGTGTGAGCGTTCGCTGCGCGGACACGACGGGGTGCGTCACTGGGTACGGCCGGTGGGTGATCGCCTGAGTGGAACGACGCAGCGTGCGTGTGATTGACGAAGATGGAGGGTGCCCGTACAGTTCCGCCATGACGGAACACGACCGGCTAGTCGAGCTGCTGGGGCGCCGGTCGGCGCACCGGGGCCACTTTACCCTCGCCTCTGGGCGCGCGTCAACCCTCTACATCGACGCTCGCCTGACGACGATGAGCCCCGAAGGCTTGACGACAATAGGTCCGCTCGGCTTCCGAGTACTCGGCGAGCAGGGGTGGGATGTTCGCGCGGTCGGCGGCCTCACCCTGGGCGCCGACCCGATCGCCTACGCGATCAGCTACGCGAGCATGTTGGCCGGCGCGCCGGTAAGGGCGTTCACCGTGCGTAAGGAAGCGAAGGCGCACGGCACCGGGCGATTGATCGAGGGACCGTTTCAGGCCGGCGACCGCGTCGCGATCATCGAAGATGTGATCACGACCGGGAACTCGGCGCTCTTAGCGGCGGACGCTGTTCGCGCCGCCGGCGGAGCCATCGCGGGAGTGCTCGCGCTCGTCGACCGCGAGGAGGGGGGGCGTGAGGCACTGGAGGCTGCCGGGCTGAGGGTCGTGGCGCTGACGACAGCAGAGGAGATCGTGGAGCGGATGGGCAACGGCTGAAAATGCTGCTTACTGCTTGCTGCTTACTGCTTACTGCTTGCTGCTTGCACTAAGCGTCAATTCTCGAGCGCGCGCCCGAGCCACTCCGCCACCCGCCACTCCGCGTAATAGACCGGCCGCCACGGCACCGCTCCCCCGATGAATCCTACGTGCCCACCTTTCTCGACGAACTCGACGCTCAACGCGGCGTTGCGCGCGGCGATCGCACGGACGTCGTCGAGTACCGCAGGTGGGAGGAAGGGGTCGTCGCGGGCGCTAAGCAGGAGCGTCGGACAGCGAATGCGCGCCAGAAAGTTGAGCGAGCTCGACCGCGCGTAGTAGTCGGCCGCGTTCCGGAAGCCGTGAACGGGCGCGGTAACGCAATCATCGAAATCCCACAGCGTGCGGGCGGCGGCAAGCGCCTCGGCGCGAATCAGTTCCGGAAAAAGCTGGCGCTTCGCCAGGGCCTTCCGGCGGAGCGAGCGGAGGAAGTGTGTCCCATACACCCGCGAAAACCCTCGTTCGATGTGCCGGGCGCCTTGCGCGAGGTCGAACGGGACCGAGATCGCGGCGGCGGCGCGCACCTCGGCCGGGAGGTCTTCACCACGCTCGCCCAGCCACTTGAGGAGGACGTTTCCGCCGAGCGAGAAGCCGGCGACGATGAGCGGTGCGCCCGGCTCAGTGTCAATGAGGCGCCGGACAACGAGGTCGAGGTCGGTCGTCTCCCCGGAGTGGTAGAACCGCGGCGCGCGATTCAATTCGTCGCCGCACGAGCGCCACACGACGAGGTCCGCTGCCCAACCGCGCCGGCGTGCCTGATCGAGTAACCCCGCCACGTAGTGCGAGCGCCGCGACCCCTCGAGCCCGTGCAGGATGAGCAGCCGCGGGCTACGCGGTTGGGCTTCGAGCCGATGGATGTCGAGGAAGTCGCCGTCGGGCGTGTCCCAGCGCTCCAGCCGCGTCGATACGTGCGGGGTACGCCGGAAGAGCTTGCCCCACAGGGTGCGCAGGTGCGCCCCCGGGAGCCACCACGCGGGGCGGTAGGGAGCCTGAGTCACGGGCGAGAAATGTAGCTGCCGGCTCCGGCACGCGGCGCGGTGCGGCTCTGCCCGTGCTGCTCACGGACTTCGGCCCACGGGGGCGGGGGTGGGGCATGAAAGGCGAAACATCTACCGGCCGCGACGCGTAGAGGCTTCACGGAGGAACCATGATCATCGAGCTCATTGGTCTTGCCGCGACCGCTGCCGCAACCGTGCTTGGCTACATTCAGTCCCGACGCTACGTCCGTGGCCGGCTGCGCTTCGTCGATGTCGTGCAGAAGCCGGCCGCGCCGATCATCGCTGGGGTCGCCGCGACGGTCGTCGCGCTGCCGGTCGTTGGGCTACTCCCGATCGTCGGGGTCGGAACCGCGCTACTGTTCGGTGCCGGGGTGGGCACCGGGGTGGCGCACGGCAGGAGTGACGTGCGCACGCTGAACGGGTAGCGATGAGTGGCGCACCCGCGCCTATCTCTTCATCGCTTTCAGGTACTCCCGGTCGAAGGCGGCGGAAATGCTTTCGCGGGGTGAATACGGGCCGGGGCGGTACATCCGCGACGACACCCCCTGTTGGCTCAACTCGCAGACGTGCCAATCCTGTCTGTTCGTCTCATCCCAGAAACGCACCGCGTCGTCCGGCTCGAAGGCCGGGTTGCCTAACGACTCGGGATTGAAGAGCCACGAGCACTCGACTACCGTCCGCTCGGGGCCATCGGGCCATAGCGTGTGCGCCATCACGTAGTCCGGGTGCAGGCTGAGGAGCATGCTCGGGAAGAACGAGTAGTAGTAGACCCGTTGCTGATCCTCCGCCGGAAGGTCTCCCACCGGCAGGCCACAGGCGCGACCGCTAACCGACAAGGTGCCACCCGCGGCCGAGATCGTCATGTAGCCGCCGAGAAAGGGTCCGTTGATGAGATCGTTCTCACCGCTCTGCGCCGGCGTGAGCCTCACGAGCGCGGGGTGGACCAGCGAGCAGTGGTAACACTCCGAGTAATTCTGGACGACGAGCTTCCAGTTAGCGCGGACGTCGTACGTGACTCGCCGCGCAACGGCTAAGCTCCGGAGGTTGAAGCGCGCGAACTTGCCTATGAGCGGGGCGAATGCCTGCGCGAACGATTCGCGCTCGGGGTCGAGCGAGACGAAGATCCACCCTTCCCACGAGGCGATGCCGGCGGCGTGAAGCGGATAGTCGTTGCGGTCGAATCCGTCGAGGTCGGACATGGACGGAGCGCGCAGCAGACGGCCGTCGAGTCCGTACGTCCAGGAGTGGTAGGGGCAGCGGATGACGTCGCCCAGTTGGCCGCGCTCCGCCTCGCACATCCGGGTGCCGCGATGGCGGCACACGTTGAAGAAGGCGCGCAGGCCGCCGGCGCGGTCGCGCAGGACGATGATGCTCTCCCCCGCGATCGTGCGTAGGAGATAATCGCCCGGGCTCGGAATCTCATCCTCGCGGGCGGCGCACACCCAGCGCCGCGAGAAGATACGGTCCTGCTCCTCGCGATAGATCTCGGGCGACGTATAATAGCGTCCGGCGAGCGTCGTCGCGCCCCGCGTGCCGATCTCCGTCGCCTTGAGGAAGGTGGTCATTCAGTGGGGTGCTCGGGGTGGAGTCCGGAGCGGAGGATCGAGCGCGAAGTGCGAAGCAAGCAAGTAAAAAGTACAAAGTGCGAAGGGCGAAATACAGATCGGCGGTAGTATTGATCGACCAACGCGTAGCAAGTGCGTTGAACGGCGGTATGGGTTATGAACAGCAACCGCGTTATGAGTCGAGAAGCTCGAACATCGTCAGACGGTCAACTGCGTTACGGGCTGTCAAGCGACCGGTCCGCACAGCATTCTAGCTTCCTCACGAGCAGACGCGCGGCCGGTCTCGGCCGTTCCCGCTGGAGGGGTTGCCGTACAGCCATACCAGCGGTATGGTTAGCCATGTGAAGACCACGTTGAATATTCCGGACGCCGTGATGGCCGAGCTCCGCCGAGAGGCGGCCCGCCAAGGGCGCACGATGTCCGAGCTGGTCGAGGCAGGGCTACGACTGCTGCTCCAGCGGCGAGGCCGGCCTCTGGACTTGCCGCCACTCCCATCTCTGTCCAGCGGAGGCCACCACATAGACATCGCGGATCGCGAGGCGCTTTATCAGGCTATGGAAGGCCGCTGATGTTCGTCGTCGATACGAACGTGCTGGTGTATGCGGCCGATCGCGACTCCGAACATCACGACGTCTGCCGCAGGCTCCTGGAATCATGGCGCTCCCAGGTGGCGCCGTGGCATCTCTCCTGGAATGTGATCTTCGAGTTCTTGCGAGTCACCACCCATCCGAGAGTCTTTCGCGCTCCCTGGACGGCGAGGGAAGCCTGGGGTTTCGTCAGGGCGGTGCTTGCCTCGCCGGGACTAAGCCTCCTTGTGCCTACCGAGCGACATGCGGACGTCGCCAGTACAGTGATCGGGGAAGTCCCCGGCCTGCGGGGCAATCTGGTGCATGACGCCCAGACCGCCATTCTCATGCGTGAACACGGTATCCGCCAGATCTACACCCGCGACACAGATTTCCACCGCTTCCCCTTCGTCTCGCCGGTCGACCCGGTCGCTGTGCCTTGATCGGCGCGGCCCTGATAAGTGCTGCGCCGGCCCGTTTCCGGCCAGCGGCCCCGGTTCGCGGCGTTGGCGCGGGAGCTCGGCCACGCCGAGCTCGCCACCGTTGAGGACGCGCGGAGATGGCCGTCAGGCGTGATCGCCATTCCCGCGGTGGATCTTCGTGAGGGCGCCTGCGCCCAGATCGTCGGCGGATCGTACGATCGGGAGATGATCCGGCTGGCCGACCCCGTTGCCGTCGCCCGCAACTGGGCGGAGATCGGTTTCGGGCTGCTCCACGTCGTGGACCTCGATGCCGCGACCGGGCGCGGGAGCAATGGAGAGCTGGTCGCGGAGCTGATTCGCGACAGCGGAGTGCGGGTGCAGGTCGGCGGCGGATTGCGCGACAACGGCGCGATCGAGCGTCTCCTGGTCGACGGTGCGGAGCGCGTCGTCGTCGGGGCCCGTGCAGTCGAAGACCCCGAATGGCTCGAACAGGCGGCGTCCTTGTTCGAGGGCAAGTTGGTGGTCGCGGCTGACGTGCGCGACCGCCGGCTCGTGACGCGGGGGTGGCAGCGAACGCTCGCGCGCCATATCAGCGACGTGATCGAGACGCTTAACGAGCTCCCGCTAGGCGGCGTCCTGGTGACTACGGTTCATCGGGAGGGACAGATGCAAGGCACCGATCTTTTTCTCATGGAGGATGTCGCCGACGCGAGTGCGCATCCGGTCATGGCGAGCGGCGGGATCGCGACGATGCACGACCTGCGTAGCCTCGCCGACATCGGGATCGCCGGAGTGGTGCTCGGCACGGAGCTCTACACCGGCGCCCTGGACCCGCGAAGGGTGGCAGAGGAGTTCCCGGATTGAGCCGCGATCCTGACCCCCGTCCCTGACCTCGGCCCTGACCCCGACCCCGACCCTGACCCATCCGTGTCCATCCTAATGACGGCAAACAAGCGGCCGCTCGTACACTATGGCACCAGTATACCGCCACTGACGCGATGAGTCGGCCACAGTCACTATTGGAGGCCGTGCAGGAGGTGGCGCAGGTGGCCGGGAATGTGGCGGCCCGACACTTTCGGACGCGACTCACGGTCGAGCGAAAGCTCGATGGGTCCGAGGTGACGATCGCCGACCGCGAGGCGGAGCGGAGCGCGCGCGAGTGGATCGAGGCGCGCTTTTCAGAGGATGGCATCGTCGGTGAGGAGCTCGACGCTGTCCGCGAAGGGGCTCACCGGCGGTGGCTTCTCGACCCTATCGACGGAACGGCAACTTTCGTCCGCGGCGCTCCGCTGTGGGGAACCCTTGTCGCCGTCGTGGAGGGGGACCAGGTGCTGGCGGGCGCGGCGTACTTTCCGGTGGTGCAGGAAGTGATTGCCGCCGCACCGGGCGAAGGGTGCTGGTGGAACGGGGCCCGCTGTATGGTATCGCCAGTGAATAACGTCGCTGACGCAACAGTGCTAACCACCGATGAGCGGTTTCGCGCTCGAGATCCCGAGCGGCGAGCTGGTTGGCTGGCGCTGGCCGAGCTCGCGGCGGTGAGCCGGACCTGGGGCGACTGCTTCGGCTACCTCATGGTCGCGACCGGTCGCGCTGAGGTCATGGTCGACCCGGTTCTTTCCCCCTGGGACTCAGCCGTGCTGTTGCCGATCATCGAGGAGGCGGGTGGCGTGTTCACCGACTGGGACGGGGCGCGGACCGCGTTCGGCGGGAGCGCTGTGGCGACCAATCGCGGTGTGGCGGAGGAGGCGCGGCGGCTACTCCGAGGGGCCGGCAACCCGCAACCCTCTTCCTAATCACACTCGAAGCAGGGGTGCCGCACTCGTGCTTGCCGCGCGCCGTTGGGGCCAGAGAGAACGACGAGGAGAGGGATCCGCCGGGCCACGGCCATGCGCGTTCCTCAAGCGTGGGCGGCGAGCCACGTGTCGGGCGTGAGCGCCTCGGCGCGCTGCACCAGCTCATCGTCCCAGCTGACGAGTGGCGCGTCCAGGAGCTTCGCCGTGGCCGCGTACAGCGCGTCGCCAGCGCGCAGAAGGCGGTCGACGCCGAGCTCGCGCGCGATTTCGAGTAGCCGGTCGTCCAGCGGATGCAACGCGAGGGCGGGATGCGCGCGCAGGCGTTCATGTACAATGGCGCCCACCGCGGAGTCACCCGCGCGGCGAGCCAGTGCGCACGCCACTTCGAGTGTGACGAAGGCGGGACCGTGGAGGCCGATTCCCTTCAGGGCAACCGCGCGCAGAAAGGCCGCGCTCCGGGCATGAAAGCGGTCTCGCGGATCGAAGGCGGCGACCCAGACGTTCGCGTCGAGCGTCAGCACCGCTCAGCGGCGCTCGAGGCGGCCGCGATCGGCGGCAAGGACGTCGGTGCCCGTTGGCCCCTC
>JALZIF010000259.1 GCA_030860435.1 Gemmatimonadota bacterium | reverse complement strand
GTGCGAGCCACGCCGCCTTGTAGCTTGCGATCCCGCCCGACACGCCGAGGAGGACCCGGCGCCCCGCGTACGGACGCACGGGCGGCGCCTCAGACGCGACGGCGATTCACGACCCGGTGCTTGATGTCGCCCTTGACGAGCGACTCGAGCGACTGAGTCGTCAGCTTCTTCTCGCGCGATGACGTCGTGCCCGGGAGAATGCGCTCGTTCAGAACGCGCGAGTACTTCGCCGCGACCAGCACGGCCTGATACTTGTTCACCACTTCGTTCGTGACCTCGACCGGCGTGAAGACCTGCATGATCACCCCTCCCTCGTTTCGGTTTCAAGCTCGCGATCGAGTTGCTGCACGAGCCCTCGCACAGCTTCGTCCAGGTCCCGCAGCCTCGCGTGGCGCACCCCCTCGGCGTCTATGATCGCCGAGACGCGCTGCACCGCCTGGTCGATCACGTCGTTCACGACAACGTATTGATAGTCCGACACTGAGCGCAGCTCCTCGAGCGCGCCGATCATCCGACGTGCTAGCGCCCCCCTATCCTCCGTCCCTCGGCCACGCAGTCGGTCGAGGAGCACCTCGGCCGACGGTGGCAAAACGAAGATCGTAACCGAGTCCGGGAACGCGCGACGGAACTGCGCCGCGCCCTGGACGTCGATGTCCATGATGACGTGCTTCCCCTCCGCAAGTACGCGCTCTACCTCCCTCCGCAGCGTCCCGTACAGGTGCCCGTGCACCTGCGCCGACTCTGCGAATTCGCCGCGCGCCCGCCGCGCGAGGAAATCGTTTGTCGCGAGGAAGTGATAGTCGCGACCGTCCTCCTCCCCCTCGCGCGGAGGGCGCGTCGTGCACGACACCGAATATCCCACGTCCCCACGCGCGGCAAGGAGCCCCTTGGCGATGGACGTCTTGCCCGCCCCCGACGGCGCCGACAGGATGATCGGGAACCGGGTCACTCGACGTTCTCAACCTGCTCGGCAATTCGCTCCAGCTCCTCCTTCGTCGCTACCACCTCGTGGAGCATCACCGCGTCGCGTGCCTTGCTGCCAGTGGTGTTCGCCTCGCGTAACATCTCTTGAAGCAGAAACCCGAGGCGCTTCCCAACCGGCTCGTTCCCCTCGCGGCCAAGCGCGTCGCGGAACGCCGCCGCGTGCGCGCGGAAACGATCGATCTCCTCACTCACGTCCAGGCGGTCTGCCATGACCGCCAGCTCCTGCGCGACCCGCATGGGGTCAACGTCCACTCCTTCAGCCAGCTCGCGTACCGAGCGTTGCATCCGCCCGCGCTCGTTCGCGAGCCGCTCCGGCGCCCTCGTAGCGATGCGCTCGACCGTTGCGAGCACCGCAGTGATCCGGTCGCGGAGAAGCTCGGCCAGCCGTTGCCCCTCTGCCTCGCGCATCGCCATGAGCGCGTCGAGCGCCCGGTCGACGATCGTCAGCGCTTCTCCGGCACTCCCCTCCGCCAACATAGTCTCCGCGGCATCCCCGGCAACGACACCCGGCATTCGGAGCACCGTCGCCACATCGAGCGCACCCTCGAGCTCATGTCGCGTTTGAAGCTCGCGAATTCGCGTCACGTACTCGCGGAACAGCACTTCATCAATCGTGGCGCCAGCGCCGTCCTGATGCTCCACGCGCGCCATGAGCGTCACGTGACCGCGCCCGATGCGTCGCCGGAGCCGGTCCCGGATCTCCACCTCCCAGCGGCCCAGCGCCGGCGGAAGCTTGAGGCTCGGGTTGAAGAAGCGGTGGTTGACCGACCGCAGCTCGATCGACACCAGCGCGGCCCCGACCGGTCCGCTCGCAGCCCCGAATCCAGTCATGCTGCGGATCATGGGCAATCGTATAACTTACGCGGGGACAACGACTTTGTCAATTCCAGAACTGCCAGCGTACGCCGTAGAGCGCGAGCTGACGCTGAAGGACGAAACCGGGGACGATGTCAGGCTGCGAATTGATCCGGAACTGCTGCTGCCAGAACAGGTAACCGTCGACGATCCGGATCTCGACCATCGTCCGCAACTGGCGGAGCTGAGTCGTCACGTCGGCTCCGTCAGCGCGCGGGAACGCGGATCGGCCTCGATACTCGTAGGCGACGGACCCGAGGAAGCCAAAGTTTCCGCTGGGGAAGCGGCCGAGCCAGTCTGTGCGGACGTACAGTTCGCCTCGCGCTTGGGTCTGCGGCCTGTAATAGCCCGGATTCTCCCACCTGACGACAAACGCGTCCGCATGAATGTCTTTCCAGATGCGTCCCCGCATGGTCCCGAAGACGCCGACTGGCCGCTCGGGATCGGCCGCCGCGACGTATCCGGTGTCGAACGCGGCAGGCGGCGGGAGGAGCACCGCTGTATCTCGCAGCATCACGCCTCCGGTCGTCCAGAGGCGGCCGATGCGGATTCCTGCCTCGCCACGCGCGCTCAGCGTCTCCGGCCCGCCACTGCCACTCTGGCGCCGGCCCACGGCGCCGGTGACCGCGAGCCACGGGACGGGGCTGAGTCGCGCCGCGGCCTCGAGCCAGGTCGTGTCGGAACGGCGCAGCTCGCCGTAGACTGAGAGGGCGAGAACGCCGGTCTCGAATGCACCGCGCCCGGCGAGGGTGGTGTGTGTCACGCCTTCGTAGACGCGCGTCCGCCCGGTAGCGCTGATGTGGAGCGGCCCGAGCGACGTTCCCGCAGCGGCGACGTACTGCGCGCGACTCCGCGTCGTGTCGGCTTCGTCGCCGGTGCTAGGTGGCGTTTCCTCCTCGAAGCGAAGCGAGGCAGCGATGAGCTGCAGCCAGCTCCCCCGATCCGGATCGCCCAGCGCGGCGCGGACGTAGGCGTCGGTGCGGACCGAGCGGAGCGCGGGAATGACACCTGTTGTGAAGCGGCGCACGTGGAGGTCACGCGTCCGGCTCGTACGGATCGCGAACGCATCGACACTCCAACCGCGGCGCGCCCAACCCAGACGCCCGAGCAGCGAAAGCTGGTCACCGCCACCAAGTCCTAGATCGCGCGAGTCGTACCCGTACTGCTGGGCGGCGAACTGGACTACTTCGCCGCGGCCGAACCGTTTGCCGCCGAAGGCCCGGTAGAGGTTCGTGTCCTCGTCGCCCGTGGCGACGTCGGTGCGGGTGTTGGTCGCGGTTCGCTCGACGCGCCAGCTCCGCAGATGCACGCGTAGCTCGTCGGCTCCCCGCTGGACGGCTACCTCCTCCAGCGTCCAGAGCTGCACCTCGGAAAGATCGAGAAGCCCGCCGGCGCGCGCGTCCAAGGGATCGACCTCGATACCGTCGTAGAAGACACGGACGCGTGAGAAATCGCCCATCAGCGCGGTGTGCTGTGGCGACGCCAGCCAACCCGGACGGTACGTGGTCGCTCCCGGTACACGCTCCAACAGCTCGCCGACCGTTGTCGCACCTGACGAGAAGAGCGCTGCTCGATCCCATCGGAACGGCTCTCCGATGCCGACGAGGGCCGGCATTTCGGCGCGCGCAATCGGCGCCTTGATCGTATCGGCGCGGGCGGCGGTATCCGCTGCCACGCTGTCGGCGCGCGCGCGCAAGCTGTCCGCCGCGAGCGAGTCCCGGCGGGCAGCGGCGGTGTCGCGCGGGACCGCCTGCCCGTCAACATCCGCGATCCACACCGTCCCCGCCGCCATGGCGATCGCGACGCGGCCGAGGAACGCGCGCCGAATCACGGGCCGCGCGCCCGCCCGCGGACGAACTCCACGAACATCCCGACCGGGATGCCGGTCGGACCTTTCGGAATGTGGCCCAGGTCCGTCTCGGAGTAGGCGGTGCCCGCGATGTCGAGGTGGACCCAGGGGAAGGAGTCGACGAACTCCTTGAGGAACATCGCCGCCGTGATCGACCCGGCCGGCCGGCCGCCGGTGTTCTTCATGTCGGCCACGTCCGACTTGATGAGCTCCTTGTAATCATCCCACAGGGGAAGTTGCCAGCCGAGCTCGCCCGCGCGCTTCCCCGCCGCTAGCACTTCCTGCACGAGCGCGTCATCCGTACCGAAGACGGCCGTGGCGGTGTGGCCGAGGGCGATCACGCAGGCGCCGGTTAACGTCGCCGCGTCGATGACCGCCGCCGGGTCGTAGCGCCGCGCGTACGACAGCACGTCGGCGAGCACCAGGCGGCCCTCGGCGTCGGTGTTGATCACCTCGATGTACTTGCCGTTCAAGGCGCGCACGACGTCGCCCGGCTTAACCGCGGTGCCTGACGGCATGTTGGTGGTAGTCCCGACGAGGCCCACGACGTTGACCGGAAGTTCGAGCTGCGCGATCGCCTGCATCGCCCCGAGTACGCCAGCGGCGCCGCACATGTCGAACTTCATCGACTCCATTCCCTGCGCGGGCTTGATGGAGATGCCGCCGGTGTCGAAGCAAATCCCTTTACCGACGAGCACGATCGGCTTTCCCGCTTCCCCCCCCCCACCACCACCCTTTCGGTGCTCGAGCGCGATGAGCTTCGGATCCTCCGGGCTTCCCTGGGCAACGCTGAGGAACGAGCCCATTCCCTCGCGCTCCATCTCGGCACGCCCGAGCACAGTCAATTCGAGGCCGAACCGGCTGGCGAGGTCGCGGGCGGTCTCGACGAGGTAATCCGGAGTGCAGAGGTTGCTCGGCATCATCGCCAGCCGGCGGGCGAGGTTGATGCCCTCGCCAATGGCGGAGCCAAGCTCGACCGCGCGCCGCGCGCCGTCGTCGTCCCCCGTAAGCACCGTCGCCTCGTTCAGCTCGGGCCTCCGATCGTCTTCCGGCGGAGGTGTCTTGAGATCCGAGTACTCCCAGGCGCCGAGCTGCAGGCCGACGGCTGCCGCCTCGACGACATCCGCGCTCGTATCCGCAGACCAGAAAGCGAGCGAGGCGCTGCCCATCTTCCGGGCCTGGCGCGCTGTCAGCGCCGCCGCGCGCCTGACGGCACCTACAGTGTCGCTACCCGAGCCAAGCCCGACGAGGAGGATGCGTGGGGCACCGGACACGGCGCCGGCCAGATGCAGCGTCTCGTCTCGGGCGCCGCGGAAGTCGCGCCGGGAGAGCGTTCGGTCGAGCGCCCCACCGAGCAATCGGTCGAGCGGGGCAAGCGGCTCGTCAAGGCGTGCATCTTTAGGGAGCGCGATCGCGAGGAGCGCGGAGTCGACGGAGCCGAAGTCGGCCCGGCGGACGGAGAGGCGCAATGCCATCGGTGGTCAGACCGTAGAAGGAGGGAACGAGCGCGCGGAGCGAGCCGGGGGGGCCGCCTCGTCAGGCGGCCATCGCGGCGATGATGCTGTCGCCGAATTCGGTCGTGGAGACCGCGGTCGAGCCGGGCATCTGACGCGCCAGATCGTACGTCACGCGCTTGGAGTGGATCGCCCCCTCGATTCCTCGCACGATCATGCGTCCGGCATCGTCCCAGCC
>JALZIF010000246.1 GCA_030860435.1 Gemmatimonadota bacterium | reverse complement strand
CGCAGGCGTTCTTTCCCAAGACCGAAGCGTGGGAGAGCCTCAAGAAGGCGCTCAAGGCCGACTTTGAGGATTCGGTCTGGGAGCATCTCCGCGGCATCACGAGCGCGCCGTTCGAGGCGCAAGCGGGTCAGCAGGTGGCGGTGAAGGTGATCGATAACCGGGGGAACGAGCTGATGGTGGTTAAGACGGTGGGGGAGGGGCGGCGCGCATGATTCTGGAAAAGCCTCCCGTCGATGAGGTCGTCCGCACGATCGTGGACAAGCTGCGTCCGAATAGAATCATCGTTTTCGGAAGCTATGCCCGCGGCGACGCGGGACCTGACAGCGATCTCGACCTGATGGTGGAGATGGAGAGCGACCTGCCGTTACCCGAACGCGCAATGAGGATCGACGATCTTTTTGCGGAGCGCGGGTGGGCGCTTGATGTATGGGTCTACACTCCGGAAGAGGTTCGCCGGGGGCGCAGCAACATCGGGTCGCTCGTGAGCATCATCGAGAGTGAAGGACAAGTGGTATATGAGCGATAGCGCAGATCCTTTCGCCTGGGTCGCGAAGGCGGACGAGGATCTCCTAGTGATCGAAGCTGTCGTAGGGGCGGATCGCGTACCCTGGGACATCGTTTGCTACCATGCACAGCAAACAGCGGAGAAGATGCTCAAAGCGTACATCGTGTCCCATCAGCGCGTCGCTGCCAAGACTCACGATCTTCTCACGCTTCTCCGTGAATGCCAGCGCCTCGGCGCACGTGTGGACGATCTGACCGAAGAGTGCAAGTTCCTGTTGCGCTACGGCGCGCTTGCCCGTTATCCCGGTAGCGGCTTTGAGGCGGCCAAGGAGCAAGGTGAAACAGCTCAGGTTTACGCGCGAAAGGTGTACGCGAGAATGCTGGAGCTGCTGCCCCCGCGTACCCCATGAGCTTCGAAGTCAACCAACCCATCCTCAACTCCCCCTTCGAGGAACCGCGCGAGCACTGGTACATCCGGGAAGGTGAGATGCCGGAGCGCCGGCCCGGGCGCCGCGCCTCCATGGTGTTCCAGCCCCGCGAACAGGCAGTCGAATGGGACCTCTCCGACGGCGTGCTCCGTCCACTCGGCGGCTACGAGCGCGCCTACGAGATGGTGCTCGTCGATCGCGTCCGCGATCGCGTGGCGCAGTGGCGCGCGCAGGACTACGCGGGCGTAACGCGCACCACGCGCGAGCTCCTACGCTGGTGGACGCGCGACGGACGGGAGCGCCCGCTCTTCTTCGCGCAGATCGAGGCCGCCGAGACGATCGTCTTCCTCACCGAGGCGCGCGCGGACTTCAGGCAGGGGCTGGACATCCCGCGGGATGAGCCCGGCGAGCAGAAGCTGTCGGAGGGTTACACCGGATTCCTGCGTTACGCCTGCAAGATGGCCACTGGCGCGGGGAAGACGACGGTGATGGGGATGCTCGCGGCGTGGACCATCTTGAACAAGGTGAACGATAGGTCCGACAAGCGCTTCTCGGACGTGGTGCTGATCGTCTGCCCCAACGTCACCATCCGCGACCGGCTGCGCGAGCTGGACCCGGCCGCGGGAGACGCGAGCCTCTACCGAACACGCGATCTCGTGTCGCCGGAGTTGATGCAGCTCCTCACGCGCGGGCGGGTGCTCGTGACGAACTGGCACGTCTTCGAGCCTCAGAACATGCAGCAGGTGGGCGGCACCGGCGCCCGTGTCGCCAAGGCGGGGGTCGCCACGGATGTCACGGAGACTATCCATATCGGCCCGAAGACCACCGTCGCGCGGGGGAACCGCTACCTCACGCTGGAAGATTACCAGCGACTCGTGAGCTCCGGCCGCGATGTGTTCGTCAAGCGCGAAATATTCGACGACAACGGGAATCTCTCGAAGGCCGTGATCCACACCCGCCGCTACCTCGAGAGCGACACCGCCCTCCTCAACCGCGTGCTCGGCCGCGAGGTGGGTGGAAAGCAGAACATCCTCGTGATGAACGACGAAGCGCACCACGCGTACCGAATCCGGCAGGAAGAGCCCGATCCTGACGAGGATGATGCCTCACCGTACGGGAGCGTGGAGGACGACGAGGAGCTTGTAAGAGAAGCCACGATCTGGGTGGATGGGCTCGACCGGATCCAGAAGCATCGCGGCATCAACGTCTGCATCGATCTTTCGGCGACGCCGTACTTCCTGGCGCGCGTAGGTCGCGACACTGCGCGGCCGTTTCCATGGACCGTGAGCGACTTCGGGCTGATCGACGCGATCGAGTCGGGTCTGGTCAAGATTCCGCAGCTCGCCGTGAGCGACACCACCGGTGCGGAGCCAGCGAAGTACTTCAACATCTGGAAGTGGATCATGTCGCAGCTCACCTCCGCCGAACGCGGGGGTAAGCGCTCCAATCCCAAGCCGGAGGCGATCCTCAAGTACGCGTATCACCCCATAGCCATGCTCGCGGGGCAGTGGCGGGAGGAGCTGAGGCACTGGGCGACCGACCGGGAGGACCCGCGCCCGCCCGTCTTCATCCTGGTGTGCAAGGATACACGGATCGCGAAAGTCATCTACGAGTGGATCGCCGAGGACGAAAAGCCGTCAGGCATCCCTTCGTTCGCCATCGACGAGCTGCGCAACAGCGACGGCGCGACGAACACGATCCGCGTCGATTCCAAGGTGATCGCCGAAACGGACAGCGGCGACATCAAGGGGGACGCGAAGAGCGATCGCTCCCGCTGGATGCGATTCACGCTCGATACTGTGGGGAAGCGGGCATGGCCCGCCGACCGGCAGGGGCGGCCACTCTATCCCGAGGGATTCGAGGAGTTGGCGAAGAAGCTCGATCGTCCACTGCACCCTCCCGGCCGCGACGTCCGGTGCATCGTGAGCGTGGGGATGCTCACGGAAGGATGGGACGCGAACACGGTTACGCATATCATCGGCATCCGTCCCTTCATGTCGCAGCTACTCTGCGAGCAGGTAGTCGGCCGCGGCCTGAGGAGAGCGAGCTACGAGGTGGATGAGACCGGCAAGTTCACTGAGGAGATCGCGCAGGTGTTCGGGGTGCCGTTCGAAGTCATTCCGTTCAAGGCGACGACTGATGCGCCTCCCTCCAAGCAGAAGCGCTTTCACGTGCATGCGATTCCCGAGCGCGCTCATCTCGAGATCCGCTTTCCGCGCGTGGAGGGTTACACGCAGGCGGTAAGAAACCGGGTAACGGTGGAGTGGAGCACGATGCCGACTCTCGTGCTGAACCCGGACAGCGTGCCGACGATCGTCACCACGAAGGGATTGACCGTCGACGCAAGAGGGCGGCCGTCACTCTCCGGCCCCGGGCGGGTAAGCGACGTGACGTTGGAGCCGTACCACGCCGGTCGCCGTGTGCAGGAGATAGTGTTCGACATGGCGCGTGACCTCACGCGGGCATTCGCAGCGCGGGGTGACGGCGTGCCAGCTCACGTGCTCTTTCCGCAGATGCGAGCGATCGTCGCAAGGTTCATCGACCGGCACGTTCAGGTGCCTCACGCGAGCAACATCCGGGACATCATGCTCGCACCTTATTACGGCTGGGCGCTGGAGATTCTGCTCGAAGCAGTCCAACCCGACATCGCGAGCGGCGAGGCGCCGGAGATTCCGCGCTACGAATCGCGCCGCGCTTTCGGTTCAACGGCGGACGTCGACTATTGGACGAGCAAGGACGTGCGCGAGGTCAGCAAGAGCCACGTCAACTACGTCGTCGCCGACACCAAGCAGTGGGAGCAGGCAGCAGCCTTCTACATCGATCGCAACAAGAGGGTTGACGCCTTCGTCAAGAACGCGGGGCTCGGCTTCGCCATTCCGTATCTGCACAACGCTCAGATGCATGACTACATCCCGGATTTCATCGTGCGCCTGAATCGCTCGACCCTCGACGGTGACACAACTCTGCATCTAATCCTCGAGACCAAAGGATACGACCCTCTCATGGAGGTGAAGCGCGCGGCTGCCGAGCGTTGGGTGAATGCGGTGAACTCAGATGGACAGTTTGGAACGTGGTGGTACGGCTTGGCGACAAGCATCGACGACGTCAGTTACTTGCTGAACGCGAACCACGAACAGCTTTCTCCGGTGAACGGCTAGGTGATGGAGTCGCTTGTTGGCCGTGGAGGACGGCAGCATGACATCACCAGGGAATGCCACAACATTCGGGCCGTCCAGGGCGCGTACTGTGCCGTTGCGAGGCGCGCTGCGTATACGTGCAATGGTGGAGGTATACGTACTATGAAAACCAAGCTTACGCTCTCCATCGACAGCGACCTGCTCCCCAAGGCGAAGCGATATGCTCGTGCTCGCGGCGTGTCCGTTTCCGAGCTAGTTGAATCGGCGATGCGGCAGCTCGCGGATGAGCAGGTCGAAGAGACGTTCGCTCAGCGCTGGCGGGGCAAGTTTGCGCCAGCCAACCGAGACGACGATCGCTATGGGGCGCTCGCCAAGAAGTACCTGTGATCATCCTCGTGGATACCGATGTGCTCATCGACGTGGCGCTCGGACGCGAGCCTCCTGTCGAGGCTGCATCGCAGTTGCTCGACGCCTTGGAGCATGCCCATCGCGCGGCTTCGTGGCGTGGCATACTGTGGCGAACTTCAATTATCTCGTGTGGCCGAGGCGCGGACAGAAGGACACGCGCCAGTTTATCGCGGAGCTAACTCCAATACTGTTCAGTTAACAGGTCGGCGACTGCATGAT
>JALZIF010000212.1 GCA_030860435.1 Gemmatimonadota bacterium | reverse complement strand
GGTCAAGCCCGTGCTCGAGCGGCCGCGCGACCCGGCGCACGGCGAGTGGGCCACCAACCTCGCGATGACGCTTGCCCGCCCGCTCGGGCGGAAGCCGCGCGAGATCGCGGCCGACATCGTCAGGCAGATCGGGCTCGACGACATCCTCGAGCACGCCGAAGTCGCGGGGCCGGGGTTTATCAACTTCCGCCTCCGTCCCGGCGCCAACGCTCGCGGTCTCGCCGCCATCATCGCGGCGGATGAGCGCTATGGGCGCAGCAACTCCGGCGCGGCCTGCGCCGTGAACGTCGAGTTCGTTTCCGCAAACCCGACCGGGCCGTTGCACGTCGGCCACGGTCGTCAGGCCGCGCTCGGCGACGCCATCTCCACCCTGCTCTGGTGGACGGGGTGGAGTGTGTCGCGCGAGTTTTACTACAACGACGGCGGCGTCCAGATTCAGAACCTCGCCCTCAGCGTTCAGGCACGCTGCGCGCAGCTCGCCGGCCGCGACGCGTCGATCCCGGAGGGCGGGTACCACGGCGAGTACATCCGGGAAGTCGCCGAGCGCTACGTCGCGGAGCACCCGCGCGATTCGCACGGCGCCGACCTGACCGCGGTCACGCGTTTCGCCGTACGCGAGCTGCGCAAGGAGCAGGACCTGGACCTGCAGGCGTTCGGCGTAAACTTCGAGTCGTATTTTCTCGAGAGCAGCCTGTATGCGCCCGGTTCGGCGCGCGGAACACCCGACCTCGGCCAGGGGGTCGAGGGTGAGAGCGCGGTCGAAGCGACCGTGCGCGCTCTCGTCACGTCGAAGCACACCTACGAGCGCGACGGCGCGCTCTGGCTCCGGACGACTACCTTCGGCGATGATAAGGACCGGGTGATGAAGAAGAGCCCGGAAAAGGGGGGAGACTATACATACTTCGTCCCGGACGTCGCATATCACGTGACGAAGTGGGAGCGCGGATTCCGCCGCTCGATCGATGTCCAGGGCTCTGACCACCACAGCACGGTGACGCGCGTGCGCGCGGGGCTTCAGGCACTCGGCATCGGGATCCCCGAGGGGTACCCGGAGTACGTTCTGCACCAGATGGTGACAGTCATGCGAGGCGGGGAGGAGGTGAAGATCTCCAAACGTGCCGGCAGCTACGTCACCGTGCGTGATCTCATCGAGTGGGTCGGTCGCGACGCGGTCAGGTATTTCTTCCTCATGCGGAGAGGGGATTCTCAGCTCGCCTTCGACGTGGACCTTGCGATGAAGCAGAGTGACGAGAATCCGGTCTATTACATTCAGATGGCCCACGCCCGCATGTGCGGCATCTTTCGGGTTGGCGGGATCGACCCGGCGATCGTCACCGGCGAGCGGGTGAGCTTCGACGCGCTGTCGCAACCGGAAGAGAAGGAGCTGATCAAGGCACTCCTCGACTTTCCCGCGCTCGTCGCCGGTGCCGCCGAAGCGCTCGAGCCGCACCGTCTGGCCGGCTACCTGCACGACACTGCCGCGAAGGTCCATCTCTGGTATCACAAGCACCACGTGCTCAACGAGCCCGAGGAGGTCACGCGCGCCCGGCTCGTCCTCGCTCGCGCCGCGCGCATCGTCCTGCGAAACGGCCTGACGATACTCGGAATCTCGGCGCCAGATCGGATGTGATGCGCGACATGACCGTTCTCGTCGTCGGCTCCGTCGCGCTCGATTCTGTCGAGACACCTTTCGGCAAGGCAGACAATGTATTGGGTGGCTCGGCAACCTTCTTCTCCGCCTCCGCCAGCCACTTCGCGCCGGTGCAGCTCGTCGGCGTCGTGGGGAACGACTACCCCGTAGACCAACTTGAAGCACTCGCCGCGCGGGGCGTCGACCTGTCCGGGATCGAGCGGGCGGATGGGGCGTCGTTCCGCTGGCGCGGGCGTTACCGGCACGATCTGAACGCCGCCGAGACTCTCGAGACGCATCTGGGCGTGTTCTCGCACTTCTCCCCCAAGATCCCGGCCTCGTTTCGCGGTGCGCCCTTCGTCTTCCTTGCCAACATCGACCCGCGGCTCCAGCTCGACGTGCTACGGCAGGTCGAGCGCCCGCGGCTCGTCGCCTGCGACACGATGAACTTCTGGATCGAGAGCCGGCGACCGGAGCTACTCGAGCTACTGGCGCGCGTGGACCTCATCACGCTCAACGACTCGGAAGCGCGCCAGCTCACGGAGGAGGCGAATCTCGTGAAGGCGGCACGGTGGATTCTCGCCCGCGGGCCGAAGCACGTCATAATCAAGAAGGGAGAGCATGGCGCCTTCATGTTCACCGAGTCCACGGTGTTTTTCGCGCCGGCGTTCCCGCTCGAGGACGTCTTCGACCCGACGGGAGCGGGCGACTCGTTTGCGGGCGGCTTCATGGGGTACCTTGCCCGTAGCGGCGACCTGAGCGAGCCGAATCTTCGGCGCGCGGTCGTCTATGGCTCGGCGATGGGATCCTTCGCCGTGGAGCGCTTCTCGATCGCACGCTTCCTCGAGCTCGGACCTGACGAAATCGCCGCTCGCGTGCGGCAGTTTCACCGACTCGTGACGTTCGACCAGGACCTTCCGGCGTGAGGCCGGGTCTCGACGGCCCGGCGGGTTTCGACTATCGCGCGGCCGGTGTAGACGTCGCGGCTGCGGACACCGCCAAGGCGCGCATCAAGGCGCTCGCCGAGTCGACCTACACTGCTGGGGTACGCGGTGGCTTCGGAGGCTTCGGAGGAATGTTCCGGATGCCCGAGGGCGCGCGCAGTCCGCTCCTCGTCTCCAGCGCGGATGGCGTCGGCACCAAGATCAAGGTCGCGATCGAGGCCGGCCGCCACGACACGGTCGGCCGCGACCTCGTCAACCACTGCGCCAACGATATCCTGGTTCAGGGGGCGGTGCCGCTATTCTTCCTCGACTACGTCGCGTTCGGCGTGCTCGTGCCGAGCGTCGTCGAGGCGGTCGTCAACGGCGTCGCGACGGGGTGCCGCGAGAACGGTTGCGCGCTTCTGGGGGGCGAGACTGCGGAGATGCCCGGGCTCTACACCCCACCCGACTACGACCTCGCGGGTTTCATCGTCTGCTGGGTCGAGGAGGCCCAAGTACTCGGC
>JALZIF010000170.1 GCA_030860435.1 Gemmatimonadota bacterium | reverse complement strand
GGTCCGGCCCGAGAAGCGGAGTGAAAACAAGAATCGGACGCTGGACTCCCGCGTCGCGCAGCGCGACTCCTTCCTCCACCGTCGCGACGCCAAACCCCCAGGGGGCGAGCGGCTCGAGGGCGCGGGCGACCTGCACGGCGCCGAGTCCGTACGCGTCAGCCTTCACCATCGGGAGGAGGGGGACGCCCGCTCGGTCGGCGAGCGTGGCCCCATTCTGTCGCAACGCGCCCAGATCGATGTCGACCCAGGCGCGTGTGGTGGCGCTTCGCGGTTGGCGCGTCATTGGAGTAGCCGGTAGTTTACCGGCACCGAGGAAGCTATGCAAGACAAGCCAGGACTTGATGATACACTCGCGCTCATGCGCGATCTTCGCCGCCGGTGCGAGTGGGATGCTGCGCAGACGCACGAGTCTCTGCGACCCTACCTCATCGAGGAAGCGCACGAGCTGGACGACGCCTTACGCGTTGGCGACGACGGACCGATGTGCGAAGAGCTTGGAGACGTCCTCCTCCAAGTGCTCTTCCATGCGGTGGTCGCTGAGGAGCGCGGCACGTTCGGATTCCACGACGTGGCGAGCTCGCTCATCTCGAAGATGAAGCGCCGCCACCCCCATCTCTACAGCGACGGAGCCAAGGAGCCGTGGGAGGCGATGAAGGCGAGGAAGCGGCGTTCCATCGCCGATGGCCTCCCCGTGCAGCTCCCGGCTCTCCACCGAGCGCACCGCCTCCAGGATCGCGCCGCCGGCGTCGGCTTCGACTGGCCCGACTCGGAAGGACCGGCCGACAAAGTGGGGGAAGAGCTTGGCGAAGTGCGTGAGCAGCTCGGCGATTCGCCGGTCCGACTCGGCGCTGGCGGCGTTCCCGTCCACGACGCGCGGCACGTCGCGCTCGAGGCGGAGCTCGGCGACCTCCTATTTGCCGTCGTCAACCTCTGCCGCAAGGCGGGCGTACACGCCGCGATCGCGCTCGACAAGGCGAACCTCAAGTTCGTGCGACGATTCGAGGCAATGGAGCGCCTGGCGGCAGCGCGGGGGCTCGAGATGGCAGGGCTGGGGCTGGCGGAGCTGGACGCGCTGTGGGAGGAGGTGAAGCAAGGCGAAGAATGAGCTCGTTTCTCTCGGCTCAAGGCTTCAGCCGATTCATCATCCTTGGGAACGCAATGCACTCCCGGATGTGCGGCGTGCCGCAGATCCACGCGACGGTGCGCTCGAGACCTAGACCGAAGCCGGCATGGGTGAATGTGCCGTACTTCCGCAGGTCGAGATACCAGCCATAGGCGTCCATTGGAAGCCGCTCTTCCTCGATTCGCCTAGCGAGCTTGTCGCGATCGTCCTCGCGCTGGCTGCCGCCGATGATCTCGCCGTACCCTTCCGGAGCTAGACAATCGTTGCACAGCACCGTGCGTGGGTCGGCGGCGTTCTCCTTCATGTAGAACGCCTTCGCCGCCTTCGGATAGTTGTAGACGAAGACCGGACGGTCGTAATCCGCGACGAGAAGTGACTCGTCTTCGGCCCCGAGGTCGTCACCCCACTGGATCGCGCTCCCCTTGAGCTGAAGCGTCGCGACCGCATTCGTGTAGTTGACGCGAGGGAAAGGGGGCGTCACGGACTCGAGCTTCGACGTGTCCCGCTCAAGCTCCTCTAGCTCCTCCGGCATGCGCTCGAGGCACCGACGCACAACGTAAGAGACGAAATCTTCTTGGAGACGCATGTTGTCGTCGGAATCGTTCCACGCCACCTCGGGCTCGATCATCCAGAATTCGGTGAGGTGGCGGCGCGTCTTGGACTTTTCGGCGCGAAAGGTCGGTCCGAAAGTATAGATCTTTCCAAAGGCGGCGGCCGCAGCCTCGCCGTAGAGTTGGCCGGTCTGCGCGAGGAACGCGGTCCCCTCGTCGAAGTAGTCCGTGGCGAAGAGGCCCGAGCGCTCTCCAATTGCGGCCGTCAGGATCGGGGTGTCCACGCGGAGGAATCCGCGTTCGTAGAAGAAATCGTGGATCGCTTGCTCGACCTCGTTGCGCACGCGCGCGATCGCCCGCTGGCGCCGGCTGCGCAACCACAGGTGTCGATTGTCCAGGAGGAAGTCGACCCCGTGCTCCTTCGGCTGGATCGGGTAGTCGACCGGCGACGGCCCCAGGATCGTGAGGTCAATGACCCCGATTTCGTAGCCGCCGGGGGCACGCGCCTCGGCCCGCACTTCTCCGCTAACGGCAACCGACGTCTCGATCGTGAGGTGGCCGAAGCTCTCCCACGCCTCCGGAGTGACCGTGCTTTTCGCGAGCACGGTCTGAACGATGCCACTTCCGTCGCGGACCACCGCGAAGGCAACTTTGCCGGAGGAGCGCACGTTGGTCGCCCACCCGCGGACCGTCACGGTCCGCCCCACGTGATCGTGCAGCTCTTCGATCCACACAGCTGGGAATGTCATTGACCCATCGAAGGTTACGTCGGTGGCCGGGCAAGCTACTGGTCACCGGTATCGCTGTCAACGCCGCATGCGGAGGCGTGTATCGCGCCGTGCCTCGAGACGGAGCACACGAGGTGCGCGAGTATCTCGGCACGGCGACGCGCGCCCCGTCATCCGATGACAGCGTTACTAGCAATCCGCGCATCGCATGGCGCGCGTCGCTGGGCCGCGGCACGGTCGGCGCGGCGGCGATTGGGGAGCGGGTGAGCGCCGTGGCCACCGTGGACCGGTTCGTTTACGCATTCGACACACGGACCGGCCAACCTTTTTGGCGCTACCGTGGCGAGGGGCCCTTCGGCGCGGGGCCGGCTATGAGCGGCGGTCGCATCGTCGCCGCCTCCGAGGGGCACGACGGCACGCTGGCGGCGATCGACGTCTTCACCGGCAAGCGGCTTTGGCGCCGGTCCATCGGCGACGTCGCGGCGCCGCTCGCCATCGCTGATGGCGCGGTATACGGCGCGACCCAAGCCGACGGGTTGGCGTTCGCCGTGGCGGTCGCCGACGGACGGGTCCTTTGGCGTCGCCGCACCGGGCCGTCACGCGCTGGACCGTTGGTTGTCGGGCGCTACGTGACGATCGCGACGCTCACCGACACGCTCGTAATCCTCGACCGGTTCAGCGGGGCGACCGTGACCTTCGCGGCGCTCGGCGCGTCAAGCATCGCTCCGCTCGCACGCGCCAATGACTCGACGGCGGTTCTGGCATCCCCGGCCGGAATCGTGATGGCGATCACGGTTCCCTCGGGCAGAGTGCAATGGCGCGTGGGGACCGGCGAGGCCGTCGCGGGTGCTCCGGCCATCGCGCGCGATACCGTGTTTGCCTTGACGAACGGGTGCGAGCTTTGGATGATTCCTCTTGCCGCTCCCGACGAGGCTGCCGCGGCGCCGCTCGACTGCGTCGCGTCGACCGGCCCCCTCGTTGTTCGCGGCGGCGTGCTCGTTGCAACGATCGGGGGCGAGGTGGTCCTGTTCGACCGGCGCAGCCGGACGCGCCTGTGGAGCCGGCACCTGGGGAGCGAAATCCGGCATCCTCCCATTGTCCTCAACGGCCAGGTCGTGGTGGCCCCGAGCCTCGGCAACGTGGTGAGCCTCCGATGAGAGCACGCAAGATGGCACTCGTCCTCGCGGTCGCGATGGCGGCTTATCCGGCGCCGTCCACTTCGGCGCTGCAGGCGCAGCGCGCCAACTCACTCCGGGGCGGATCGGGTGGGTCAGCCGATGCTCGCGCCTGGACGCCGGTGCGCACCGCCAAGTGGGCACTGCTCGCCGCAGCGGTCTCGTTCGGCACCTTCGCGCTGGTCGAGCGAGGCCGAGCCGATACGGCGTACGACGATCTGCGCGCGCGCTGCCTCGACGATCCGGCGCTGTGCGAGCTCGCGGCCGGCCGCTACGCGGACGAGACGTCGGAGCGCCTGTACGTGCGCGCCACCACTGCCGACCGCCGAGCGCGGGTCGGCATGATCGGCGGGCAGGTGACGCTCCTCGGCAGTGCCGCACTGTTCATCTACGACCTGCGGGAGGAACGGGGCCCGGCCGACATCCCCTATCCCTCTGCGGCTTCGCGGCACCGTGACCTCGCAGTCGGGGTGAGGCTCGCGTTCTGACGTGACGATCCGCGCCCGACTCGCCTTCGGCCTCTTCGCGATTGCGCTCGTCCTGATCGTGCCTCTCGTGCTCGCGCTCAAGTCCAGCCGCGATCTCCACGAGAGCACGCAGCAGCTTCGCAATCAGGATTTCGCTGCTCTGGCGGCGCTGACACGCGTCCGCACCGAGCTGGGCGAGGTCCGCCGCGCCGAGACGAACGTTGGCCTCACAGTAGTCGCGCGGGACACGCTCACCTCGCCGCTCGACACACTGTTCGCACGCCTGGCGGCCGTGCAGCCGTCGTTGGACACACTGCGCCGGCTCGACTTGACGGCTGACCGCGCTCAGCGCATTCGCGAGACGCTCACGCAAGTGGCGCGCCTCGCCGCCGTCGAGTACCGACTCGCGCGCGCCGACAGCGGCGAGAAGGCGCTCGAGCTATCCCGCGACTCGGTGATCCCCGCAATCACCGAGACCGAGAGCATCGTGCGGGGCGCCGAGCGAGACGTCGCCTCGCGTCTAACGGAACGCGTTGGCGAGGCTCGCGCTGCGAGCGAGGAGGCACAGCAGGCGTCGCTAGCCGCGTTTGCCGTCGCGCTGGCGCTCGCCCTTGTCATTGCGATCGCGATCTGGCGCTCGATCGCGCGCCCGATTCGCAACTTCGAGATCGGCATGGCGGAGGTAGCTGGCGGCAACTTCCGCTACGAGCTGCCAGTGGCCCCGACCCGACGGGACGAGTTCGGCCGCCTTTCGATGAGCTTTCGCTCCATGGCCGCGCAACTAGGGCAGCTCGACCGATTGAAGGCCGAGTTTATCTCGGTCGCTTCGCACGAGCTCAAGACGCCGGTCAACGTCATCCTAGGCTATATACAGCTGCTCGAGGAAGGCGTATACGGGACCGTGACGCACAAGCAGCGTGAGATCCTCCGCACGCTCGAGGCGCAGACGCTATCGCTCGGAAGGCTCGTGCACCAACTGCTAGACATCAGCCGGTTCGAGGCTGGCGGGGGGAAGCTCGACCTCCGCACGGTCGACCTTCCCGGGTTCCTACGGGACCTGGAGCAGACCTTTCGGGTGCTCTCGATCCAGCGGGGCATCGACTTCCAGCTGCACCGTGGCGACCCGCTCCCTGGCGAGGTGCAGTGGGATCCGGACCGAATGAACGAGGTGCTCGGCAACCTGTTGTCGAACGCTTTCAAATTCACGAACCGCGGCGGCACGGTCGAGCTCCGCGCGGACCGGTTGGACGGCGACGTTCAGATCGCGGTGAGCGACACCGGCGCCGGGATCCCGCCCGAGCAACTCCCGCACATCTTCGAGAAGTTCTTCCAGGCCAACAATCAGGATTCCGCGGCTCACGGCGGAACTGGTCTTGGACTCGCGATTGCGAGGCAGATCGTGGTCGCGCACGGAGGCTCGATCACGGTGGACAGCACCCTCGGGACGGGAACGACGTTCACGATATCACTTCCGGTTCTGATGACCGCGCCTAACGCGGCGCACTGGCGGAGCCTCTCGGTCGGCACCCCAGTATGAGGCGAATCTTCCTGGCGGCCGGGTTCCTCGCGCTCGGATGCGTCCGGCGCCCCGAGCCCGTTGTGTTCGAGCCCGCGCTCGACTGGATAACCGCGATCACCGTGGCTCAGCAGTCGGCCGCGGCGGGACATTACACCCGGGCAGACAGTGCGCTCGCCGCCTTCATCACGGACACGCCGGGCACGCGCGAGGCGCATGAAGCGTTGTACTGGCGCGCGATTTACCAGCTCGATCCAGCCAATCCAGATCGCAGTCCGACTCTGGGTTTCGCCCTCCTCGAACGCTATCTAGCGGACAGCCCGTACGTTGGGCGCGCTCCCGAGGCGCGCGTCCTCCGCTGGATGACGTTGAGGCTCGACTCCCTCCAGAGGGAGCTCGAGACGGCGAGCGCCGCCGCCGACTCGATTCAGGTGGTCGAGGTCGCACCTCCGCCGTCAGCGCGAGAGGAGGAGCTGGAGAGAGAGGTCCAGCGCCTCAAGGATCAGCTGGAGAAGGCGAACGCGGAGCTCGACCTGATCCGGCGGCGGCTTACCGCGCCACGGCGCCCGGACGGCACCCCGCCGCAAGCTAGCCGACCCTGAACAGCTCCAACGAGCGCGCGTACCGCTCCGTGAGCGCCTTCCGGATCCCCTCATGCTCCGGACGCGCAAGCTCCGGATCTGCCCCGAGCACGGTCGCCGCGCACCGTTGCGCGATGATGTTGAGCTCCTCATCGCGCAGCGGGTCTGCGTAGCGAAACATCGGCGCTCCGCTCTGGCGCTCGCCGAACAAGTCTCCCATGCCGCGCAGCCGCAAGTCGGCACGCGCGATCTCGAAGCCGTCTTCCGTCCCCACGAAGACGCGGAGCCGCTGCGCAACGTCCGGGCTCACGTCGCCTAGGAGGATGCAGTAGGCCTCCTCCGTGCCGCGCCCTACGCGTCCACGCAATTGGTGAAGCTGAGACAGGCCGAACCGCTCGGGGTGCTCGATCAACATGACGCTCGCGTTCGCGACGTCGATCCCGACCTCGATCACCGTTGTGGCGACCAACACGTCGAGCGCGCCGTCGCGGAAGCGGCGCATCACGGCATCGCGCTCGTCAGGCGGGACGCGCCCGTGAAGGAGTGCGACACTGCGCGCGGTGAACGGTCCCTTCGACAAGGTCTCGAACATTGTCGTCGCCGCCTTCAGGTCGGACTTCTCGGACTCCTCGATCACCGGATACACCACATATGCCTGCCGGCCGGCATCGATCTCACGGTCCACGAACTCGAGCACGCGCTCGCGCGCCGACTCAGGACGGAGCGCCGTGCGAACTGGCTTCCGGCCGGGCGGCAGCTCGTCGAGGACGCTCAGGTCGAGGTCGCCGTAGAGGGTGAGCGCGAGCGAGCGTGGAATCGGCGTTGCGCTCATGAGAAGCACGTCCGGCCGCTCCCCTTTCGCCCCCAGCGCCGCCCGCTGCTCGACACCGAATCGGTGCTGCTCGTCGACGACCGCTAACCCGAGCGCGCCGAATGCCGTGCCACTTTGAACCAGCGCGTGGGTTCCGACGGCGATGAGCGGCGCCCCGCTCGCGAGCCGCTCCATCGCCGTTCGGCGGTCGCGTGCACCGAGACTTCCGGTCAGGAGTACGGGCCTGATGCCTAACGGCCCCAACAGGTGCTCGAACGTCCGCGAATGTTGTTCGGCCAGGAGCTCGGTCGGCGCCATGACGGCTGCCTGAAATTTGTTCTCGACGGCGAGAAGCGCGGCGAAGAGCGCGACGATCGTCTTGCCGCTGCCCACCTCCCCCTGCAGCAAACGGTGCATGCGGCAGTCGCTGCACATGTCAGTGAAGATCTCGCGCATGGCCCGGGCCTGTGCGCCCGTGAGATCGAATGGAAGCGACGCCTTCAGCGCGGATGTGAGGTCGGGCTTGTTCACGAATACGATCCCGGCACGCCGCTCACGGGCGAGGTCCTTGGCCCGCCGCTGCAAGACGTGCACAAAGAACAACTCCTCGAAGCCGAGCCGCGCACGCCCCCGCAGCGCGTCGCCGATGGTGGCCGGCCGGTGCACGAGCCGAAGCGCCTCGGGTAGTGGCGGCACGCCCGCGGCCGCGAGGAGCTCCGCCGGCAGGTACTCGACCACCAACACGAGGAGCGATTCGAGGTGCTTGTCGATCAACGACCGGATGACCTTGAAAGACAGCCCCTCCGTCGCCGGGTAAACGGCGAGCACGCGGCCGCCGGTCGCTCCGTCCTCGTCGGACCCGAGGTTCACGAACTCACGCGGGACGAGTTGCCGCCCGTGGAAAAGCGGACCGGACCGCTGAGCAGGAGGACGTCCCCCTTGCTGATCGCCCGCTCCAGGTACGGCTGCCCGGGCCACGAGGCCTCGATCATCCCGGAATCGTCCCGCACCACGGCCTGGAAGATTCGTAATCCCGCCCGGGTGGGGATCACCCCCTTCG
>JALZIF010000128.1 GCA_030860435.1 Gemmatimonadota bacterium | reverse complement strand
GGCGACGAGGGCATCATCGCTGGCGCCGGCGGCCAAGCGGGCGGCGCCGGCGAGACGGAGTGCGTCAGCCTCTCCTACCGGGTCGGGGATCGCGGCGTACTCGAGCGCCGCGCGCCGCGCGCCCACGTCAGCAAGATGCGCGTCGCCGCGCAGAAGGCACAACTCGGCGCGCCCCACCTGCGCCATCGCTTGCAGCCGGGCGCTGCCCCCCTCGCGAGCGAACTCGATCGCGCGGCGCTCGTACTCGTCGGCGGAGTCGTACCGGCGCGCATCGCGGAAAGTGATCGCCATGTTGTGATAGCTTTCGGCCAGCCCGAGCACGTTGCCAAGTCGTTGGTACGCCGGCACGGCGAGCTGGTAGTGCGCGAGCGCCCGCTCGTGCTCGCCGTGAACATTGGCAATGGCGCCGAGGTTGTTGGTCGCTCGCGCGATCAGCAGGTCGTCGCGCTCGGCGTGGGCGAGATCGAGCGCGCGCCCAAACGCTGCCTCCGCGGAGGCGAGGTCACCCGTCTCGAAGTACGCCGCGCCTAGAAGATTCAGCGCCCGCCGAAGCGCCGCGTTGTCGCCGTTGCGCTCGAGCGACACGAGCACGGCGCCCAGGCGCGGGATCGCCGTGCGCGGGTCGCCTAGCCGCAGCTCCGCCTCCGCGAGCAGGAACGCGAGCTCCGGCCGGCGCGACACGGTCTCCTCGCGCCCGTTGAGGAGTGAGCGCAGGGAGCTCCACTCGCCCGCAGACGCGTGGGCGCGGGCGGCGTCGAGGAGACGATCGCGATCGTCGGGGGCGAGCACGGAGATCCGCGCGCGAAGACTCAGTACGCGATAGCGTACCGGGTGAAGCTTGTGATATCCGCCTCGACTTCCTCGAGGTCCTCGAAGACGGCCGTGCCGATCCGGAACCACGGGTCGCCAGGGTTGGTCTGGCGCCAGATGCTGAACTGCGCCTCGAGCTCGTCGTCCTCCTCATCCACCTCGCCATCCCCGTTGAGGTCGTCGTCGGTGTTGGCGTAGCGGATGCTCAGCTCCGCCGGCTCGTCCGGATCGAAGAGCAGCCCGGTCGGCTGGAAGTCCACGACCAGCCGCTGCTGGTCAACCACAGTGATGGTGATCTGAATCGAATCGTCTTCGGCGAATAGCGATCCATCCGGCCTGCGAAGCAATGACTCGTCGTCCACCTCGAACTCCAGAAACTCGTCGCCTCCCACGTAGAACAAGCGCACTTCCGTATCCTCGCCCCGCACCGCCCAGAAGCTCACCGACGATTGGGCGAGCGGGGGTGCGTTGTCCGCTGGACGGAGGAACGTAAGCTGGTCCTCGGGAACCGACTGCTGCGTCGGGCCGGTGGAATCGTCCGCACAGGCGGAGGTCACCAGAAGCGCGAGGAAAAGTATGACGCGTCGGTCAATCATCGGACACACCTCAAAGGAGAGTAATCGACGCCTCACGAGAAGTCGTCGTCGCCGCCGGCGGGCGTATCGAGCAGCCGCTGCAGCCGCGCTCGCGAGATCCCGAGCCGGCGCGCAGCTTCGCTCTTGTTGCCCTCGCACAGGTCGAGCATTCGTCCCGTCGCGACACGGATGATCTTGCCGAGCGGCGCCGGGAAGGGGAAACCGCCATCGGCGCCGCCAGCGGGTGATGCGTCGACCTCGGAAAAATCTGCCGCATCGAGCTCGCTCCGACCCGCGAGGAGGATCGCACGCTCCATCGCGTTACGAAGCTCGCGTACGTTTCCCGGCCAGGGACGCGCCGAGAGCGCACGCTCCGCTCCAGCGGTGAGCACCGCCTCCGGGAGTCCGTAATCCTTGGCGAATCGTGCCAGGAAGTGGTGGGCAAGGGGAAGAATGTCGTCCCGCCGCTCTCGCAGCGGTGGTAGCGTGACCGGTACCACGGCAAGCCGGTAGTAGAGGTCCTCCCTGAGCTCTCCGCGGCGAACGGCCATCGCGAGATCCACGTGCGAAGCCGCGATGATACGGACGTCGACGGGGATGTTCTTCGTGCCGCCGACGCGGCGGATCACGCGCTCCTCGAGCACGCGAAGCAGCTTCCCCTGGAGCATGAGCGGGAGGTGGCCGATCTCGTCCAGAAAGAGCGTTCCGCCACTCGCTACCTCGAACAGCCCCGGCTTCGCCACGCTCGCATCGGTGAAGGCGCCCTTTTCATGCCCGAACAGCTCGCTCTCGAGCAGGTTGTTCGGGATCGCGGCGCAGTTCACGTCGACGAATGCCTGCTCGCGCCGCGGACCGTTGTAGTGGATCGCCCGCGCCAGAAGCTCCTTTCCTGTTCCCGTCTCCCCCGCGATGAGGATGGTCACGTTCGCGTGCGGGATCACGCGAGACGCTTGCTCGAGGGCAGTTCGCAGCGCGGCGCTTCCGCCCAGGATCCCGTCGAAGTGATATTTCGCGGTCTCGCGGGCCGCAAACGCGCTCCGGCTTTCGCGGGTGCGGAGCCGGTCGGCGCGTTCCCGGAGCCAGGATCGGAGGAGGTCGAGATCCTGTGGAAGCGCGAAGTAGTCCGAGGCGCCTGCCCGCATCACCGACACAGCCAGGCGGTGAGCGGGGAGCGCACCGACGGCAGCAACGTCCGCCGCACTAGGTGAGATCTGCCTGAAAGTCGCAGCCAGCGTCTCCTCGACGCCCGCCCCCGCGATTACGCCCACGCCGTCGAGACGTCCGAACGCGGAGGTGTCGCTCGCCGCGGCGAGCGCGAGCCCGCACTCGCTCGCCAGTCCCGGCCAGATCGCGCCGAACGAATCGCTGAGCGTGAGGAGAGTGAGGTTAGCCACGGGTCGAGCGGCAGGGACCGCCCGGAAGTATCGCATCATCCGCGCGGGTGGGTCGTGGGACGCGACGCAACGCGCGCCCGTCGCGACCAGCGCGCGAGGGCGGAACGCACCGCGATGAATATCGATCGTGGTCCGCGCCGCTACAATCGGGTGTGCGCTGGCCGGCTCGCAATGGGTTACGAGATCTCGCGGCGCCTCAATAGGCGATTGCGTATCTTGTGAACCCGTCGAGCTTCGACCTAACCGTCTGCGCCACCTTGTCGATCTGGCTATCGAGCGGCGTGAAAGACTTCCCCACGGCCTGCTGCCTCCATATCGCGAACGCATCCTCCAGCTCCTCATCGATATCGTCGACCTCCCCGTCGCCGTTCACGTCGGGGTCGGTCTCGCCGTACCCTATCGTCAACCGCGCCGGGTGATCGGCGGCGAAGCGCAGCCCGGCCGGCTGGAACTCGACGATGAGACTGAGCGTGTCCACGACGGTAACCGTGATTCGCAGAGAGTCGCCCGGTGCGATCGTTGTACCGTTCGGCCGTGTTTTCAGGGCGCCGGCGGGCACGAGGAGATGCACGAACGTGGTCGAGTCCGTCGCGCCCGGTGCGGCGTGATACATGAGGCGAACCTCGCGCTGCGCGCCACGCACCGCGTAGAAGCTGGCCGAGAGCTGGGCGAGCGATGGCGCCCCGGATGCCGGCCGGAGGAAGTCAGCGTCGTCATCGTCATCGTCGTCATCATCGTCGTCATCATCGTCGCCATGCGCGCCGCCAGTGAGACTCGGCCCCGCGATCGTGGGACCGACCGGCGCGAGGATCGAGTCGCCGCCGCACGATCCCGCGAGCGCGATGAGCACGAGAATGATCGCGGCACGCAGCCACGGCGAAACGGTCGAACACTGGTCCAATTGCTTCATGCCTGCCTCCCGAATTCGAGTAAACGAGGGAACGGAGAGCGCCGTAGCGAGCGTGGCGCGGCGCCCTGCGCTGCATCGGCGCCGGGGTCTCACCACCTGCGGGTGAAAGTGATGGCGAACTGATGGGCGTCATACGACTTGTCTGGATCGTTCGAGGACCGCGTCTCGAACTCGTACGCGGCCTCCAGATACACGCTGCCGGCGAGCGCGCGCTCCCACTGTAGGGACGGCGCCCACCGATATTCCTGCCGCAGGACCTCTTCGTCGCCGACCTCGACCAACCGGTGGTCGTAGCGACGCGTGCGGTACTTGAGTCCCAGCTCCAGCGCGTCGCGCTTCCCGATCGGCGTTGACAGCACAGCCTCATGCGTGAATCGCCGATAGTCGTAACGATCGTTTGTCGCGCGGTTGCGTTCGTAGCGCGAGCTCAGCTCGAGCTCCCGGTCGCCCTCGAAGCGCTGCTCGATGGCGGCAAGAACATACTGATTGACCCCATTGCGCTCGTCATTGTCAGGGTGCTGCTTCATCCGGTAAGCGACCTCCAGCCCGAGGCGCGTGACGCGTAGCAGCCGGTACTCCACCGCTTGCTCGAGGCCGTAGCGGTTCGCCAGTTCGCGATCCTCCGAGGACCCTTTGAGCGAAGCCTCGGCCGTGGTTTCGAGCGTCCAATCCCCGGCGACCCTCCGAGAGTAGCGGCCCCGCGCGGCATGGCTCACGCGATCCCACTTATCGGTTCGCATGTACGAGTGCGCCGCGACCTCGTATTCCAGCTCGAGCGCGGGCCCTGGCGCGCTGCTGCGCAAGCGCCCGCCGATTGCGGAGACGAGCCCGTAGGCCGCCATCTCGTCGCGGTCTCGCTCGATATTGCTATCGAGAACGTTCGAGAACGAGACGTGAATACCCCACGGCTTCCCGGCTGGGGCACGCGTCGCCAGCCCGGCGCTGTCACCGCGCTCGCAGCGAGTGCCGGGGGATGGAATGCACGCTCCTTGCGCGGCTGGTGCCAACGGGGTCAGCGCCCCGAAAGCAAGGGTGAGGGCGAGGTTCGTCTTTGCGTTCATGGCTGAGTCACCAGTGCCGCGTCCGCGCGCGGCGGTTGTGACGAGCGAGCGCCCCGGCTGAGGCCTAGGCGCCGCTCGCAAAGGTCGAGGAGCATTCCCGTCGTGTGGCGGCGGCCGGGGATGCGCATGCTGAGAGCGATGTGGCGCGCGAGGGTCATGGTTAGGTAGGCACCGATGCGGCTGCGCACGCGATCGCCCTGTAGCTCCACAAAGCGTTCCTCCATGGCCGCGGCACGGTCGGCCAGCGCGTCGGGAGCACCGCGCTCCCGTATCCCTTGCTCTATGAGGTGTGCGATGAAGTTCCCCACGTCGAGCGCTGGATCACCTGCACAGAAGAGGTCCCAATCAAGCAGGTATAGCCGCGCCCCGTCCATCAGAAGCTGGTCCGGATAAAAGTCGCGGTGGATGCCACACGGCTCGGGATCACGCACCGACGCGCCGACCCGCTCGCAGGCGGCGAGGATCCGAGAAATGCGGTTGGCCTGTGCGGGCCGCGTGCGCATCGCGACGCCGAGCTGCTCGCCGAGGATACGGATCTCGTCCGCCATCGCGTGTCGGCGCCGCGGCACTGGCGTATGCCGGTGCACCGCATCGATCCCCTCGGCAATGCGCTCGGCGAGCGCCGCCCCTCCCGGCAGCGGCAGCTCCGCCGTCACGGAAGTCCCTGGCACCTTACGCTGGAGCCACATTCGGAACGCGGGCAGGATGCCGACCGGCTCCGGAACGGCGAACCCGTCGGCGGGATCACGACGCTGCCCGTCGGTCCAGAGCGTGACGATCAGCTCGTACGTGCGCATGTCGACACCCCGCGCGCGTACCTTCCCCACGAGCGTGATGTCGCGCGGCCAGGCGTCGGCCTGCTCGATGGTGACGTCGTACTCGATGATGGCTCGCCGGCCCGGCTTGTGTCGAACTACGCGAATCGCGGCGAGCCGCAATGCTGCGCCACCCCCCGCCCCCGCTCCCACCGCTCCTCCGGCCCGCGTCAGCCACGGCAATCTGCCCAACTCCCGCTCTGCCACGGACGGATCGAGCGCTTGGGCGAGCCACGGCAGCGCCGGATCGGTCGCGGCACCGTCGGGGTCGTCGACCAGGGACGGGGCGACGCCTGCAGAACCGGTCCGCGCGTCACGACCCGCGCCTACGGCCGCAGGAGCGATCACGCATGCCGCGCGGCTCGACGGCAGGAGCGACTCCGCGCGTGCAAGGAGCGCGTCCGTTCTGGCGGTCCATTCCGGCTCGCGCTGGCGAAACGGGTGCGACGCGATCCGCATAAGGCCGATTGACGTGTACAACTCGACCCGCTCGCAATCCCGCCCGACAGCCGCTGCGTAGCCGCCGAGCAGCGCTGAACGCGCGGGATCGAGCCTGCTTGGCGGAATCGAGCCGCGGAGCGCATCGCGCTCGAGATGGGCGATGAAGTTGCCGATGTCCGCCGCCGGATCGCCGCGACTGGCCTCATCGAAGTCGAGTAGCGCAACACCATCGCCCTGCGCCAGCACCTGCTTGGCGTAGAAGTCGCCGTGGATCGGCCGGTCGATCGCGGGAGCCGCGGCAAGTTGAGCGGCGAGGGCTCCGGCGAGGCGCCGGGCGCGCTCGGCAAGCGCAGGTGCGATCTCCGCGATCCCATCGGCTACGCCCGCCAGCATCAGCGCTTCGGCATCGCGCTCCCGCGCGCGGAAACCAGTCCGGTCGCAATGGTGCAGCGCTGCCGCCGCGGCGCCGACCTGCGCGAGCATCCCGGGATCGAACGCGTCATCTGCGAGCGCTTCGCTGACCACCCGGCCGCCAAGCCACTCGTACACAAGGCAGCGGTACCGGTCCGTCTTTCCGATTCGCTGCGCGATGCGTAGCACGCCGTTTGGGGTGAGCCCCGACGCTCCGGGACGCGCCTGGCGATATCCGCCGTCGGTGTGCGTCTTGAGTATGGCAAGGCCTCCGGCGGCGCCGCGGAGCAGCGCCACCCATCGCCGCTCTGGCTTGTAGCGGAGGGGGTGGAGCGACCCGCTCCACAAGTCGGGCCGGCCTGGCAGCGCCCTGCGCAGCACGTGTTCGCGGCGCCCGGGCTCCCCAAGCGCAGCGAGCGCGCTCAGTTTCGCATCGTTGGGAAATACCGAGACGATGACGCACTGCTCGCGCAGCACGAGCCGGCCCGCGCCCAGCGCTCCCGGTACGCCAGGGCGCTGCTCGGCATCGGTCAACTTCGGCTCGTCGGCGGGGAGGATGGCTTTCGCATGCAGGTCGACCACGCGCCCCGCAGCGCGAAGCTGGTAGCGTGCGAGGCAGTTCGTTCCCGCCTTGTAGCGAACGTAGGTGGCGTCGACACCCTCGACGTCGAGACCCGGAACGCGGCGGCGAAGCGCCTCGCCGAGTGCCTCGGGATCGAGGATGGTCCGCAGACCAGGCAGGGCGCGATCGCGGCGGACGAGGGCGGCATCAGCGGCTTGCAGCATGCGTCTCCTTGGGGCGGGCGGGCGCGGAGGTTTGCGCCGTGAAGAGCGAGGCGTAGCGGCCGCGGGCGCGCAGCAGCTCGCTGTGCGTCCCGCACTCGGTCACGCGCCCGCGCTCGAGGTGAATGACGAGATCGGCCCGCGCCGCCTGGCGCAGGTCGTGAGTGATCAGAATCGTCGTCCGACCGCGGGTCAGCCGCGCGAGCGCGTCGAGGACGGCCCGTTCGTTTTCCCCGTCCATCCCGGTCACCGGTTCATCCAGCACGACGATCGGAGACCTACGCACAGCCGATCGGGCGATGGCGATTCGCTGCCGCTGCCCCGCGGAGAGTGTGACGCCGCGCTCGCCCAGCACGGTGTCGTAGCCCTGGGGTAATGCCGAGATGAAGCCGTGCGCGTTGGCGAGTCGCGCCGCGGCGATGATCGCATCTTCGCCCACGTCGGGCGCCCCGTAGGCGATGTTCTCGCGTACCGAGGCAGCGAAGAGCAGCGGCTCCTGCAACACGACGCTGATCTGCGCGCGTAGCGATTCGAGCGTGTACCGCCGGATGTCCTCGCCGTCGATCAGCACGCGCCCATCGTGCGGATCGTACAAGCGCAACAGGAGCGAGGCGAGTGTAGACTTGCCGCTGCCGGACGTGCCGATGATGGCAACGTGCTGCCCCGGTCGCGCGTGCAGCTCGACGCCGTCCAACACCGGGGCGCCGTCCTCGTACGCGAAGCGAACGCCGTCGAATCGAAGGTCGCCGCTAAACGCCGGCGCGGGTACGGCGCCGGGACAATCGTGCACGTCCGGAACCTGATCGAGCAGCTCCATCACCCGCTCGCCGGCGGCGGTCGCTCGCGCCAGGCGCGCCGTGTACTTGGCGAGGTCCTGCAGCGGGCGAAACGACATCTTGAGGTAGGCGAGAAAGACGAGTAGCTCGCCACCTGTCAGCTCGGCCTGACTCACGAGATAAGCGCCATAGCCGAGGGCGAACGCGGTCACCACGGCCAGGAGGACGTCAACGCGACGTTCGAGCCCAGCAGCGAGCCGCTTTGCCCTCACGTCGTCCAATAGGGTGCGGTCGTTCTGGCGGCCGAACGCGCTGGCGAACCGGCCTTCGAGCGAGAGGACCTGCACAGTCTTGATCGCGCCCAGTGACTCCGCGGTGGTTGCTGCCACCGATCCCTCGCGCCGGCGTTGCATCCGCGCCGCCTCACGAATGTGGCGGGTCCCTCGCGACATCGCGAGCCAGAAGAGCGGGAGCATTGCCACCGCCACCAGCGCCAGGCGCGCGTGAACGACGAACATCAGCGTGACTGTCACGACGAGAATCGCGACGTTCCCGAGCAGCGGCAGCGCCGCCGTGACCGTGACTTCTTTCAGCATGTCCACGTCGCGGCTCACGCGGAGGAGTAGGTCCCCGCTCCTGGCACGGGCATGAAAGGCCAGGGAGAGCCGCTGAAGGTGGCGATAGAGGTCGTTACGCACCTCCGTCAGGACGCGGTTGCCGATGAGCGCGAAGCCGACGGTGGACGCGTACGACGCCAGCGCCCTCAGTCCGACGATGGCTATGAGCGCCGCCGCCGTGACGGCGAGGAGCATCAGCGGAGTCAGCGAGTCCAGAACCGACGGCGGCGCGGCCGCCGGTGGCGCGATGACGTGATCGAAGATCACCTTGAGCGGTATGGGCTCGAGCGCCTTGAGGCACACTTCCGCCAGCAGCGCACCGAGCGAGCCGCCGACCAGCAGTCGATGCCGCTGGAGGTAAGGGGCGAAGCGCCTGACGACACGCCGCGTCTCGGCGGCGGGGCTCGCGCGGCCGGGCGTCATGTCGCGACCTCGACGCGATTCCGGTGCGCCGGCGACGCTTCCAGCCCCGCCAATGCGATGACCCGCCTGACGACTGCATCCCAGGTGTGACCACGAGTCACCGCGGCGCGCGCCGCGCGCCCCAGTCGGGCCCGGAGCGCCGGATCATGACGTAGCCGCTCCAGCGCGGTCGCCAACGCCGCTGCATCGCCTGCTGGGCAGAGGAGTCCGGTGCGCTCGTGGACCACTAGCCGCGCGAGCTGCCCGACGCGCGATGCGACCACCGGCAGTCCTGCCGCCATGTACTCGAGAACCTTGAGCGGGGAGAAGTAGAAGCCGGTCGAGTGCGGGTATGGGGCGCACGCGACATGCATCGACGCCAGCAGCGCAGGCACCGCCGGCGGGTCGACCGCGCCGGTCAGGCGCACGGCACCGTTCACCCCAAAGCGCGCCGCATCCGTCTCGACGCGCTCGCGCTCCGGCCCTTCGCCGACGATGAGAAGCCTCGCATCGGGGGCGAGCGCGTTGACGAGCGCGAACGCTTCGACCAGGGTCGGAAGCCCGTGCCACGGCTTGAGCGTTCCGACGAACCCGATAGTGAAGGGTGCACCCGCCGGACGGTGGATGTCGCGCGGACGGAAGCGCGCCGGGTCAACTCCATTCGGGATCACGTGAACCCGCCCTGGAGCCACAGTGTGCCGCTCAACGGACGCCGCCACCTCATCGGATACGGCCACCAGGAGCGTCGCCGCCGCAAAGGCTCGCGCGGCCGACCGTTCCGCGCCCGCCCGGTCCACCAGCCCGCGATGACGCGCCTGCTCCTCGATGAGTGGCGAATTCACCTCCAGCACCCCAGGTATGCCACGAGCGCTGGCGTACTCCATCCCGGCAGTGCTCCACAGCGAGTACCTCTCGTAAACGAGGTCGAATGGGCCGGCGCGTTCAAGTGCGAGGCGGAGCGGGTAGTTCGCCGCGATCGCCTCGCGCTCGCGCGCGGCCACGTCTCCGCCTGCCGGCGCGGGGAGCGGGTGCACCCGTACGCGCAGGTCACGCGGGGCTTCGCCGTCGCGGCGGACAGCGAAGAGGTCGACGATCGCGCCACGCGCCTCGAACGCGCGGATGATCTCCTGCACGTGCACCGAGCACCCCTTGCGACCGAACACGGGAACGCCCCTGTCGGCGCAGACGTAGGCGACGCGCATGTTCGTCAGGCGGTCGCCCGCGTGGCGATGCCCGCGCCGGCGAACAGCGCGCGCATCGCGCGGGTGTTCCGATGGATGTCGAACTCGCGCTCGATCACCGAGCGCGCGGCCTCCGCGAGCCGCACGCGAAGCTCGGCGCTCCCGAGGAGCCGCTCGAGCGCCAACGCCAGCGCCGTCGGATCGTGCTGCGGCACGATCAGCCCCGTCTCCGCGTCGGTGATGAGCTCGGGGATGCCGGTGACATCTGTCGAGACGCAAGGTGTGCCCAACGCCATCGCCTCGAGCAGCACCGTCGGCAGACCGTCGCGGTTGCCGTCTTCGCCGACCACGCATGGTGCGGCTAGCGCGGCCGCGTCGCGCACCGCGGCCGTCACCTCCTCGAGCGTACGCGCGCCCAGCAGCGTCACACGCTCCAAGAGGCCGCGCTCGAGAATCCGCGACCGCAACTCGTCCTCCAACGGTCCGCCACCGATTATCGCGCAGGTGAAATCGATCCCACGCCCGGCGAGAACCGCGCATGCATCTACAAGGTCGGCGAATCCCTTCTTCTCGACCAACCGGCCTACGGCAACAATGCGCGGCGGCCGGACCGCCGGTGCCTCGTACGGGAAGCGCGCTAGATCGAGACCGTTGTACACGCGGTGGACCGCGGTCGCATCGTCGCCGAACCGGGCGTGCAGGTAGTGATCGTTGAAGTCGCTCACTGTGACCACGGCTGCCGCATCGCACAGTTTCTCGCGCAGCTCGCCCGGGTCCACGCTCGTGTGATAGATGTCCTTCGCGTGCGCCGTGAACGTGTACGGCACGCCCGCGATGTGCGCGGCGAGGCGAGCTACAGTGGTCGCTGCCGTGGCGAAATGCGCGTGCAGGTGCCGGATGCCGCGTTCCCGCACCGCGCGCGCGAGCAGGAGCGCCTGATATCGGTCACGCCTCGACGCGCCGGCGTGATCTGGCGGTGCCGGCCACCAGGCGGCCACCTCGTCGCAAACCGTTCGCGCCACTGCCAATGCATCCGCGTCAGTGAGACCGCGATTGGGCACGGCAAGATAGTGCACCGG
>JALZIF010000103.1 GCA_030860435.1 Gemmatimonadota bacterium | reverse complement strand
GGTAGCTGGTAGCTGGTAGCTGGTAGCTGGTAGCTGGTAGCTGGTAGCTGGTAGCTGGTAGCTGGTAGCTGGTAGCTGGTAGCTGGTAGCTGGTAGCTGGTAGCTGCAAGCTGCGAGCTGCGAGCTGCGAGCTGCGAGCTGGGAGCGGGGAGATAAAGCCGACCAGCCCTTACTGCGGGATGCCCTCTTTCTGCTCCCCGTTCCCCACTCCCGCATTCCCGACTAAGTTTCTCCCCATACCCGACGACCCCTAGTCCGCAGCCAGGTAGCCAAGAGCCAATAGTGAGCTCATCCATCGAAACGCTGGTCAATCGCGAGTACCAGCACGGCTGGGTCACCGACATCGAAGCCGACACCGTCCCGCGAGGGTTGAGCGAGGACGTGGTCCGGGCGATCTCCGCCAAGAAGAGCGAACCGCGGTGGCTCCTCGATTGGCGGCTGAAGGCGTACCGGCGGTGGCTCACGATGAAGGAGCCGCATTGGTCGAATGTCACTTACGCCCCGATCGACTATCAGGACATCATCTACTATTCGGCGCCGAAGAACATCAAGCCGCTGGCGTCGCTGGACGAGGTAGACCCCGAGCTGCTGCGCACCTACGCGAAGCTCGGCATCCCGCTGACCGAGCAGAAGATGCTTGCCGGCGTCGCCGTCGATGCGATCTTCGACAGCGTTTCGGTCGCGACGACGATGAAGGACGAGCTGGCTAAGCTCGGCATCGTCTTCATGTCGTTCGGCGAGGCGGTGAAGGAGCATCCGGAGCTCGTTCAGACGTACCTCGGCTCCGTCGTGCCCCATAGCGATAACTACTTCGCCGCGCTCAACGCTGCCGTGTTCAGCGATGGCTCCTTCGTGTACGTGCCGAAAGGGGTCCGCTGCCCGATGGAGCTGTCCACTTACTTCCGCATCAACGCGTTGGGGACGGGGCAGTTCGAGCGGACGCTCATCGTCGCCGACGAAGGGTCGTACGTCAGCTACCTCGAGGGGTGCACCGCGCCCAAGCGCGACACCAACCAGCTCCATGCCGCAGTCGTCGAGCTCGTCGCCCTCGAGCGCGCGACGATCAAGTACTCCACGGTTCAGAACTGGTACGCGGGAGACAGCGAGGGACGCGGCGGGATCTACAACTTCGTGACGAAGCGCGGAAAGTGCGTCGGCGCCCGTTCGAAGATCTCGTGGACGCAGGTCGAGACCGGCTCGGCGATCACGTGGAAGTATCCGAGCGTGATCCTCCAGGGCGACGACTCGGTCGGCGAGTTTTATTCGGTGGCGGTGGTCAACAACAAGCAGCAGGCCGACACCGGGACGAAGATGATCCACATCGGGAAGAACACGAAGTCGAACATCGTCTCGAAGGGAATCTCCGCCGGCGAGGGAAACAACTCGTACCGCGGGCAGGTGAAGGTACTGCCGAAGGCGGAAGGCGCGCGCAACTACACGCAATGCGACTCGATGCTCGTCGGCAACCGCTGCGGCGCGCACACGTTTCCGTATATCGAGGTCCAGAACCACACCGCCACGGTGGAGCACGAAGCGAGCACGTCGAAGATCGGCGAGGACCAGATCTTTTACCTCAAGCAGCGCGGCCTCAGCGCCGAGCAGGCCGTCTCGATGATCGTCAGCGGCTTCTGCAAGGAAGTCTTCAAGGAGCTCCCGATGGAGTTCGCCCTGGAGGCGCAGCAGTTGCTCGGGATCACGCTCGAGGGGAGCGTCGGGTAGGGCGAGGGAAGAGGGAAGAGGGAAGTGGGAAGTGGGAAGGGATCGTGACCGGTTTTGTTCACCCATTTCCCCTTCCCACTTCCCCCTTCCCCAGTTCTCCACTACGCACATACATCATGCTGACCATTACCAACCTGCACGCTTCCGTCGACGACAAGCCGATTCTGCGCGGGATCGACCTGGCGGTGAACGCCGGAGAGGTCCACGCGATCATGGGGCCGAACGGCTCGGGCAAGAGCACGCTCGCCCAGGTGCTCGCCGGACACCCGGCGTTCGAGGTCACTGCCGGAGAGGTCACGTACGACGGGCAGAATCTGCTCGAGATGGAGCCGGAGGAGCGGGCGCGGGCCGGAATCTTTCTCGCCTTCCAGTATCCTGTCGAGATTCCCGGCGTCTCCAACTCGTACTTCCTTCGTCAAGCCTATAACGAGATCCGCAAAGCGCGCGGGCTCGAGGAGGCGGACCCGATCGACTTCCTCGATCTGATGGAGGAGCGCTTGAAGATGGTGGACATGGATCCGGACATGCTGGCCCGGTCCGTGAACACCGGCTTCTCGGGCGGCGAGAAGAAGCGCAGCGAGATTCTGCAGATGGCGGTCCTCGAACCGCGACTCGCCATACTCGACGAGACCGATTCCGGGCTCGACATCGACGCGCTGCGCGTCGTCGCCGACGGCGTGAACAAGCTCCGGCGGCCAGACCGCGCGACGATCGTCGTCACGCACTATCAGCGGCTCCTCAACTATATCGTCCCGGACCGCGTACACGTCCTGGCCGACGGCCGCATCGTGAAGTCAGGTGGGCGGGAGCTCGCACTGGAGCTGGAGGAAAAGGGGTACGACTGGCTGATCGAGCCGGCGGGAGCTAGCACGTGAGCACGCCGGTTCTCGACGCACGGCCGGCCGCGAACAGCGCGTCGAGCACAGCCTCCAGCCCGGCGACGCGCCGGTACCTGGATGGCTTCGATGCGTTCGCTGGGGCGCGCGACAGGAACGGCGCTAACCAGCCGGCGTGGCTCGCCGCGACCCGGCGGCGCGCCATCGAGCGCTTCGACGCGCTCGGCTTCCCGACACCGAAGAACGAGGACTGGCACTTCACGAGCGTCGCGCCAATCGCCGAGGCGGAGCTCAGCCTACTGAGCGAGCCGAGCGTGGACGTGAAGCCCGCTGCGCTCGCACCATTCATTTTCGGGCGGCCAGAGTGGCCGGCGCTCGTTTTCGTGAACGGCCGCTTCTCCCCGGCGCTCTCCACCCTGCGCACGCTACCCGCGGGAGTGCGTGTGCTGGACCTTGCGCGGGCGTGGCGCGAGGAACCCGCCCTTCTCGAGCGATACCTCACGCGGCACGCGGCGCTCGACGGGCAGACGTTCACGGCGCTGAACACCGCCTTTATCCATGACGGGGCAGTGGTGCACATCGCGAAGGATGCGGAGATCACGTCGCCGGTCCACATCATGTTCGTGAGCGATGCGAACGCCGCGAAGGGGATCGCGCACCCACGCACCCTCATCGTCGCTGACCGGCATTCCAAGGCGACGGTCATCGAGAGCTATGTCGCGATCGGCGACCCGTTCTACTTCACGAACGCGGTGACCGAGGCGGTCGTCGCCGAGGGCGCGACCCTCAATCACTACAAGATCCAGCGCGAGAGCAGCCGCGCCTTCCACGTCGGGACGACGGAGGTCCATCAGGCGCGCGACTCGCACTTCGTCTCGTTCTCTTTCGCCACCGGCGGATCGCTCTCGCGGACGAACATCTACACGGTCCTCGACGGGCCCGGCTGTGGCGCGACGCTGAACGGACTGTACATGGTGGACGGCGAGCAACACGTGGACCATCAGACGCGCATCGAGCACGCGGAGCCGAATTGCTTCAGCCGCGAGGTCTATAAGGGTATTCTGGACGGGTCATCGCACGGCGTGTTCAACGGCAAGGTGCTCGTCAGGCCGGCCGCGCAGAAAACGGACGGAAAGCAATCGAACAACAACCTCCTCCTCTCCGCGCGGGCGCGGGTAGACACCAAGCCGCAGCTCGAGATCTTCGCCGACGACGTGAAGTGTACCCACGGCGCGACGGTCGGGAAGCTCGACGAGCAAGCGCTATTTTACATGAAGAGCCGCGGCCTCGACCGAACCGTTGCCCGCCAGCTCCTCACCTACGCCTTCGCGGCGGACGTGCTCGAGCAGATCGAGGTGGACGAGGTGCGCGAGGGGCTGGAGGCGTTGGCGTTGAGCCGGTTCACGGGAGCGGACGTGACTTTGGAGGGCTGAGTGCCGCGTGTCGGGTGCTGAGGCTCGCGGCGGCGTGCACTTCGAGAGGCACGTGGTCGCAGACCATTGAGCACTCGGCGCTAGGCACTCAGCGGCGCACGATGCTTGCCTTCGAGCCCCTCGCCCGCCTCGACGATGTTCCCGAGGGCGGACTGGTTCCCGTCGTTCGCTCCGATGGCACGCGCATCTGTCTCATCAACCTCGCCGGCGAGGTCCACGCGGTGAGCGACGTCTGCACGCACCAGGAGTTCCCGATGTCACAGGGCACGCTCCTCTGGAACGGAATGATCGAATGCGCCTGGCACGGCGCGCGTTTCGACTGTCGCACCGGCGCGGCGATGTACCCGCCTGCGGATGAGCCGCTGCCGCGGTACGAGGTTCGCGTCGAGAACGGAACGATTTTCGTCGGCGGGCGGAAGCCGTGACCTCGCTCGCCCCTCGCCGCGACTTCCCGCTCCTCGCGGCGAACCCCGATCTTCGCTATCTCGACTCGGCCGCGACGTCGCAGAAGCCGCGCGCAGTGCTCGACGCCCTCCGCGACTATTACGAGCACGACAACGCGAATCCGCACCGCGGCGCGTACGAGCTTTCCGTGCGAGCGACCGAGCGCTACCACGCTGCCCGAGCCCGAATCGCGAGGTTCGTGGGCGCTGCGGACGCCGACGCGCTCATCTTCACCCGCGGGACGACCGAGGCGATCAATCTCGTCGCGTCGGCGTGGGGGCGGGCGAACGTCGGCCCTGGCGACGAGGTAGTGGTGACCGGGATGGAGCACCACGCCAACTTCGTCCCCTGGCAGCAACTGGCCATCGAGCGCGGCGCGCGCTTCCGGATCTGCGAGCTCACCGCACGCGGCGAGATCGACATCGATTGCCTGCGCTCCCTCCTCGGCGCTCGGACGCGGGTCGTGGCCTTCGGCCACGTCTCGAACGCGCTCGGCACGATCAACCCGGTCGCGGAGATCACGTCGCTCGTAAGGGAGCGAAGCCCGGCGTTGGTCGTCTGCGATGGCGCGCAGGGCGCACCGCACATCCCTGTTCGCTTCGACGAGCTCGGCGTGGACATCTACGCCTTCAGCGGTCACAAGATGTGCGGGCCCATGGGTATCGGCGCACTCGTCGGCCGCCGAGCTGTGCTAGACGCGATGCCCCCGTACCAGACTGGTGGGGACATGATCGAGCTCGTCCACGACGATTGTACTACGTGGAACGTTCTCCCGCACAAGCTCGAGGCGGGGACGCCGAACGTCGCCGGCGCGGTCGGGCTCGCGGCCGCGGCCGACTACCTCGACTCGTTAGGTATGGACCGGGTGCTCGCCCATGAGCGCGCGCTCGTCAGGCAGGCGGCCGAAGCGCTCGCCGGGATTGACGGCATCACCATCTACGGACCCGCCCCGGAGCGCCGGAGCGGCGTGGTCAGCTTCACCCTCGCCGACATCCACCCCCACGATCTGGCCACGATCCTCGACGGCGACGGCGTCTGCATCCGCGCCGGCCACCACTGCGCACAGCCGCTCATGCGGCGCCTCGGCGTCCCGGCGACCGCGCGCGCGTCGTTCTACGTCTATAGCGACGCCGCCGACATCGATGCCCTCGTCGGCGCGCTGGATCGGGCGCGGGAGCTGTTCGGCCATGCCGCCTGATCGCGATGGCGCGCGTCTCCAGGCGGTCTACCAGGAGCTCCTCCTCGAGCACTACCGCCGCCCCCGCAACCGGGGCCCGCTCGAGCATGCGGACGTCGCCGTCTCGATGCGCAACCCGCTCTGCGGCGACGTCGTGACGCTGCAGGTCGCGTTCGACGACGATCACGTGCGCGAGGCGAAGTTCACGGGCGAGGGATGCGCGATCTCGCAGGCAGCTGCCTCCATGATGACGCAACTCGTGAAGGGGAAACCGATGGAAGAGGCGGATCGGCTCCGCCAGCGCTTCCGCCAGATGCTCCTCGGCGACGCTGAGGCCGCCGCCGACCCGGACCTCGGAGAGCTACGCGCGCTCGCCGGCGTGGCGCGACTTCCCGTCCGGGTCAAGTGCGCCCTCGTCGCGTGGAATGCGCTCGACGAGGCGTTCAAGCGGCGGAGCGGCCAGACGGGCTAAGGGGATTTGGCGGGCACGGGCTCGCGCTCGCTCTCTTCCCTCTTCCCTCTTCCCCAGCCTCCTCACCGCACCCCAGCCAGCCCCGCCACAATCAGCGCCGCCCACTGCGGCCCGATCCATCCGCGCTCGCCGTCATCGTACCACTCGTCCAGCGAGTGCGCGCCGCCACCCGACCCGCCTCCGTCGATCGTGATCGCCGGAACACCTAACGCGATCGGGACGTTGGAGTCGGTGCTCGACGCCTGCGTCGCGCCAGGGTCAACGCCAAGAGCGCGCGCCGCTGCCTGTGCGACGCGGACGATTCGCGCCGTATCCAGCTGCGCGCCGGCGGGACGGATCCCTATCGTATCGATCGCAAGCGTGAGCCTCGTGCGCGACCGGGGCCAGCGCGCGTTCTCCGCCGCGAGGGCGCGGCGGATCGCGCGCTGGAATTCTGCGTCGAGCGCCGCGAGCGCCTGTGCCGACTCGGAGCGAAGGTCCACCTCCATCGTACCCTCGCCAGAGATCGAGTTCACCGAGGTGCCGCCAGAGACCACCCCGACGCTGAAGGTCGTCCGCGGCCGCGCCGGCGTCCGCAGCTCGGACACGAGGGCGATCGCGCGGCCGAGAGCGTGGAGTGGGTTCGGCATACCGAAGTCTCCGTAGCTGTGACCGCCGGGACCGCGGTAGCTCACGCGGTAGCGGTGGCTCCCCACGGCGCGACTCGTTATTCCGATCCCGGTTCCGTCCACCGAGATGAAGTAGTCCACTCGTCCCTTCATCTCTTGCTCGAAGAGGTGACGCACGCCGCGCAGATTCCCCGCCCCTTCCTCACCGACAGTCCCCACGAAGTGCACGGTCCCCTCGGTGACGACGTTCGCTTCGGCAAACGCGCGGGCGACCGCGAGCAAGACGGTGAGTCCGCGGCAGTCATCGCCGATTCCAGGAGCGCGGAATCGTGTCCCCTCACGCTTGACCGTGACATCCGTGCCCTCGGGGAATACGGTGTCGAGGTGCGCCGAGAGCACCACACTTGGCCCCGCTCCCGGCCCCGCACCCACTCGCGTCGCGATCACATTCCCCACCTCGTCCACCCGCACGTCGCGCAGCCCGAGCGCCTCGAAGCGCCGCTTCAACTCCGCCCCCCGATCCGCCTCCTTGAACGGTGGCGCGGGGATCTCGCAGATCGAAACCTGCTGCTCGAGCGTCCACGCGTTGTGCGCCCGGATGCTGTCCAGCGCTGCGCGAACACGTGGGTGCGCGCTCGGTTGGGCGAGCGCGGGGGAGGCGAGGGTGTGGAGGAGGAGCGCTGCGACAGCGGCGGAGAGACGAATGCGCGAGTTCATTGCGAAAGCTGGATATTTGCTACTGGTCGGTGGGAGAGTGGGACCATACATGCAACGCCTGTACCCTTGCGCGCAACTCTTTGTCCGCCGCATCGGTTTAGTCGCGCAACGAGAGCGGTGTTCGGTGCTCGGTGCTCGGTGTTCGGGGAAAAGCGCGCGGCTCGGGTCAACCGAGTCCCGGTTGGTCACCGAACACCGAACACCGAGCACCGAGCACCGCTCTCGTTGGGCGAAAAGCTAACGTTGATCACTCGATCTCCCCGCGCGCGCGCGGATCACCCCTCAAAACCAGAACCAACGCCGGCAAATAAACAAACCACAGCACCCATGGCCGAGCCGTCGCGACATAACTATCTCCAGGCGCGAGCAAAACGAACCACCCTAGCACCGAAACAAGACTCAGCCCGGAGAGGAACATCGTCTCACGCTTCGACCGCGCGACGAGCCATAACGGGAGCTGGTCCGCCCACATCAACAGCTGCGGCGCGCATGCCATCACCAGGAGAAGTCGCGCCTCGGGACGCCGCCACCGCAAAACCGCGAGCACGAGTATGAATCCGGGCATCGTCAGGATTGGGGCAGGGTGATGCACATCGAGCCGCCGTACGTTGTCTAGCCATCCCAGGAACCACGTCGGCATCACCGCGAAGCTGAGCCCTAGCAGCGCGACTGCGCTCAAGGCGGCGCGCCACGTGGGACGATAGGCAAGGACGGCGAGGCCGATCGTCGGCTTCGCGAGCGCCAGCGCGCCGGCCCACGGAACGTACGATGCAATAAGGATGGCCGGAGCCCATTGCGCGTGGTTCACGGCCATCACGAACGACGCGCTCCCGAAGAGCCAGAGCCGGTGAGGCTCGCGGCTCACCACGTGCCACGCGAGCACGCCCGAGCTGAGAGCGATGAAGCAGGCCGCGGCGAGCGGGAGGGGTACCCAGGCAAGCGGGGTAGTCAGGAGTACGGCCGGTAGCGGGTAGTACAACGGGGAAACGAAGGGTTCGGGACGGCCCCCCGCGAGCGCCTGGTAAGGATCGCCGCCAGCCAGCAGGACGCGCGCGGCCTCCCACCAGAGGACGAGGTCCGGCCAGTAGCCGGCGCGCGCGGCTAGCACGCCGGAGAAAATGCCCGCGCCGAGCCCGATGCCGGCGGCGATTGCGAGGCGCGCGCGGGGGGTCAACTGCTCACCTTGTCCAGGAAGATGAGTGGGCCTTCAGCATAGATGTACGGCCATCGCTTTGAACGACGCGTAGACGTAACGCTCCCGTGCGAGCGCAAGCTCTTGCGTCGAACGAGTCGTCAGCGCCGCGACGAGTGGAACGCCCTCCACCTCCACGGTAACGCGCGTGAGCGCCCCGAGCGTGGCGATCTCTGTGATGCGGCCACGAAACTGATTGCGTACTGACGACGAATGTGGCTCTAGCGCGATCAGCACCTCCTCGGCGCGGATCACGGCGTAGGCAGCTCCCACAGGTGCGTCTCCGACCGTGTAGATCGTCAGCGGGCCGGCTCTGAACTCGATCGCATGGTGGCCCGCTGCCAGGTCCGCGGGCTCCCCCGCGAGCCAATCGGGCGCCGCCTCGCCGAGCACGCGCACAGTGCCGGCGAATACGTTCTCCGCGCCCAGGAACTCGGCGATGTATGGAGACGCGGGATGACGGAAGACGTGCTCGGGCGGCCCGTGCTGCAGCACCCGCCCGCCGTCGAGCAGGATCGCGACGTCGCCGAGGAGACCGGCTTCGGTGAAGTCGTGCGTTACCTGTAGCGTCGTCATTTCCCACTCGCGGTGTAGCGCGCGGACTTCACGCCTGACGACCGTGCGCCGTCGTGGGTCGAGGGCGCTGAACGGCTCGTCCAGGAGGAGGATCGCCGGGCGAGGCGCGAGCGCGCGTGCAATAGCCACAAGCTGCCGCTCCCCGCCGCTCAACGACCGTACGCTCCGCCCGAACAGCTCAGCGGCGCCAATGCGCTCCGCCACCGTCAGTGCGGCGGCCGCGCTGGCCGCGCCGTACGCGATGTTCCCCTCCACCGAGAGATGCGGAAAGAGGTATCCGTGCTGGTAGACAAAACCGATCCCGCGCCCCTCCGGCGGAACCGTGGATACGTCCCGCCCCCCGAGCGCGATGGTGCCGCTGTGTCGCGGGACGATTCCGGCGATCGTTTCGAGCAGCGTCGTCTTGCCGGATCCCGCGGGTCCGATCACCACGCCGTAACGGCCCGCCGGCACGGCGAACGTGATGTCACGCAGGGCGAACGAGCCGACCGTCGCATCGAGCGCGCGGATGTCGATCACGGCTCGCGCGATGAGAGCGTGCCTGCAGCACCACGCTCCGGTCCCAGCGTGCGGAGCAGCGTCAGCGGGATGAGCGCCAGGAGCGCGAGCACTGCCGCGACGGGTAGTGCCTCGGGGAGCCCGAAGCTGGTGAAGCGGTCGTAGCTCAACACGCTTACCACCTTCGGGTTGTAGGTGAGAATGACGATCGCGCCGAATTCGCTGACCGCGCGCGCCCACATCACGACCGCGGCGGCGATCAGCCCGCGCATCGAGAGCGGGAGCGTGACGCGGCGGAAGACGCGCCACGCCGGATCGCCGAGGGTGCGCGCCACCGCCTCGTAACGGATATCCACCCGCGCGAACGTCTCGCGCGCGCCACTGATATAGAGCGGTGCCGACACGAACAGCATCGCGCAGACGATCCCCACCGGCGTGCCGACGACGCGGACGCCTGCGTCGAGCAGGGCGCTCCCGGCCGCGCTCTGACGCCCGAGCACGAGGAGGAGCGCGATCCCCGCGACGGGGTGCGGGATGAGCAGCGGCAGGTCCAGCAGCGCCGCGAGCACGGCCCGACCGCGGAACGCGCGACGCGCGAGCACGAAGGCGAGCGGCGTTCCGCAGAAGATCCCGAGCACTGTCGCCGTCGTGGCCGCCACCGCGGTGAGCACGAGCGCGCCCCGCAGTTCGGCGTCCGTCCCGAGCTTCCGCACTCCTGCCCCGCCCGCGGTCGCCACGAGCTCGGCGAGCGGAGCGAAGAGGAAGAGGAGTAGAATAGAAGCGAGGAGGGCGGCGACGACGCTCGCCGCGCGGTGCGAGGCTCGTGAGGCTGGCGCGGCGAAACGGTCGTGAGTCATGCGGGCGAGAGGAGGGCGGCTCAGCCAAAGATCGGGGACCGGAACGGCGGACCGCAAGCGCGAATCGCGGCGCGCGGTGCCCGGATACTCTTCGTATATTCCGGTTCCATCACCAGCCGCGATCGCAAATGCCCGAACCCGCCGTTGAGACCCGGAACGTCGTCAAGCGCTACGCTGGGCACACCGCCGTCCGCGACCTCTCCCTTGTCGTGCCGCGCGGAGCCGTATACGGGCTCCTCGGCCCCAACGGCGCGGGCAAGACGACGATGATCCGGATGCTCCTGAACATCATCGCCCCGGACGAGGGTACGATCCGCATATTCGGGGAGCCGGCGACGAGCCGCGGGATCACCGATCGCATCGGCTACCTACCCGAGGAGCGGGGGCTGTACCGCAAGATGCAGGTGCGCCGCCTTCTCCGATTCCTCGCCCGGCTCAAAGGGGTCCGCGCACGCGATGCCGATCGCCGAATCGATGCATGGCTCGAGCGCCTGGGGCTCTCGACGCCGGAGCGCGACTGGGGGGCGGCGAAGGTGGACGAGCTCTCCCGCGGGATGCAGCAGAAAGTTCAATTCATCGCCACGCTGCTCCACGAACCGGAGCTCGTGATCCTTGACGAGCCGTTCTCGGGGCTTGACCCGATCAACGCGCAGGCACTGAAGGATTCCGTCGTCGAGCTCAAGCGTAGCGGGCGCACCGTCATCTTCAGCACGCACCTCATGGACAACGCCG
>JALZIF010000102.1 GCA_030860435.1 Gemmatimonadota bacterium | reverse complement strand
ACGTCGCGGTAACGTCAACCGCAGTCGAGTCAGTGGCGCTTCGTAGCGCGCGCGGGTCCGTCGCCTCCACCGAAGTGCCGCTGTCCGGGCCTGCCGGAAAGGCGACCGAGGCACCGAGAGGAGCACGCACCCGCACCTGGACGATGAACGGGTCGCCGACGGTGACCGTGTCGGGGCGTACGGTAGCTCCCGTCCGCACCACGGTCTGCGGCGGCGCTGCGAGCCCGCCGGCCGGCTGTTGTGGCGCGGCCTGCATCACCGCAGCCACTAGAAGCGCGATCACCTGCGCTTTCCTCTCTGCTCACGCATGCGGAAGAACCGCATCAATGGCTCGATGTAGCCGGTGTCGGTGTGTACGATGACCTCGTCGATGCCGAGCCGGCGAAAGAGCCGCTGCAGCGACTCCCGCTCGGCAGCGACGCTCTCCTCGAAGCGCGCGCGCACCCGGGCGTCGCTCGTGTCCACGTCCACGGTCTCACCGCTCTCCGGGTCGGTGAAGCGCGCGAGCCCGATGTCGGGCAGCGCGAGCTCGCGAGGGTCCTCGATGCGTATGGCCACGACGTCGTGCCGCTGGGCGAGCAGCTTGATCGGCCGCTCGATCTCCCCCCCCATGAAGTCGGAGATGAGAAAGATGACGGAGTGGTGCCGGAGCATCTTACCGAGATAGTCCGTGACGGCAGGGATGTTCGTCCCGTACGCTGCCGGTTCGAACACCAGCACGTCCCGGATGAGCCGGAGGACGTGGCGGCGTCCCTTCCCGGGCGGAACGACGTGCTCGACGGTGTCGGTAAAGAGCAGAGTCCCGACGCGGTCGTTGTTCCGGTTCGCCGACATCGCCAACACCGCCGTCAGCTCGGACGCCAGCTCGCTCTTGAAGCGCGCTGCCGTGCCGAATCGTTCCGAACCAGAGAGATCCACCGCCAGCATCACTGTGAGCTCCCGCTCCTCCACGTAGCGCTTGACGTACGGATGGCGCATCCGCGCGGTGACATTCCAGTCGATCGAGCGTACTTCGTCTCCGGGCTGGTACTCGCGCACCTCCGCGAACTCCATCCCCTGTCCCTTGAACACCGAGTGGTACTCGCCGCTGAACACCGAATTCACGAGTCCGCGTGTCCGCAGCTCGAGGAGCCGAACCTGGCGGAGGACTTCGGCCGGAACGGGGCCGGTCGCGGATTGGGGCTCGCGGGTTCGCCGAAGCGGGCTTGCCGCGGGCGGCGCCGGCGTCGATGCCGAGGAGCGCGTCCGCAACCCTCGACCCGCGACTCGCCGTACCGGTGTCACGGCGTCTCGATCGCCGCCAGGATGCGGCGCACGATCTCGTCGCTCGTCATCTCCTCCGCCTCAGCCTCGTATGTGATCAGTACCCGGTGGCGGAGGACATCGGGCCCGATCGCCTTCACGTCGTCAGGCGTGACGAAGGCGCGGCCCCGGAGAAACGCGTGCGCGCGCGCTGCCTGGGCCAGAAAGATTGTCGCTCGCGGACTCGCTCCGTACTCGATCAGCGGCCCCAGCTCCTTCAGCCCCGCCTCGGCTGGCGCGCGCGTCGCGTGGACGATGTCGACGATGTAGTCGACTATGCGCTCGTCCAGGTACAGCTCGGCGATGCGACGGCGCGCCTCCATGATCGCGTGGGGCGTCGCTGCGTGCGTAACGTCGATCGGCTGACCGCTGGACATCCGCCGCATGATCTCCTTCTCCTCCTCGCGCGACGGGTAGCCGACCCGGAGCTTGAGCATGAAGCGGTCGACCTGCGCTTCCGGCAGCTGGTAGGTGCCTTCCTGCTCGATCGGGTTCTGCGTCGCGAGAACGAGGAACGGCTCATCGAGTATGAATGTCTGCCCGCCGATCGTGACCTGCTTCTCCTGCATCGCCTCGAGCAGCGCTGCCTGCACCTTGGCGGGCGCCCGGTTGATCTCGTCGGCGAGGATGATGTTGGCGAAGATCGGTCCCTTCTTCGCCCGGAACTCACCCGTCGCCTGGTCAAAGATCATCGTCCCGAGGACATCGGCGGGGAGGAGGTCCGGCGTGAACTGAATGCGCTGGAAGGAGGTGCTGATCGTTTCGGCCAGCGTTTTCACGGTGAGCGTTTTGGCCAGCCCCGGTACACCCTCGAGCAGAACGTGGCCGCCCGTGAGCAGCCCAATCATCAGCCGCTCGATCATGTATTCCTGCCCGACGACGCGTCGCCCTACCTGCTCGAGTATCCGCCCAACGAGCGCCGAATCGGTCGACGGCGCTACACGTGTCGCCACGCGCACGCTCCGGTGAAAAGGAAAAGGTTGACTGCGTTAACCAACTGCCGCTGACACGGGTCCCTCCCTACTACCGCTCCGCGCCGGCATTGGTTCAAGATCGGGACCACCCCTCCACCGTCATCACCTCGATCGCCTGCAGTTCGCGCTTCGTGAGATCGCGGCTGCGGCCAGCCGGGAGGTCCCCAAGCAGGATCGGCCCGAATCTCGTCCGCACCAGGCGCTCGATCTCGAGACCGAGCGCGTCACAGAGACGGCGAACCTCGCGATTTCGCCCTTCTGTCACGGTGACGATGAACTCCCATCGCCGCTCGCCGATCAGCCGCGCCTCGACGTCGCGCGTTACCACGATCCCATCTTCCAGCTCGACCCCGCGACGCGCCACTCGCACCGCCGCGGCCGCGTTCCCACGCACGACCGCCGTGTACGTGCGCTCTACCTGCCGGCTGGGGTGCGTCAGGGCGTGGGCGGCGTCTCCGTCGGTAGTTAGGAGAAGAACCCCTTCGGTGAGGAAGTCCAGCCGGCCGACGTAGGTCAGCCCGGCGATGCGCGGCACGAGGTCGAAAACAGTGCGGCGCCCTTGCGGATCCGAGCGCGTGGTCATCACGCCGCGCGACTTGTTGAGGACAATCCAGCGTGCGGCGGTGCGCTTCGCGATCGCCGTCCCGTCGACCGCGATCGCGTCGCGAACGGGATCCACCGGCTGCCCGATGCGCGCGACCGTGCCATTCACCGTCACGCGCCCGGCGGCAACCAGATCCTCCGCATGCCGGCGCGAGGCCACCCCGGCGCGCGCGAGGGCGCGGTGGATGCGGATTGGGCGATGGCCGGTCATCGGTCGTTAGCTGTTCGCTGTTCGCCCCCCCCTCCCCCATCGCCACCATCCGCACGCAGCGCGACTGCGAGCTCGTCGGCGCGGGGGAGCTCCTCCAGGTGTCGCAGCGCGAATTGCTCGAGAAAGAGCGACGTGGTCCCGTAGAGGAGCGGGCGTCCCAAACCCTCGGCGCGGCCGACGATGTCGATCAGCCCGCGCTCGAGAAGCTGTTTGAGCACGCTCGCGACGGAGACGCCGCGGATCTCCTCGATCTCGGCGCGCCCGATCGGCTGTCGGTAGGCGATGATCGCGAGCGTTTCCAGCGACGCCCCCGATAGGCGCTGGGGCCGGGCCGCAAGTTGCGCCCGCTCGATCGCCTCGCTGTACTCCGGTCGAGTCAGGAGCTGCCACCCTCCCCCGACCTCAGCCAGCTCCACCGCGTGCCCGTCTCGATCGTAATGCTCGCGCAGCTCGTCGAGCGCCATCGCGACCGCGGCCGGTGACGCGTCAGAATCGAGCGCGCGCAACTCCTCGGCTGATACTGGGCGCTCGCTCGCGAACAGCGCCGCCTCAAGCAGCTTCGCTAGCGGCGTCACGAAGAATCTCGACGTTCTCGAATGGGCGGGTTTGCATCAGCTTCAACTCGCCGCGCCGTGCCAGCTCGAGCAGGGCGAGAAGCGTCGAGAGTATCTGCCACGGTTCGGCGTCGCGCGCGACAACATCCCATAGCCCGACGTTCTGGTGAGCTGCGAGTACGGCCCTCACGATGGCGATCGCCCCGTCGATGTCGAGCGCCCGCGGAACCACGTCATGGATGTGCGGATCCCTCGTGAGGCGAACCAGTCGGTCCACCGCCGCCATGAGCTCCGGCAGGCTTAGCGCAAGAGGACCCGCGGGCGGCGCGGCCTCGATATCGGGTGGGATCAGCCCGCGAGAGAAGCGGCGGCGGCGCTCCTCGGCAAGCCGCTCGAGCACGTCCACCACTTCCCGGATCTGCTGATACTCCAGCAGCCGCCGCACGAGCTCGGCTCGCGGGTCTTCCCAATCCGCATCGCCGTACGGACCCGGCAGGAGTAACTGTGCCTTTATGCGGAGAAGTCGGGCCGCCATCTCGAGATATTCGGCTGCGGCAGAGAGGCAGAGGGCGTCTATGCGCGCCAGGAACTGTTCGGCGATCCGCGCGACTGGGATGTCCGTTATCTCGATCTGCTCCTCGCGAATCAGCGTGAGCAGAAGATCCAGCGGCCCCGTGAAGTCGTCGAGCTCGACGACGAACGCGGCGTCGGGTGTATCCGACGCCGCATGCATCAGACCGGCCACTGGCCAGGGATGATGAACCGGGCCACCGAGCCGACCAGACCTCGCGTGATCGCCCAAGCCGGCGACATCCAAGCCGACAGCACTGGCCGCCCGACGGAAATGAGCACGATGAGGATCACGAAGCCGTAGGCGCCGATCTGCTGATACCGCAGAGACCACGCTGGCGGGAGCAGATATTTCATCACGTGCGACCCGTCGAGGGGGGGGATCGGGAGCAAGTTGAAGAAGATCAGTGCCATGTTGATGCTCACGCCGAGGAACATCATGTATTGCGCAAGCGACAACGTCGCCTCGAGTCCGGGCGCGATGGAGCCGGCAAGGCCGAGCAGGAGAATCAGCAGCGTGCATGCGAGCGCGATCACGAAGTTCGTCGCGACGCCGGCGAGGGAGACGATGATGTCACCGCGCCGGTAATCTCGGTAATTTCGCGGGTCGACCGGCACCGGCTTGGCTCCGCCCAGCGCCATGGTCCCACCTGACGCCAGCAGCATCACCGCCGGCATGATGATGGTCATGAACGGGTCGATATGCTTCGCGGGATTCCAGGTCAGGCGGCCGAGCTCGTACGCGGTCGGATCACCTTGTCGGAGCGCGGCGTACCCGTGGGCGTACTCGTGGGCGACCATCGAGAAGAGAAGGACGGGCGCGATCAGGAGTATGTTCTTGAGAGTCTCGCTATCCAACGTCGGAGGGGAGAGGAGGAGAGATCCGCACGCGGCGGGGGTCGGACGGCGCGAAAGGTATGCTCGGCGATGAACGAAGTCAAAGTCATGTGGCGCCTTGACATCCGACATCCGTAGGTCTAGGTTTCCCCGCTCGCCTGCTGCGCCTGAACCACGATTTTTTGGAGAGCTTCGTGCCGAATATTGCGTCCGCGAAGAAGAACATGCGGAAGTCCCGCGCGGCGGCGATTCGTAATCGCGCGCAGCGTTCCGCGCTGCGCACCGCGCTCAAGAAGGCGAAGTCGGCCGAGGCCTCCGACGCGGATAAGCTGCAGGCGGTCCGCCTCCTCGACCGCGCGGCCCGAAAGGGGCTCATCCACAGGAATGCTGCGGCGCGCCGTAAGAGCCGCCTGGCCACCGCCAAGTAACGGTCGGGCACCTCCGTAGTTGAAGAGCCCGGGACGAGAGGCCTCTCGTCCCGGGCTTTCTGCTTCCGCCCTCGCGTCCTACCCGGCAGCGGTTAGAGCGCCGCGAGCTCCGCGCCGCACCGCTCGCAATACCACTCGGTCGGGTAATTCATCGTCCCGCACTCCTGGCACTTGAGCGTTTTGGTCTGCTCGGAGGGGACGTCGCGAAGGAAGGCGGGCACCGAGCCCGACACGCGCGCGCCGTTGGCCGCCGAGGTCGCGGCGGGGGCGTTCCCGGCGAACGATTCCCGAGGCGGCGTCTCGGTGGGGGCCGAGCTGCCGCCGCGCGTGTCGACGACCACGGATTTCAGGAACTCCAGCTCGTCGAACGCGGCCGGAGAGCCGGACTTCGCTGGCTGCGCCGCGGGGGCGTTGGACGCTGCGGCGGGGACGGCCCTGGCGGCGGGAGCGGCCTCGCGATGGGCAGCGTGCGGCGGTGGCTCGGCCGTGCTCATCAGCACTTCGCGGAGCCGCGACAGCTCGGGATTGATCGAGCCACGCTCGCTCTCGATCGTCGCGATCGCTTCCTCGGCCCGCTGGACGATCCCGCGAGATGCCTCGGGCTCCAGCTCGCCGATCGCCTGACGGAGCTCCGCCTCGGACCGGTCGTCCTGGTGGCGCGCCTCGTCAGCTTTCAACACGGCGAGCCGCTGGTCCATGGTCTCCGCCATGGACTGCATAGCCGCGCGGTGCGTCCGGAGCTCGCCGACGACGCCGCGGAGGCGCCCCTCGTAGTCCGAGCGGACCCGCTCGTAGATGTGCGGCGGCGTCGTCACTCGCCGATTGTCGAGCGCGGAGAGCCACCCCTCCAGGCGCTGCCGCTCTCCGAACAACCGGGCGACGGCGTCGCCCTCAGGACTCATCGTGGCATTGCTCATGGATTACCCCGCCGGTCGGCCGGCATTGGACATCCGGGATAAACCCCGGCGCCCCCCGCACCAACGCGCGCTTGCTCGAGCGCCGCGACGTGTGCGGAAGACAGTTCGTTCACTCGACCCAACAGCCGCGCTGTCAGAAGGATGCGCGCCGTATGCTCAAGACTTTCCATCCGTTGATGGGCAACAGAAAGGGTGGACCCAACCGTCACCGCTCCGTGGTTCGCCATCAGGAAGGCGTCGTGCGTCGCCACCCAGGGCTCGAATCGCTCCGCCAGGTCGGGCGTTCCCGGCGTGTCGTAAGGTACCAACGGCACCCATCCCACCTGGAAGATTACCTCCGGAAGTACGCACTGACTGAACCCCTCCCCCGCCACCGCAAACCCGGTGGCAACCGGCGGATGCGCGTGGACCACCGCCTGCACGTCGGCTCGCCGCTGGTAGACCTTGAGGTGCACGGCCAGCTCCGACGAAGCACGGCGCGCGCCGCGACGGTACGCCCCCGCCAAAGAAACCTCCACCAGATCGTCCACCCCGACGTCCACCTTGGACATTCCGGTCGGCGTCACCAACAACCGGTCCGGGGCTAACCGGACCGAGACGTTGCCGTCCGGTCCCGCGATCAAACCGCGGTCGTAGAGCCGCCGGCAGACCTCGACAACCTCGCGCCGAACGGTGAGGCTCACAGGCCCACCCTCATCATACTTCTCTCTCCAGCCGGTGCACGATGCGTCCGCCGACTACGGTACAGACTGCCCGCCCACGGAGCGTCATTCCGGCGTACGGCGTGTTCCGTCCCTTCGAGAGGAACTCCGCCGGCTCGACGGTCCACTCCCACGCCGGATCGAAAACAGTCACGTCCGCGAGCGAGCCGCGCCGCAGCGTCCCGCCCTGGAGGTTGAAGATTCTAGCCGGGGTAGACGACATTCTGTTTACCAGGGTCGGGAAGTCAATGATCCCTCGCTCCACGAGATTCGTGACGACGACCGCCAGCGCCGTCTCCAGCCCGACGATGCCGTTCGGTGCGTCAGCGAACTCCCGTTCCTTTTCGTCGTAGTGGTGCGGCGCGTGGTCCGTGGCGATCAGGTCGATGGTACCATCCTTCACCGCTTCGCGAAGCGCGTCCACGTCTTCCGAGGTCCGGAGGGGCGGGTTCATCTTGGCGTTCGTGTCGTACCCCGCGGCCGCGGCTTCGGTCAAAGACAGGTGGTGGGGGCACACCTCCGCTGTGACGTTGATCCCGCGCTCCTTTCCCCAACGAATGAGCTCGACCGAGCCTTTCGTGCTCATGTGGGCGAGGTGGACGTGCCCCCGGGTTCGGCGCGCGAGCAAGATGTCGCGGATGACCATTATCTCTTCGGCCTCCGCTGGTATCCCTTTCAGGCCTAGCTTTGCGCTCACAATCCCCTCGTTCATCGCACCGTCCTTCGCCAGCGTCGGTTCCTCGCAGTGATCGATGACAGGGATTCTGAAGGCCTGCGCATACTCGAGCGCGGTGCGCATGAGATGGGCGCTCTCCACCGGCTTCCCGTCGTCACTGACGGCGACGGCCCCCGCCCCTACCATCTCGCCGAACTCGGCCAGTGCCTGCCCCTTCTGCCCGACGGAGATCGCCCCGATCGGGTAGACGCGCGCTGCCTTCCCGCGCGAAGCCTGACGAATGATGAATCCGACCGCGGCCTGGTTGTCGGTTACTGGATCAGTGTTCGGCATTGCGCATACCGCGGTGAACCCGCCGGCCGCCGCCGCGCGCGCCCCGGTGGCGATCGTCTCGACGTCTTCCCGGCCCGGCTCGCGGAGGTGGCAGTGCACATCGATGAAGCCCGGAGCGACGATCGCTCCCGTGCAATCGACGACCTCCGCATTCTCGGCGTCGATTGTACCGCCAGCGCGCTCGACCTTCCCGTCAACGAGAAACAGATCACCCTGTTCGTTCAACCCTTGGGAAGGGTCTACGAGGCGCCCGCCGCGCAACAGCAGCGGCTTCAATGGTCACCTCCGCCCTTCGCGACCTCGGCCAGCTCCGGCCGGCCGCCGGCGAGCAAGTAAAGTACAGCCATCCGGACGGCGAGGCCGTTGGTCACCTGTTCGAGGATCAGGCTCTGCGGACCATCCGCCACGTCCGAGTCGATCTCCACGCCGCGGTTCATCGGGCCGGGGTGCAGGATGAGCAAGTCTCGCGGCGCCCGCTCCAGCCGCTCCCGCGTGACGCCGAAAACGCGGTTGTACTCCCGCTGTGAGGGGATGTATCCCGCGCTCATCCGCTCGAGCTGAAGGCGGAGAATGTTGAGCGCGTCGGCCCACTCGATCGCCTGCTCGATCCGGTCGAACACCGTCACCCCGAACTCCTCGATCGCGTTCGGTAGTAGCGACCGCGGGCCACATACCGCGACCTCCGCACCAAGCTTCTTAAGTCCCCAGATATTCGAGCGCGCCACGCGCGAATGGAGGACATCGCCGCAGATGCAGATTCGCTTCCCCTCGATCGTGCTCAGATGGTCGCGAAGGGTCAACAAATCGAGTAGCCCTTGAGTTGGATGCTCGTGCGTCCCGTCGCCGGCGTTAATCACGTTGGATTCGATGCGCTCGGCGAGAAACTGCGCCGCCCCCGACGCACCGTGCCGAATCACCACCATGTCGATTCGCATCGCCTCGAGGTTCCGCGCCGTGTCTACCAGCGTCTCGCCCTTCTGCACGCTCGAGCCTGACGCGGCGACGTTCACGGTATCGGCGGAGAGGCGCTTCTCGGCGAACTCGAACGATATCCGTGTGCGCGTCGAGGCCTCGAAGAACAGGTTCACGATCGTCTGCCCACGCAGCGTGGGGACCTTCTTGATCGCGCGCTCGCTGATCTCCTTGAACGGCTCGGCGGTGTCGAGAATCAGCCGGATCTGGTCGGCGGACAGCGGCTCGAGCGCGAGGAGATCCTTACCGAGTGGACCGGTCACCGCCCCCCTGCCCGCTCCGGGGTGACGACAACGACACCGTCGCGGCCGTCGAGCTCCGCGACGAGCACATCGACGCGGTCCGTGGCCGCACACTCCAGTCTCTTCCCGACGACGTCGGGCTGGATGGGAAGCTCTCGCCCGCCTCGGTCCACGAGAACCGCGAGCGCAATCCGCGCAGGTCGCCCAAAATCGGCGAGCTCGTCCAGGGCCGCCCTCACCGTGCGCCCGGTGTACAGCACGTCGTCAACGATCACGACCCTCTTGCCCGTCAGGTTCCAGGGGAGATCCGTCGGACCCACGACCGGGCGCGGACCAACCGTCTGCAGATCGTCACGGTAAAGCGTGATGTCGAGAGCGCCGCGCGGGACGGTTGCACCTTCTCGCCCCTCGATCATACCGACCATGCGGGCCGCGAGCTGGACGCCGCGTCGCTGGATACCGACAATGATGAGGTCGTCCGTGCCGTCGTTCAACTCGATGACCTCGTCCGCCATGCGGCGAAGCGTCCGCTCCATGGCCCGGGCATCGAGTATGTTTGTCTGGTCGGTTGCCATCGCCGCGGAATATGCTGAGCCCCCGGACCGGAATAAAGGGCGCGGGTTACAATCACCCGCGGCGAGTGCAGCTGTGTGTCGCGCCTCCCAGATTCTTGGAGCCCGCACAGAAAGCCCTTGACAGCGCTCCCGCGGCATCCCTATGTAGCTCGCCTTCCGCATCATCGCCGGGGGAAGCTACGACTTCGTAGGAGCACGTGTAGATGCCCGAATCACTCCGCCGCTCGGGGCGGGAGCCCGACCCTCGGGTTCCGACTCCCGCCCCCGCGTGCAGTGACCCTCTTTCGTCTTTTCCCTCGGTCGCGTCGCGGGGTGCCGCCATCCACGAGCCGCTCGCCCTCGCATCCGCGCTTGCCGCACGCGGTGAGCAGCTCTATCGGGAAGGCGACCATCCCGGCGCCGAGCAGGCACTAGCGCACGCGCTCCAGCTTCGCGAAACAGCCGGCGCGGACCCGCTCGGGCTCATCGCCGCCTTGAACGCGCTCGCGACGGTTCACGCCGCGCAGGGGAACATCGACCGAGCGGAGCCGTTGCTCACCCGCGCGCTAGCGACCGCGGACCGGTTGCTGGGGCCCGACCACCCGGACGTCGCGTACTTCCTCAACAACCTCGCGCACCTCCTCTTCCGGCAGCGCCAGTACGAGCGCGCCGAGCCGCTCCTGCGGCGGCTGTTGGTGATGAAGGAAGCGCTCGGGTTGGATCACCCCGAAGTGGTGGGCGTGCTCGCGAGCCTCGCGATGGTTCACGAAGGAGCGGGGCGCCCCGCGAGCGCGCGGAGTCTCTGGCGGCGCGTGCTCGCAATTCGCGAGAAGACGCTCGCGCCGGACGCCCCCGCGATCGCGCACGCGCTTGAGCACTTGGCAGACACGTGCGCCATCGCCGGCGACCTGGACGAGGCGTTCACTCACCTCGAACGGGCCCTGGTTGTCCGCGGGCGCTCGCTCGGTCCCGCGCACCCGAGCCTTGCGGTCGTGCGCGCCAAGATCGCCGGTTTGCACTTGGGGGCCGGGACGCACGCGCACGGACGATCGACGCCGGCCCCGTCGCGCCCGGTTGCCCACCGCGGCCCGCTCGTACTGTCGGTGCCGCCCACCGCTTCCCGACCCGATGAGCCGGTTGGGCCGCGCGCCCCTGCTCGACCGTCACGGCCGGTGGAGCCCGCTCACCGTAGCCCGGTCGATGCGTTGCAGGCGATCGAGCGCGAGCTTGCGGCAGAACAGCGGCCAGGAACGAACGGCGGCGGCAGCGGCCGGCTACGCGCGCTAGTCCCCGCGCCCTCGCGGCCGCTCGCGGTGGACGATGACGAAGACGAGTACGATCTGGAACTCACTAGGCCCCTGGAGAGTGAGGAGCCTGCCTCCCGCTTCGACCTGCTGAGCGATGCGGCATGGCCGAAGACGCGCCTCGCGCTCGGCGTCATAGTGCTCGCGGTCGTCAGCGCGCTCGGTGCGACGCTCGCGCTGCGCGGGGATGGGCGAACGCGTTCCGGCGCGGCAACAGCGGAGCTGCCGGCTGGCGCCGTCACCCCCGACACCGTGACGTCCGAGGCGGCGGCACGACTTGACAGTCCCGCTGTCGAAGTACCGACGACACGGAACGGGAGTGCACCTGGCCCGGCGTCGCGCGGCGACGGAGCGCCGAGCGTAGCGCCCTCGGTACCGCCGCCGTCCGTCGACTTTGACGACGCGATGCGTCGGATCGACAATTCCTCCCGCATAAGCCTCGACACGCTGAACCGCGCCACGAGGAATTCGCCGGTCGCGCCTCGCGGTTCGAGGCCGGCTCCCGAGTAGTCAGCAAACGCGACTGTCGCGGGCGGTACGCGCGGGGCGTAGCACGCGCGCCACACCACGCGATCCGGGACTCATACAAGTCGCCTGTGCTTGCCGCTACTTCGTTCGCCGACAAGGGGTTACATCCGCACCTTCCTCCCTAGCGGCCAGCATCCGCGTAGCACGCTCCGTGCAACGACGACGCGGCGCGCGGCGGCTTTTGAGTTTCGCATTGCCTCAACCGACGGCGCGCCACGCCGCTCAAAGTTGTCGTTCGTCGCTGCCTGCTTGGTCGGCGTGCTCGATTCTGGCCCCCCCTCCACCCCAACACATCACGTGGCCTGACAATGGAGAACGCATGAGCGGGAAGCCCGACACCCAGGTTGGCATCATCGGCGGCGGCCCTGCGGGCGCCGCGATGGCAGCGTACCTGGCTAAGGCCGGCGTCAAGTGCGTCGTGTTCGAGAGCGAGCTCTTTCCTCGACCGCACGTCGGCGAGTCGCTCGTTCCTTCCTCGACCCGCGTCTTCAAGGACCTCGACTTCCTCCAGGTCATGGAGCGTGAAAAGTTCCCGCACAAGTTCGGCGCGGGATGGACCGCCGCGGCGAGTAACGCGCCCGTTTACGACCATGATTGGGATGGGCTGGGAGAGCTCGATGCCCATGCCGACGGCCCCGTCCTCCGCTTCGAGGAGCGCGACCAGCCTGGCGTGGATCAGAACTACACCTACCACGTGGACCGTGGGAAGTTCGACAACCTCCTCCTCCACCACGCCAACCAGTTCGGCGCGGAGGTGTACACAGGGGTGCGTGTCAACGGGGTCCAGTTCGACAACGGCTCGCCACCACGCGTGAAGTACAGCATCGGCGGGCGCGAGGCGGAGACCAGTTGCGAGATCGTCGTCGATGCCTCGGGTCGCCGCACGCTCCTCGGCAACCAGCTCAAGCTCCGCATTCGCGACACCGTCTTCGACCAGTTCGCCATCCACACCTGGTTCGAGAATTACGATCGGAATGCGTGGTCGAAGAAGGAGGTGATGAGAGATTACATCTTCATCCACTTCCTCCCGATCACCAACAGTTGGATCTGGCAAATTCCGATCACCGATACGATCACGAGCATAGGCGTCGTGACCCAGCGGAAGAACTTCGCGAAGAACCGCGCCTCACGCGAGGAGTTCTTCTGGGAAGCGGTCGGAAGCCGTCCCGAGGTGCTCGAGAAGCTGCGCGCCGCCGATCAGATCCGGCCGTTCAAGGAGGAGGGCGACTACAGTTACGCCATGCAGCAGGTCGTCGGCGACCGCTGGATGATGGTGGGCGACGCCGGCCGCTTCGTCGACCCGATCTTCTCCACCGGCGTGAGCATCGCGCTCAACAGCTCGCGATTCGCGCACAAGGACGTCCTCGGCGCGCTCGAGACTGGCAACTTCGGTCGAGAGTCATTCAGCAACTACGCGACGACGATCCGCCTCGGGACGCAGAACTGGTACGACTTCATCTCGGTGTACTACCGTCTGAACGTCCTCTTCACCTACTTCATCTGCGACAACCGCTATCGGCTCGACGTCCTCAAGCTGTTACAGGGCGACGTGTACGAGGCGAAGGAGCCGGCGGTCCTGGGCAAGATGCGCGAGATGGTGTCGTCAGTGGAGCAGAACCCGCGGCATCCCTGGCACCGGCTGTTGAACGATCTCACCGCGAACGCGTTCGCGCCGCAGTTCTGAGGGCGTTATCCTGCTCCGCTCCCTGCCGGCATGCTGGCGAGCTCGCGTTGTAGGCCCGGGTGCCTCGCCCGCACCCGCATAGCCATCGCGGCGATCGCGAGCAGATTTCCGACGGCGACAGCCCAATATCCCAGGGTGCCAAGTACCCAGTGGCCGAGCGAGCCGACGATGCCGATGAACAGTGCCTCGAGCAGCACGAAGATGAGGACCCCAACGATCCACATCGCCGGCATACGCTCGAGACGCTCCGCGGCCCACTCGATCAGTATTCCGAGAGTCGCGAACGCGGCCAGGTGCAGCATCGTGTACGCGGCTACCAACGGCAGCGTCACCGACACCTCGGCAGGACTCGTCGCCCCGAGGAGAAGCGCGGCACCGAGCGCCGCGGGGGTGAAGAACGGGCGCCCGCCAAGCACGTCGAGGAGCAGGAACCAGAGCGCCACGGTCCCCGCACCGATCAGACCGGTGATTAGACCGTTTACGACGAGAGGATGATCACGGAGGACGCCGGGCCCTAGCCGGGCCGGCTCTCGGGTGGCGAGGTGGAGATAAGTCATCATCACCATGCCGCCAAGCAGATTCGCGGCAAGGACGTGCAGCGGCGGGACGACGGTGAGCACGCGGGCACCCGTCGCGAGGAGTGCTCCGTAGTGAACGCTAGTGACCACCGCGAGACCAAACACCGCGCCAATGAGGAGGCCGGGCGAGAGGGAAGTCGCGCGGAGGAATGCCGCGGCCGTCACCCCCAGCAGCGTGAAGATTCCGAAGTGCAGGATGGTGTAGGTGATCACCAGGGCCGGACCGGCCGCCGGCTGGTCTCCAAGGACGGCGCGCGCGAGGGCGGTCGGCGTGTGGAGTGGTTGGCCGCTCGCTAGATCGAGGACGAGGAACCACAGCGCGACAATCAGCCCCGCCGCGAGTCCCCCAATCGCCCCATGCAGCAGTCCGCGCGGTTGGGTTAGCTGCATCGATCACACTCCTTTCAGGCGGTACATGCCAGTGTGCGAGCGCTGGTGGAGGTCCTCGGGTGAATAAGAGGCGCCGGGCGCTGGACCGCTAGAGGCGGTGGGCTGCGGTCAACCAACCTGAGCCGCTCATTCCATCTCCAGCCGCTCGCACGCAAGCTCGACGTACTCCACCGCGACGTCCTTCCCCTTGCCGTTCAATGGGCCCCACTTCAACCTAACGATCCGCGCTCGCCGCAGCTTCCACGTGAGCACGATGGCGGTATGGTCCTCGTTCTGCAGCTCGATGGTTACGGTCCGAAGTGCGTTCTGATCGCCGTTGCGAATCTGATTGTACCACGCGTACAGGTCGACGGAACCCGCCACGCCGCGCCTGAGCAACAGGTTGCCGCAGTGATCCAGCCCGGTGAGCTTCCTGACCGAGTTCTCCTTCTCGTTGCCGTTACGATACTCGATGACGTCCAGCCAGACCTCGGGAAGAAGCACTTCGTCGAAGCCCGCCTGCGCCCCCTCGGTCGTGCCGTCACCCAGGTCAACGAGGAAGTTGAAATTTGTGTAGGGTCGGTCTCGAAGCGTGGCCATGACGGTCCTCTTCGTTGGGTGCGGTGATCGCCGGCGACAGCGCGGTGGCAAGGACCGGCAGGCTCGACCCCGCCGGGCTAACTACGTAGGCAATGTCCTTGTAGATGCCGAGATCGTGTGTGATGTCCCGCGTGTGCTTCCGGCGCTGGGCGTCGCGAAAGGAGATGGTCGCCGTCAGTCGGGTTGGCTCGCGGCGAGCGAAGTATGCGCTGCTGGTGTCGAGGAACGTCTCAATGCGTTTCTGAGGCGCCAGGAATTCGATGAGCCTGAACATCCGCAGCGCCGAAACCTCGCACGTGCCGCCCAGCCCGTGAAACGGCTTGTCGAATGCCACGCGAACCCGGTACGCAGCCGCGTCTCCGGCGTTGACCACTGCCACGTGCAGCAGCCCGCGGTCAAACGTGAAATCGACTATCACCTCGGGCCCGGCACAGGTCTCCCTTGGTCCAGACGCTGACGGCGCCTTGGGTGCGGCAGGCTTCGGTTTACGCATAGCGTCGTTAGCCGGTCTCCCCGTCTTTCTTCGGTGCCTCCGCCGTGTCGCTCAGGACCATCGTCTTGCCCTCGTAACCGAACCGAAGGCCGGCGCTCGACTCTATCGCGGCGATCGCCTCGCGCTGCGAGTCTAGCTTCGCCCTCATCGTCACGTGCCGGCCGAGGAGCGCGGAGTCTTTCGCGAAGAGGTCCAGCGCGTACCAACGCCTGAGCTGAGGCAGGACATCGCGGAGCGGCCGGCCGTGGATTATGAGGTAGCCCTCCGTCCAGCCGAGCGCTTCCTCGAGCGCCGGAGCGGACGGCTCCCGCATGGTCCCGTCCTTGTCGATTGAGAGCGCACTACCGGTGGCCAGGGTGCGCGTCTCATCGCCAGCCGTTACCGTCACCTGCCCTTCGCCAACGCGAACGGTGACGACGTCCTCGTCTGGGTACGCCCGCACACTGAACACGGTGCCCGTCGCCTTGATCGATGCGGTCCCGGTGCGCACATCGAACGTGACCAACTGGCGGGGGACGACGGTGAAGGTCGCGGCGCCCTCGAGCCCCAGCGCCCGCAGAGTCCTACCGAATTGACTCGGGATACGAAGCCTGGAGTCTCCGGCGAGCCTCGCCGTACTACCGTCGGCGAGAGGCACTTCGGAGACCTGGCCGGGCGCGGTTGCCAGTACGCGGGCGCTTGGCGAAGCGATCGCGTCGTCGGCCGCGGACTCGGCGGTGGCGTGAGTCATCCACCACCCTGCCCCGAGCAGGACGGCAACGGCTGCGGCGACGAGCGCCGCTGGCTTTACCCAGGATTTAGGCTTCGTGATCGCCGAGATGTGCTCGGCCGCGATGTGCCGGGAATGAACGGCAGAATCGCGGGCGGCTGCCTCGGTAACCGCAGGCACATGAATCCCGGAGGCAACCTGCGACCAGGCGGCGTCCACGGTGGGTAGCTCCTTCGGGCTGGCGCTCCGGGAGCCGTGAGCGCCCTCATGAGCGTCGAAGGGATGCAGTCCAGCCCTACGGCTCTGCTTGCGCACGGCGGCCTCGTGCACAGTCCGATGCAGGAAGGTCGCGAGCTCCTCCGGCGTGTGGAAGGTCTCACGCTCCTTCCACACGCGCAGGAAGACGCGCTCGACGGCAAGCGCTGCGAGCGGAGCGTCTTCCAGTACGGTCATCGCTTCGGCGGTAAGGGTCGAATACTGATCGCGGAAAAGGCGCTCGAGCGCGCCCTCCTCGCCGTGACGCAGTCCGGTCAGCACCTCGATGTCGATGGGCGGAGACGTGGCGGGCATGGTGACCTCCTGAGCTAGTGAACTACAGGCACCTGCATGTCTTGCATCGGCTGCGGCCGCGCGCAAGCCCGGCTAGTCGAGGGTCGAGAGGTCGAAGCCCTCGCCGGCGATGGCGTTAGTCCCGGGCAAGCCTCGGCACCCTCAGGGGCTTCTGTCCGACCGCGACCCCGAAACCCGGCAACACCTCACGCCACGACGCGCGCGTGAACCCGGCGCTGAGTAGGAGCGTGCGGAACTCCTCCGGCGAGTGGAAGCCGATCCAGCCCGGATCGGACCACCTTGCGAAGCGCCGGCTCACCGCGTTGAACCACTCCGGCCCAGGATCGATCACGCAATAGACGCCGCCCGGTCGCAGCGCCCGTAAGACCGCGGACGCGGCCTTCGCTGGCTCGGGGTAGTGGTGGTGCGCGAGCGAGTTATACACTACATCGAACTCACCCGTGAGCGCGTCTGGCAGAGCGCCAACGTCCGCCTGGAAGAACGCGCAGTTGGCGAATCCGTGTGCACGCGCGTCCAACCAGGCGGCGTTCACCATCCCCGCCGCGAGGTCAACGCCGACCACCTCCCCGTGGGGGACGAGGCCGGCGATGCGTTGCAGCTCGCGGCCGGCGCCGCAGCCCGCATCGAGTACGCGCGAGTCGGGGTGAAGGAACGCCCTGATCTCGTCCAGCGCCTCATCGAAGATCGGCGACGAGAACGGCCGGACGAACGCGTCGTACACCTCCGCCATCTTGTCGAATTCGACGACCAGATGATCGTGATCGGTGGCGGCGTCCAGTAACACCGGGCGCTGGTGCAGCCGCGAGAACTTGGGGCCCAGCCCGGGCGCGGGGATCTCACGTGGTAGGTCGCCGAGCGGCGGCGAGCGCGGGACGATCCCCGAGCGCTTGAGCCACTGAGCGGGATAGAGGACGTTGACGGCGTACGACCACATTGCCGCCGCCAGTACCCCTTCAGCCGCCGTCCCGCCCGGGGCGTGACCGTGATCGCCCGCTATGCTCATCTCTGTTTGCGGCGCCGCGGCGAGGTCACCGACCGGGTGGCGCCGCCCAGGCTGCGTCGCAGTACCAGCGGGATGCCGCGATCGGAGAGACCAGGCACGGTGACCTCGCCGCGGTACCCAACGCCGGGCTCGAGGTCGTCGGTGATGCGGGCGTAGATCTGCACGAGCGCGCGTTCGCCCGGCTGTAGCGTGATGGTTCCCGGCACGATGCGCAGCTTCGGGCGAACGGCGCGCCCCGATGGGTCGGCGAACGCGGACGCCTCAGCCGCCGTCGATACTTGTCTAGCCATCCGGTTCTCGACCACAAACACGCCGTGCGCCTCGCTCCGCGCCTCGGCCTCCAGTAGCAGTACGCGTGCAGCAGCGGACGATGTGGTCGCTGCAGCGTGTTTCGCCGACTGCTCCACGGCGACTGGTCCGCCGGTTCCCATCAGCCGCACCGGAAGATTGCGCCAGATCCCGAACATTGCTTTCCAGTACTCCTGCGTTACCTGCCCGATCGCCTGGAAGTAGCGAAGGTTCGCGTCCACCGCGCGGCGCAGAGGCTCCTCGAGATCTCGCCTATCAGCCAAGGCTGCTCACCTCCCGCCGAGCTCTCGGTCGCCCGGGCGCGCTCGGATGCGGGCGCTTGGACGCGTGCACTCGGGAATGTCGACGCCCATACGGTCCTCCGCAGCTCGTATTATCTCCGATCATCGCACGCGCGGTTGGGCGCGTCAACCCTTGGCGTCGGGCAAACGCCTGGCGGATAGCGGGCGTCAGGCGGCGCAATGTCTGTTCACGGCAGCAGGTCGAGGCGTCGTAGTATATCGCGCTCGTCCTCACGCGGACGGCCCGGGTCCAGAACGACCGCCCGCGAGCGCGGGCCCAACGAGTGCGAAGCGGGCGACGGGCGGCAGGGGTCGTCTCCGTAGTCGAGGGCCAGGCGTGGCAGCGCGGGCACCCGCGTGGAGGCGTCGAGGAGGATCTCGATCGCCTGGAAGATGCGCGCGAGGCTGTCGACCTCGCCGGTCGCGCGGAGCCGTCCGTCGAGGATGGCGTCGCTGACTTCAAGGTAGCCGCCGAGCAGTTCGAGCGTCGTCGCGCGGTCGGTGCTCCCTTCGCCGTCGGCCGGCTGGGACGTTGGCCCCGGAAGCACGACAAAGCGGGGACCCTCGAACCAGCACTCGGCTGTCTCTCCGTCAAGGGTAATCCGCGCGCGAAGCGCGCCGACCACCGCGCGCAGGCGCGAGTCCGCCTCGGGATCGCCCTGCGCGAGGCGCTGGACCAGAGCATCGATATACTCGGCGAGCGTCCGGCAAGTCGCCGACATCGCCCAAGGTTCGAGACCGATCGAGGTGGACACGTCAGTCGCGGCTCAGTCGGTGTACTCGAAGACGGCGAGCCCCTTCGTTTCGATGGCACGGCCGGCGATACGAAATCGTCCGCTGAACTCGCCCACCAGCTCGTGGATGAAGCCGTAGCC
>JALZIF010000080.1 GCA_030860435.1 Gemmatimonadota bacterium | reverse complement strand
CTGGCTACCTCCCGGGCTGAAGCGAACGCGCTCCGCACGCACGTCCGCGTTAGCGGACCGGATGCCGAACGCGACACCGCGGCGGATCGCTGGCAGCCGCTGCCAGGCCGGGTCATCTGCGTTGACGACCGCGACGCCGTCGGGCTTGATGTGTTCGATGAGCCCCGCCTTCGCCGCGAAGTAAGCGCCCATTGTGCCGTGATAGTCCAGGTGATCACGCGTGAGGTTCGTGAACACCACGACGTCGAACGCGACTCCGTCCACGCGCCGCTGGTCGAGCGAGTGCGACGACACCTCCATCGCGACGGTCCGGACGCCCGCGTCGACGAGGCCGCGGAAGGCCCGCTGGAGCCCAACCGCGCCCGGCGTCGTAAGCCCGCCACCGCCCTCAACGGGGCGCCCCGCACTGCCGAGGAGGATGCCCAGCGTTCCAATCGACGCGGACGGCGCATCGGCACGATCGAGAAGATGCCTCACGATGCCGACAGTCGTCGTCTTGCCGTTCGTCCCCGTCACGCTGAGGATGCGGAGAGCCCGCGCGGGGGCGTCGAACGCCGCTGCGGCGGCAACGGCGGCGGCACGCCGCCCATCTCCAACCACCAACCTGGGAAGCTCCGTCCGCTCGGCGTCCTCCACGATCGCCGCGGCGGCCCCCCGCTCGGCGGCGTGTTGTAGGTAGTCGTGCCCGTCGCGCTCCAGGCCGCGGACGGCGACAAAGATCGCGCCCGGCGACGCGGCACGGCTGTCGTCGGCGATGTCCGAAGCCGAATCCGGGAGCGTGCCGCGCGTGGCGACGAGAAGGCCGGCGGCTTCCAGCGCTTGGACTACCCGCGTTACCGGAAACGCCGTCACGGCCGGGCCGTCAGGCGGACGAGGGAGCCGGCGGGGAGAATCGCCCCGGCCGCAGGCGACGTCGCCGTAGCGTTCCCGGTTCCGGAGAGCTGCACGCGGAACCCTGCGAGATGGACGAGACGCGCTGCCTCGCGCAAAGAAAGTCCCACAACATCGGGAACTGTCCGCATCGTGCGGGCCGCCGTGTCCCTCCGCGGGGTAACCGGAAGGGAGAACACGTAGGTCGCGCTCCCACCGAGCCCCGGTGCGTCGATCGACCGCAACGGCGGCCGGACGCGGTTGCTATCAGCCGCGGTCGAGTCGGGCGAGCGACGCACCATGCTACCAGCGAGGGCGCGCCGGTCGAGGGCGGCATCCCTCGCCGCGAGCGCGGCCCGGAGCACCACCTTCGAGACCGGCGCGGCCGTCCTACCCCCGTAAATAGCGGTGGCCGGATTGTCGAGCTTCACGAGGATCACGAGCTGAGGGCGGTCGACCGGAAAAAGTCCCACGAAGGACGCCGTATATTGCCCCGCGACGTAGCGACCGCCGACGTTCTGCCGCGCCGTGGCTGTCTTCCCCGCAACCTGGAAGTTTCCCAGGTCCGCCTCGGACGCGGTTCCACCAGACACCGTGCCGCGGAGCATTTCGCGGACCGTCGCCGCTATCGGCTTATCCATCACTCGCCTGACGACTCGTCGCTCATGCCGGTACTTGACCGTGCCGTCGGGGCCACGGATCTCCTTCACCAGCGCCGGCTCGAGTAGCTCCCCCCCGTTCGCAAACGTCGCGTACGCGAGCGCGAGCTGCAGCGGGGTAACGGACACCTCGTAGCCAATCGCGAGCGATGCGGCCGACTGGCGCGACCAGCGGTGTGGGGGATACAACGCGCCCGCCGCCTCACTCGGGTACGGGACCCCGGTCTGCGTACCGAAGCCCAGGTCGCGCAGAAGCTCATACTGCTCGCCTGGCGAGAGACGCGCGGCGAACTTGACGATACCGACGTTGCTGGACTGCTCGATGACCTCCGTCAGCGTCATCCGATCGGCCTTGTGCACGTCGCGGATGGTTCGTCCCTCGATCGTATAAACGCCGCTGTCGGTATCGATCACTTCGTCCGTCCGGGCCCGTCCTCGTGCGAGCAGCGCCGCCGCGAAGAACGGCTTGAGCGTCGAGCCTGGCTCGAACGGCTCGCTCAGCGCCGGGCTACCGGACGAGCCGCGGACCTTGCGCAGTGTAGCGAGCGCACGGATCGCGCCGTCGTGCGGGTCCAGAACGACAATATCCCCCCCGTCGGCGCCCATCTGGGTCGCAGCATCCGATAGAGCACGCTCAGCGATCTCCTGCAGCTCCTGGTTGATCGTCAATACGACGTCGTCGCCGGGCGCCGGCGCGACGCTCTGGGCCGCTGGCGAGGCGGACTTCAGCCCGCGGGCGTCGCGAACGACCATCTGGCGCCCGGGCGTTCCTCGGAGGTGCTCATCCAGCGCTGCCTCGAGCCCATCGACACCTACCGCGTCCCGGTCCACTCGACCGACAATGCGACGCGTGCTCTGCCGCTGCGTGTAGTTCCGTTCGTGCACCACCGTCGGATGCACGCCACGCATTCCGATGATCGGCGCAACCTGGTTTGGGAGGTAGCTCCGGGGGAGCGTAGCCCATCTTCCGTCCTTGTCCATCGCCTTTCGGATGAAAGCGGGCGGCAGATCGAGTTTCGCCAGTTCGCGGCCCAGGCGCTCCCGGTCGCGGTCACGGACCTCGCGCGGCGCAATGCTGATGCCGACCAGCTCGCGGCTCTCCGCGAGAGGCACGCGTGCCACGTCGAGGATGCGGCCTCGCGGCGCCAGCACATCCTGCCCGGCGAACTGCTGCCGGCGCGCCTTCTCTGCCCACTCGCGCCCCTGGAGGAGCTGGACGTGTGCCGCGCGCACCACGAGCGCCAGGGCGAAGAGCAGGAGCGCGGCCTGAATGATCCCCATCCGTGTGATGCTCGGTCTCACGGCTCATTCTCCTGGCGCGGAAGGAAAACGAGTTGCGAGTCGTTAGGAATGCGCATCTCCAGTCGGCGCTCGGCGATCGGGGCAATGCGTGAGCGGCTCGCCGCCTCGCGTATGTCCGCCACGAGGCTCCCGCGCTCGGCCTCGAGCTGGCGGCGCTCCTGGCCGAGAGCGTCCAACTCATGCGCTCCCGCAACGCCGAGAGTGCGCCGCCACACGACGCCGACGGCGACGAACACGAACGCGGCGAGGACGATGGCGACGATCCAGCGGCCGCGCAGCGTTACGCGTCGCTTCGCCACGCTCGCAGCCTCGCGCTCCGCGCGCGCGGGTTGCGCGCGACCTCCTCCCCGCCAGGCACGATAGGCTTCCGCGTCAGCGACTCGCCGAGCGGCCGCCCGCGGCAGGTGCATCGGGGCTGCCGAGTCGGGCAAATGCAGGCCGAGCTCCACTCACGAAACACGTGCTTCACCGTCCGGTCCTCCCCCGAGTGGTACGAGATCACCGCCAGCACTCCAGCCGGAAATAGCCGATCGCGGAGCGCCGGAAGCGCTTGGTCGAGCGATCTGAGCTCATCATTGGTGGCGATCCGGACCGCCTGAAACAGACGCGCGAAGTCACCCGGGCCAGTACGTGGACCCAGCGCCCCACGGATCGCACCAACGAGGTCGTCGCTGGTCGTGAAAGGCCGCGTGCCGCGCCTTCGAACGATCTCGCGCGCCAGGCGCGCCGCCCGCGGCTCGTCGCCATAATCCCGAAAGATGCGCGTGAGCTCGCGTTCATCTGTGTCGTCGAGCACATCAGCAGCCGTGGCCTGGGCGTTCCCCATGCGCATGTCGAGCGGTGCTCCTTCCCGAAAGGAGAAGCCGCGATCGCGATCGTCCAGTTGATGTGACGAGACGCCAAGGTCTAGAAGAATGCCGTCGAAGCGGGCACCGGCGAGCGCGCGGATGCCGTCGATCTCCGCGAAGTTGCCGAGGAATGGACGGAAGTGGCCTGTGAGCTCGTATTGCCGGAGCCGCTCGCGCGCCGCCGCGACCGCTTGCGGATCGCGGTCCATGGCCGTTACCATCGCGCCGTGCTCAAGCAACGCGAGCGTGTGGCCGCCTCCGCCGAGCGTCCCGTCGAGAACGGTCCGTTTGTCGCGGAGAAACGCCAGCACCTCATCCACCAAGACCGGGGCATGATAGTCGCTCGACCACCGGCCGGTCGTCGCGTTCGGCGCCTCCATACTAGCCACCGTTGCTCAGCAGAGTCGAGCGACCGGCGGCGTGGGACATCCGCCTGAGCATCGAGTGCCCCGACCTAACTCCCGAGCCTTCCTTTTTGTCGTGCACGGGGCGCGCGCCGAAGCCCCCGCGCTGCGCCACCTTGTCTCCTGGGTGCGCGACAAGGGACACACCGTCCACGTCCGCGTCACTTGGGAGTCGCGGGATGCGATCAGTTTCGCGCGAGAGGGGGCGGAGCGCGGCGCGAGCTGCGTCGTCGCGGTTGGGGGAGACGGGACCATCAATGAAGTCGTCAACGGACTGGCGGGGAGCACGGTCCCACTCGGGATCATCCCCTTCGGGACGGCAAACGACTTCGCGAGGCAGGCCGGCATTCCCGACAATCCGGATCATGCGATGGATGTTATCCTCCAGCACAAGCCCATGCTCATCGACAGCGCGGACCTCAACGGGCGGCGCTTCCTGAACGTCAGCACAGGGGGGATCGCGGCTGAGGCGACATCGGAGACCCCGCTCGACGCAAAGGAATCGCTGGGAACGCTCGCGTACGCCATCAGCGGCATGCGAAAGCTGGCCACGCTGCGGCGCTACACCGCACGCATTTCGGGGCCCGGGCTCGAACTCGACATCCGGTTTCTCTTCATCGCGGTGGGAAACGCGCGGGAGACGGGAGGCGGCTCGCGCGTAACTCCGCGAGCACGCGTCACCGACGGCTTGCTCGACATCTGCATCGTGGAGGCGATGCCGCGCGGCGATTTCACGCGCCTTCTCCTCAAGGTTCGACGCGGGGAGCACCTCGGAGAGCCCGGGGTGCACTACGCCCAGCTCCCGTGGGTGACGATCTCGGCACGGCGGCCAGTGCCGGTGAACGTGGATGGGGAATCGCTCACGGCGCGAACGCTCGCCTATACGGCTCGACCGGGCGACCTCTGGATCCATCTCCCTCACCTGCCGGAGCGGGACCTGGGTTGAGACTGCGAGGTCCGTAAGACGCGACCCCCGCCGCCAGGATTCTCCGGCGACGGGGGTCGGTGTTGCGGATCGCTGCGGCGCGGCGGCTACCGGCAGTCGCGCTTGACCTGTGCGTCGACCGCCGGTTGAAACTGTGGAATCTGCGACAAGAGCTGCTGCGCCGCCTCGGGAGCGAAGCTCCCGCCCGCCGGCACATTGAGCTGCGCGGTGAGGAGGTTGGTCTGCGCGAGCCGAGCGAGGTCGCAGCTTCTCGCCCTCTGATTCTCCTGGGCAGCCGAGGCCGCGACTTGGAATGCGGACACGCCGAGCAGGAACTTGATCTGCGCCGACCCCTGGCTGAGCAGCGGCCGCACGTTCGGCGCGCTCGCGACGGTGTCGGCGAAAGCCAGGATGGAGATCGCGCGCTGGAATTCGCTACGATTCTTGGAGGTGTTCGCCGCACGATACGTGTTGTTGCCGATAATGAGCAGGCGCTGTGCGATCGATGCCTTGGACGCGCTGTCCGCCGTTGCCGCCACCCGTCGCAGCGTACTCACGGCGCTGTCCGGTTGGTTGAGGTCGAACTGAATGTCGGCCTTGGCGACGACCGCGGAGGTGTTCTGCGGATCGAGGCTAATGGCGCGGTTAACCGCGTCGAGCGCCTGCTGCGATTGGCCCGCTGCCCGGAGCATCCGCGAGTGGACCGCCCATAGCGACGCGTTCTGTTGGTACTTCGCGACGCCGCGAGCGGTGGTTTCCGCCGCCTTCTGCGGCTGGCTGTCGGCCGCGTAGGCGGTCGCCAAGCGGACGTAGAAGGTCGTATCGGTGGCAGCCGTATCGGACCGAATGAGGCCCTCGCCCGACTCGATCACCTGCTTCCACCCCTGCCCCGTCTTTCCCGCGACCGTTAGACGAACGAGGAACTGGAGGCGCAGGAGCTCGGGATCACCCGGATTCTGAGAGACTGCGGTGTCGATGATGGGGAGCGCCTTGGCCGCGTTCCCGCTAGCTGCGAGAACGTTTACGACGCGCGTGCGCAAGTTCACGTTCTGTGGGTCGAGCGCGAGGAGGCGAGTCCAGGCATCAACGGCTTCCTCGTCGCGATTCGCGTCCGTGTACGCCTGTGCCGCTATCTCGAGCGCGGGGCGGCTGCGCGGGTCAATCTCGATCACCGACTGAGCGATCTTGAGGACCGAGTCAGGAGTCGCCTTCTTGTTGATGAGCGCATTCGCCATACAGATGCGAGCGACCGTCGAGCGCGGATAGGCTGCGGTCGCGGCGTTGGCGGCCGCGAGAGCGTCATCGAACCGCGCCGTGTTGATCGCGACCTCGCACCGCCGCAGGTCGGTGAGCTGCGCTCGCGCCGCCTTGAAAGAGCGCGAGAGCGCCGATGCCGCATCGCTGAGCCTAGCACCCTCGGCGACCGGAAGCGGCTGCACCATGCGATTGTCGCGGGTCAGCACCATCGAGGCGTCAATGCTGAAACCGCCACCTTCCTTCCTCGCGACCGTCCCTTCGAGATACTCGTCGGCTCGGAGATTCTGGGCCAGGAGGCGAGCGGTAACTCGATCTGGCGGCTCGTTCGGGGGGAACCCGGACGCCTCGAGTGTCGCGCTGACGTTCTCCTTACTTATGACCCAGAGGTCGTTCGTCGAGAAGTCGCGCTGGAGACGGGCGCGGATCTCGTCCGCTGCCTGCACGCCCAACGCACGGTCCGTCGAACGAAGCGTCGGAACCATGAAGCGCGCCACACCCTCCTTCGGGGTAACCACCCGGCGCTGCTGCTGAGCGGCGATCGAGGCCGGCACGGCGACACCGGCCGTCGCGAGCAACAGCCACCGCACCGCGCGCGCCCGGCGAATCACTGCCTTCACTGTCGTTACCTCCGGTTAGAAACCAGGCTTACCACAGCCGAATCACGCGGGTCCCTACCCAACGCAGTGGGCGAAGAGGGACTCGAACCCCCGACATCCTGCGTGTAAGGCAGGCGCTCTAACCAACTGAGCTATTCGCCCGGGGGCACGCGCGGCCGCCACTCATAAATGTACCCGCCGGCGAGCATGTGTTCCCGACCGCCGCGCGCGCGGTCGCTCAAGACTTCAAGATCGCGAGCGGTGTGAGTACACAGTAGCCAATCACGAGCAAAATAGGTGCAAGGGTCTCGCCGCCACGGGAAAGATCGGCGTAACCGCCCAAGAGAGTAATGGCGACGGCGCCCCACCAGACGAACGGCCTGGCGCGCGAGGTTGTCTCGACAGTAGGCATAAGTCCACTAGTGTAGAGACGGCGTAAGGGACTGTCAAGCGACGATGGCGCAGAAAGTTACGCGCTCACCGTGGGCTCCCACTAGCCGGAGCGGGGCGGCGGAGGCGACGACGGCGGACCCACGCTTCGCAGCAGCTCCTCAAGAGCGCAGTCCCGCGCGGTGCGTTCGGCGGCCTCATCCGCCGCTATCAGTGCCGCCAACTTCCGCCGGTCGCGCTTCCGCCGCACGAGGTACAGGGGAACGACCAGCACGGCGAGGAGCGTCATCGCTGCGGTAAGATCCGCCACGAAGGCGAGCGTGCCGTAGCGTCGCACCGTTCGCCGCCGCCAGCGTTCTTCGAAGTCGTGAATCGTGACGCCGTAGGCCTCGCGCATCGCGCGATCCATCGATCCGCTCCGCTTCCAGTAGCGAAAGAAGAGCGCCAGCCCCCGCTCCGGATCGAGCGCCGCGAGGTCGCTGACAGCCCTGAACGCCAGCGCGTATCCCGCCCCAGCACGCGTTGCGCCAGCATAGAAGGCCGCATCGAGGGAGTCGAGCGACGGAATTCCGCGCGCCAGTAATGCCAGACTGGTCGCGAGCACCTCCTCCCGCCCCCACTCCCCCGCCGCGTAGCCAGCGTAGCCTTCGTCGAACCAGCGCGGAGGGAGCTCCCCCAACGCCTCATGCAGGGCGAGGTGCGCGAGCTCGTGGCGGAGGACCTGCACCGGGTCGCCGGCATCAGAGGGGGCAGTGCGTCCCTGCATGACGATGCGGCGCTCACCCGGAAACGCGACCGCCGCGCCCCACTCCGGCGCTTCGGGTCCGATCCATTCGCGAAAGCGACGCGCGTCCGGGGCGATCGCGATCGTAATGCCGTCGGCCGGGCGCGGCAGCCCCGGGAACGAGTCGCGCGCTACGGCGCTCGCGAGCAAAGAGCGGGCGAGCTGGAGGTCGCCGCGGGCGGAGAC
>JALZIF010000093.1 GCA_030860435.1 Gemmatimonadota bacterium | reverse complement strand
GGCTTCCCGTTCGGGCTGGTCAACAACCTCCTTCCGGTCTACCTGCGCACCGAGAGCGCGTCGCTCCCGATCATCGGACGCATCCTCGCGCTCGCTGGCCTAGCGTGGACGCTGAAGTTTCTCTGGGCGTGGCTCGTGGACCGCTACGGAACGCTGAAGCGGTGGATCATCGCCTCCCAGCTCGCGATCGCCGCACTCGCGCTCGCGCTCATTCCTGCTGATCCGGCGGCGGCACCGCTCTATCTCGCTGCAGTAGTGCTGGCGCTGGCGCTCTTGTCAGCGACACAAGACATCGCGATCGACGGCTACACGATCAACCTGTTGAAAGAGCGCGAGCTCGGCCCCGGGAACGGATTCCGTGTCGCTGCCTACCGAGTGGCGCTCATTCTCGCGGGCGGGGTCTTCGTGCGTCTGGCCGGCGTTACGAGCTGGACCGCGGCGTTCATAGCGAGCGCGGGCTTGATGGCCCTCATCGCCGGCTTCACGACAACGGTGCCATCCGCGCCGAGCGTCGGCGCTCCGGCGTCGCTCTGGCAATCGTTCGAGAAGCCCTTGCGGGGGCTGCTCGCGCTCCCGGGTGTCTGGGCAGTTCTGCTCTTTGTCGTCTGTTTCAAAGTCGGAGACTTTGCGCTGCTGGCGATGATCGGCCCGTTCTGGGTGGACAAGGGTCTCAGCACCGAACAGATCGGCGACATGCAGGGGACGGTCGGGATGCTGGCGACGATCGCCGGCGCGATGCTCGGCGGCTTCCTGACGCCGCGAATCGGGATGTTCCGCGCCCTCTGGACGCTCGGCCTAGTGCAGGCGCTATCGAACCTCGGCTACTACATTGCCGCGGTTTCGGCGACGTCGCTCCCAGTCGCGTACGCCGTGGTGATCATCGAGCAGTTCACCGGTGGGTTGGGGACCGCGGCTTTTCTCGCGTTCATGATGTCGATCTGCGATAGGCGCTATGCCGCCTCACAGTACGCGCTTCTCTCGGCCGCCTACGGGCTGGGACGCACCATCGTCTCGTTCTTCTCTGGCGACTTGGCGCAGCGGATGGGCTACGCCGACTATTTCCTGGTGACCTTCGCGCTCGCCTTCCCGGCCTTTTTGCTGCTGCCGTGGGTCCGACGTCTTCGGACGTCGCGGCTCACCGCTGAGGAGCAGGCGGCGTTGGCATAGCTCGCGCCGCGAGTAGCCACCGCGCTGCGGCATGCTGCATCACCGCCTCCCCGCCCCACGCGCAGGCGACGGTACCCGCCTCTGGAACCTCGTCGGCGAGCCGGGGGTGGCCGAACTGGACGACGATTGCGTCCGGCGCGGCGTCACACGCGCGGGCAACGGCGGCGCGCGACCGCTCCGAGTAACCCGGACGCCCCTTCCAGGAGCGGATGTCGCCGAAGAGCGCGACGACCACGCTCTCCCCTGCGCGCGACTCGACCTCCTGGATGCGGCGCACCGTCCCTCCTCCTCCGAGCACGGCGAAGAACGGCTCGCGCGAGGGTGCTGGGTAGGGTCCGCCGAGATCATCGTCGACAACCAGCACCTGCATCGCGCGCGTGAGGCGCGGCATCGTGCCGCGAACGAGTCGCAGCACGCGGTCGGCGAGCTGAGCGCCCCACGCCACGTCGGTGGCCGACGGGCGACGATACTCGTTCGGCGGGGATGCCCATTGCGCCCACTTGAGCCGCCGCCGCAACGACTGCGTTATGCGATCGCGGTCCAGCTCGTGGTGCTCGACCGCCTCCGACACCCGCCGGGCAACCGCGTCGAGATCCGCCGGGTAGAGCAGCAGATCGCAACCCGCCTCGAGCGCGCGTACCGCGGCGTCCCCTTCAGTCTGCCCCTCGAGGACACTATCCATGATCAGCGCGTCGGTAACGATCAGTGCGTCGTACTTGAGTGTCTGACGGAGGAACCAGCGAAGAATCTCACGCGAGAGCGTCGCGGGACTGCCTGACGGGTCGAGTGCGGGGTAGGCCACGTGTGCCGTCATCATGCTCGCTACCCCTGCCTCGATCGCCGCCCTGAATGGGACGAGGTCCGTCTCGAGCAGCTCGCGCTTGCTCGCGCGAACCACCGGGAGCTCGATATGTGAGTCGGCGGTGGTGCGCCCGTGCCCGGGGAAGTGCTTCGCGCAGGCGAGAACGCCCTCGCCCTGACAGGACGTTATCCACTCGGCAGCCAGCTCACCTACGCGCTGCGGGACGGCTCCGAGCGAGCGCGTCCCGACGATCGGGTTCTCCGGCACCACGTCGAGGTCGCAGACGGGAGCGTAATCCCAGTTCACGCCCATCGTACGCGCCTCACGCGCGGTGAGCCGCGCCGCCCTGCGGATGGCGTCGACGTCGTCGAGTGAAGCGATGGCGGCGAGCGGTGGGAGCCCCGTCGCTCCCGCGAACTGTTGTCCCGCGCCGCGCTCGAGGTCGGCGCCGATAAGGAGGGGGACCCGCGAACGTTGGCGCAGCTGCTTCGTGAGGTTGCGGACCGCGTCCTGTTCCCCCCCAAAGAGGATGAATCCGCCGACGCCAAGTCCCAGCGCCCGCTCGATTAGTGGCCATTCCCCATCGAATCCGCGCGAGGCGCTCCAGCGAACGGCTGGTATGAGTAGCTGCGCGAGCTCACTCACGCCGGGCTCCACTTGCCGAGGATACGCGGACCGCGGGCCCCTGTCGCTCCAGGCACGTTTCCCGCCCGCCGCTCCAGATACAGATAGGCGAGCAGCGCGAAGGCGACTGCCTCCTTCGCCTCGCCATCGAAGAACAGCTCGTCGAACAAGCGAACGGTGCGGGGCGCGACCGCATCGGCGATCGCGGCGACGAGCGTGGGGTTCTTTGCGCCACCGCCGGAAAGCACGAGCTCCTCCACCGGCTCGCTGACGAACCGCCGGAACGCGTCGGCGATGCTGCGCGCCGTGAGCGCGACCGCCGACGCGACGTGGTCGGCCGCGCTCGCCTCCGGCGCGGCACGCCGGCATTCGGCGATGAATCTCTCGATGTAGGCGCGGCTGAACAGCTCCCGCCCTGTACTCTTGGGCGGGGGCGCGGCGAAGTAGGGCGCGGTGAGCGCCCGCGCGACCGCCTCCTCGATCGCGCGGCCTTCCCGTGCGATCGCGCCACCGATGTCGTACGGCAGATTCTGGACGAGCGCGCGCGTCACGCCGTCGATTACGCCGACGCCTGGCCCGGTATCGAACGCACGGACCCCGTTCGCACTGCCGCCCGGTGGGACGAGGGTGACGTTCCCGATTCCGCCAATGTTTTGCAGCGCACGCCACCGGTCGGGCGCGGCGAAGAGGAGCGTGTCCGCGATCGACACCAGCGGAGCACCCTGCCCTCCCGCCGCGACGTCGCGAACGCGGAAGTCGCTCACTGTCGCGATCCCGGTGCGCTCGACGATCACGGCGGCCTCGCCGAGCTGCCACGTCGAGTGACCGGGCTCGTGCCACAGCGTTTGACCGTGACTCGCGATCGCCGCGATGTCGCCTGCGGTGAGCCCGGCGCGCTCCATCACCGCGCCCGCGGCGTCGGCGAGCCATGCACCCAGATCGAAGTTGAGCCGGCAATACTCGGCGGCGGACCCGCTTTCCATCGCGCACAGCAGCCGCTCGCGCTGCGACGGCTCGTACGGGAGCGAGAGGAACGCGAGCAGATCAACGCCGAGCGCGCCTCCGTCGCCCGACGGGAAACGCACCGCGGCGGCGGATACGCCGTCCAGCGATGTGCCGGACATGAGGCCAATGAAGACCGGCGCCGGGGATGTCGCGGCCATGGAGTAGCCGGTGAGGGCGCTCACACCACCGGCGGTGGCGCGTCCGAGACGACCCGCCGGATCACGCCGCCCGCCTGCTCGAGCGCCTGCTCCGCCTCGGAACGTGTAACGCCTAGCTTGTGCATGACGATCGCAAGCTTGACGTGTCCCCCGGCGGCTTGGAGCGCAGCGCGCGCTGCCTCACGAGGCACGCGGCACACCTCCATGACGATCCGCTCGCTGCGGTCCCTCAGCTTCTCGTTGGTCGCTCGCAGGTCGACCATCAGATTGCCATACGTCTTCCCGAGGCGGATCATCGCGCCCGTCGTGATCATGTTGAGCACGAGCTTGGTGGCGGTCCCCGCCTTCATGCGTGTGGAGCCGGTCAAGACTTCAGGCCCGGTGATCGGGAGGATGGCGATGTCCACCATCTCCACAACCGGCGGCAAAGGGGGCGAGCAGGCGATGATGCCGGTGTGGGCCCCGCGGGCCTTCGCCCGCTCGAGCGCGGCGCGCACGTACGGCGTCGTTCCCGAGGCAGCGATGCCGATGACGAAGTCCCGCGGGCCGACGGCGCGCGCATCGATGT
>JALZIF010000076.1 GCA_030860435.1 Gemmatimonadota bacterium | reverse complement strand
GGCCTACTCGGGGATGCCCTCGCGCAGCCGCCGCCACGTCGCCAGCGGAGACTCGCCTGCCGGTACGCCGCCGCTGACCGCGCCATCGTCGCGCGCCTGCGATTCGCACACGTCGCAACGCTCGCAGCGCCAAGCGGCGTCCACCGCTTCGCCGAAGTACTCGAGGATGTAGCGCGCCCGGCATCGCAGCCCCTGGCAATATCTCACCATCGCCTCGAGCTTCGCGTGGTCCATCGCCCGCCGTTCCTCGTACGAGGTGAGGTCGGCGCTCAAGTCCACCCTGGTAAGCTTGCCTGCGAGCCGCTCCCAGCTCCCGCCTCGATGCTCACGGACGAGACCGTGGCGCTTGAGCAGCATGAGCGTGATTCGCGCCTTGCGCTCAGGCACGTCGGTTGCCTTCGACAGCTCCGCGAGCGGTACCGGTGTCTCGAGCGGGTGCTGCTCGAGCGCGAGCGCGACCCGTGCGGCTTCCTCCACCTCCGGGTATTTGCCGCCAAGAAAGTACGACTGGATGCGGCGATCCTCCACGCGGTAGAGGATCGTACATAGGGCCGGGAGCCCATCCCGTCCGGCGCGCCCAGCCTCCTGATAGTACGATTCGATGGAGCCAGGAAAGTGGTAGTGCAGCACGTACCGCAAGTCAGACTTGTCGATGCCAAGCCCGAACGCGTTCGTGGCGATGATCGCGCGCAGGCGGCCACTCATGAACGCCTCTTGCGTCCCCTTCCGGTCGGCCGCGGCCAACTTCCCGTGATACATCCTGACGGAGTACTGCTCACCGAACTTGGCATACAGCCGCTCCGCCTCCTTGATCGTCGCGACGTACACGACCCCGCTGCCGTCGTTCGTGCGGAGCACACGCTCGACTTCTTCGTCCTTCACGCCGGCGTTCACGGTTCGCCGCACCTCGAATCGCAAGTTCGGGCGCGCGAAGCCTGTTACCACCACGAGCGGATCGCGCATCCCGAGCTGGCGGGCAATGTCGTGCCGCACCTCCTCGGTGGCGGTCGCGGTCAAAGCGAGGACTGGCGGCCCGCCGAGCCGCTTCGCGACGGAGCCGAGCACGAGGTAATCGGGGCGGAAGTCGTGCCCCCATTGACTCACGCAATGCGCCTCGTCCACGACGAACAGGCTCACCCTCCGCGTCAGCAACCGTTCGAAGAAGTCGCGGTCCTTGAATCGCTCCGGTGTGAGGTAGAGTATCTCCCCTTCGCCGTCTTTCACCTGCCGGTGCATCTCGCGCTCCTCAGAGATGGAGAGGTGCGAGTGCATGGCGAGCGCGTCGACGCCCTGCGCCGATAGCTTGTCCTGCTGGTCCTTCATGAGCGCGATGAGCGGACTGACGACAACCGTCAGGCCGGAAAGGAGAAGCGCGGGGAGCTGATAGATGAGGGATTTGCCGCTCCCCGTCGGCATGACGACGAGCGTGTCGCGTCCTGACAGTACTCCGAGGATCGGCTCCCACTGCCCCGGCTGGAAGTCCTCGTAGCCGAAGCGGTCCCGCAGCACCTCACGGGCGCCCGGGCGAGTGATCGCGGTCATGCGGCGAGGGAAAGCATGATCCGGGCCGTGGGATGTACCTTATACCATGCTCGCCGCCGAGCCGATTCCGACCGCGCTATTGCTCGCGACTGCCGGGCTGTTGTTGGGCGCCTCGACGCTGTTCAGCCGCGCGTCGGAGCGCTTCGGCATCCCGATCGCGCTCTTTTTCCTGGCGCTCGGAGTGTTCGCCGGCTCGGAAGGGGTCGGCGGCATCGAGTTCGAGGACTACCGCTTCACATTCCGCATCGGCGTCGTCGCGCTCGTGCTCATTCTTTTCGACGGTGGGCTCAACACCTCCGCCGCGGCCGTGCGCCAGGCGATCGCGCCGGCCTCGCTCCTCGCGACGGTCGGCGTGGCCGGCACGGCCGGGCTGGTCGCGATCGGCGCACACGCGCTCGGCTTTTCCTGGCCCGAGGCGCTCCTCCTCGGCGCGGTCGTGTCGTCGACGGACGCGGCGGCCGTTTTCTCAGTGCTGCGCGCGAGCGGGATTCACCTGAAGAAACGCCTCGGGTCGACTCTCGAGATCGAATCAGGGATCAACGATCCGATCGCCGTCATCCTGACGACGCTGCTGACGCAGAACCTCATCTCCCCGATTGCCGGGCCCTGGTGGCACCTACTGCTCGAGTTCGGCGCGCAGATCGTCGTCGGCGGATTGCTCGGCGCCGGAATCGGGTACGGCGGCCGCCTGCTGCTGTCGCGTGTCCGGCTCCCCGCGGGCGGGTTGTATCCCGTGCTCACGGTCTCGCTGGCGCTCCTGGCGTTCGGCGTCCCGACACTCTTCTTCGGCAGCGGCTTCCTGGCCGTGTACGTCGCTGCGGTCATCCTCGGAAATGGAACGCTCCCGTATCGCGCGGGGCTCATTCGCGTGCACGACGCGCTGGCGTGGCTCGGCCAGGTCGGGATGTTCTTGGTGCTGGGCCTCCTCGTCTTCCCGTCGCGCCTCGCGGACGTCGCCGGCGTGGGGCTCGTGCTGGCGCTCCTGCTCGCGATCGTGGCGCGTCCTGTCATTGCCACCCTCTGCCTCCTTCCATTCAAGTTCGCGGGGCGGGAGATCGTGTACGTCGGCTGGGTCGGGCTGCGGGGTGCGGTGCCGATCATTCTCGCCACGTTTCCGGTGTTGGCCGGGGCACCGGGCGCGGACCGCATCTTCGACGTTGTGTTCTTCATCGTCGTCGTCAACGCGATCATCCCGGGCGCGACCGTCCCATGGCTCACGCGGCGCTTGGGTCTCGAGTCGCGCGTTCCGCCGGCGCCCAAGGCAGTGCTGGAGATCGAGTCGATGCAACCGCTACGAGGTGAGCTGCTCTCGTTCTACATTGACCCCGCGCTCGCCGTCGCCGGCGTAGCAATCGCCGACCTCCCCTTCCCCGACGGCTCAGCCGCGACGCTGATCGTTCGTGGCGAGCAGCTAGTCGCTCCACGCGGGACCACCATCCTCGAGCCAGGAGACCACGTCTACGTGTTCGGACGCCCGGAAGACCACGCGTTCATCCAGCTCATGTTTGGGCGCCCGGAAGCGTAGGCCAATCCATGACCACTGAGCATCTCGCGGCCTCGCTGGCGCTCGTCGGCCTCGTCATCCTCGTGTCATCGTTGTTGTCCGGAGCTGTAGAGCGCTCCGGGCTGCCGCAGGTCGCCATCTTCCTCGCGCTCGGCGCGGCGCTCGGTCCGGTGGCGCTCGGCCTCGTGGACTTCCCACTCGAGTCGCCAGCGCTGCACGTCCTTGCCACGCTCGCGCTGATGCTCGTGCTGTTCACCGACGCGATCTCCGTCGACGTGGCAGCGGTGAGGCGGCAGCCGCGGCTAGCGCTCGCCGTTCTCGGGCCTGGCACGGTCATCCCGGCGGCGCTGATCGCGCTCGCCGCGTGGTGGCTGCTGGGCCTCACGCCACCCGCCGCCGCGATCCTCGGAGCCGCGCTCGGCTCGACCGACCCGGTGCTACTCCGCACCCTGCTGCGCCATCCCGCGCTGCCGGAGCAGACGCGGCTCGCGTTGCGACTGGAGAGTGGGATGAACGACGTCGTGCTCCTCCCGGTCATCGTCCTCAGTATGCTGCTCCTCGCCCCCGGTGGTGCCACCGCCGGCGAGATCGGGCGTCACAGCGCGGGGCTCTTTCTCCTCGGCCCAGCTCTGGGCGTGGCGATCGGGTGGGGCGCAATCAGGCTCCTCGAGCTGGTTCGGCGGCGGGCCGGTGTGCGACGCGACTACGAATCGCTATACGCGCTCGGCGTCGCGCTGACGGCGTTCGCGGCGGCCGAAGCGGCGGGCGGTAGCGGATTTCTAGCCGCGTTCGCGGCCGGTCTCGTCATCGCCGCGCTCGATGTGGAGCTCTGCGACTGCTTCCTGGACTACGGCGAGGCGACGGCGGAGATGTTCCTCCTGCTCACGTTCGTCGCCTTTGGCGCGTCGCTCCTCTGGACGGGCCTGACGATCGCCGATCTTCGGACCTTGGTATTCGCGGCCATGGCTTTGACGGTGCGCACGGTCGTCCTGTTCCCCGTGCTGGCGCGCGCCGGGGTAAACGCTGGCAGCCGCCGCCAGATCGCACTGCTGGGCCCACGCGGCCTGAGCTCGCTTCTCCTCGTGCTGCTCCCCGTATTCGCCGGCGTGCCCGGCGCGGAGCGGCTCTTCACGATCGCGTGCCTGGTTGTCCTGCTGTCGGTGGTGCTCCACGGCGGCGGAATCGCGCTGTTCCTGCGCCGCACGGCGCGCGGCGGCGGCGCGGCTGCGGCGGCAGAATCCCCGCCATCACAGCGGTCCGCGCCTAACTCCCCTCGCGAAGCCGTCGACGACGCAGGCGCACCTGAGCCGATCACGATCCCGGAGCTGCGCGCGATGTGGGAGCGCGGGGAGTCGCCGGTGATAGTCGATGCCCGCACCGAGCGAACGTACGGGCAAAACGGCACCCAGGCCCGTGGCGCCGTGCGCATCCCGCCCGACGACGCGGTGCCGCGCGCGACCGACCTCGGGCTCGCGAATCACGCCACGCTCGTCATCTACTGTGCCTGAGTGGCGGAAGCCACAAGCGCCCGTGTGGCGCGAGAGCTCCGCGGCGCCGGCTGGCCGAATGCGCGCGCCCTGGTTGGCGGCTGGGCGGCGTGGAAGGAGCGTGGGCTTCCGGTAGAGGCGCGGTGAGGGGCCGAGGGGAAGAGGGAAGAGGGAAGTGGGAAGTGGGAAGAGGGACCGGGCCCGGGCCTGGGTCCGGGTCCGGGACCGCAAGGGAACACGCTGGCCCCTCTTCCCCCTTCCCCCTTCCCTCCCCGCTCTCCCCCATGGCGCTATGCTTGCAAGAGCCTTGCGGCGTCACGCCGGACGACCGCGCGAGCTAGTCGATCGGACCACTCCGGCGGCAACTCAGCGCGCCATCTCACGTGGCGCCAAACCGGATCGGAGGCAGCATGGCAGAGATTCGCGTGGAGCCGAAGCGCGGCGGGCTCGGCTGGCTGTGGGTGGTCATAGCCCTCATCGTCATCGCCTTCCTGGCGTGGTATTTCCTGAGCGACCGCGGAACGGACGCGCCCGTGACGGACACGGGTCTGGCGATCCCAACCGCGACTATGCTCGCGTCGGTGCGTGGTCCGAGTGCATCGCTCGCCGCCTGACGACGGCGGACACTCAAACTCCCCGGAGGTAGCAATGGCCAAGGACTCTGGCAAGCGGACCTTCCGTGACCAGGCAGGGGTCGGCCCCGACCCTGGGCAGACGCGACACCTGATGCCGCTGAAGGAGATGAAGAACTTCCGGATCAGCTCGGGCGAGCCAGACATTCACGGATGGGAGGTGTACACCTCGGCGGGACGCAACATCGGCGAAGTCGAGGATCTCCTCGTCGACCCGACACGAAACGAGGTCGTGATGCTGGACATCGACCTCGCCGGCACCGACCGCCACTCGCTCGCGCCGATCCGCGCCGCGTGGATCGACCGGGAGCACAAGCGCGTCGTGCTCGACACGGCGCAGCTTCCGGCTGACGCGCCCTTCCCCTCGCTGGCGCGTCACGGGGAAATCCCTGACGACGACGCCCGTCGATTCAGCGAGGGCTACGACCGCGCCTACGGCGACCGCGGTTGGAACGAGCAGGAGGATGAGTGGCGCGTCCGCCGCGCCGACGAGGAGCTTCGCCTCTCGCGCCGGCCCGCGATCGAGCGGAACGAGCGCACGATCGAGCCCGCCGAGCCCGCCGAGCCCGCCGAGCTCGCCGCGACGGCGCGCACCGCCTCCGACGACGTACGCGTCGAGCGCCACCGCGTCCCGCAAGACTCGCCGGCCGGCGACGGCGACGACTCCAAACGCGACATCCGCTACGCCCGCATGGGGGACAAGCCGAACAGCCCTGTCGTCATCGAAGAGACCGTCGTCCGCCGCCGCGTCGTGGACGAGGCTGAGCTTAGCGCGGACGAGAAAGATCGGCTGAAGAACCCGTGACCGCAGCGGACTGTCGAGTGCCGCATACTGCATACTGCATACTGCATACTGCAAACTGCTTACTACTTGAGCAGTAAGCAGTAAGCAGTAAGCAGTACGAAGCACTCAGCTCGCCACTCAACGACCCCCCACCCCCACTCCCTTCCCCTCCAGCTCGTCCGCGATCCGCGCCGCGTCGTAGACCTTTCGCAGCGCCTCGATCATCGCACGCGAGTGCACGCTCACCGAGCGAGCCACATCGTCCGTAAAGATGAACCGGTTCGGCAGGGACTCGATGTTGCCGTCGAAGATCAATCCGACCACCTCGGCGTTTCGGTTGATCACCGGACTTCCGGAGTTGCCGCCGATGATGTCGTTCGTGGAGACGAAGTTGTACGGCGTCGTCATGTCGAGCCGGTCCTTCCGCGCCTTCCACCGCTCGGGTATCCGGAACGGCGGCTGGTCGTCAAACGCCGCCGAGCGACCAAAGAGGCCGTAGAACGTCGTCTTGTATGGCGCGATAGTCCCGTTCATGGGGTAGCCCTTCACCACCCCGTCGGTGATCCGGAGCGTGAACGTCGCGTCTGGCGGTAGCGCCTCGCCGTAGGTCGCGAAGAGCGCTTGCCCCAGCTTTTCGGCGTTGGCGGAGATCGTCGCGTCCAGTCGGGTGCCGCGCATTGCCACCTCACGGGAGGGGGGCTCGATCTTGCGCGCGACGACGATGAGAGGATCGGTGGATGCCGCGACCGCGGCCGCCCCGCCTTCAAGGAGCTGCCTGCGCACGCTCACGTCACCGAGCTTGGTCCCGTTTATCACCGCCTCGGCGGCAACCTCCGGGCTTCGCCCGTCTAGCACCGCGAGAAGGAACGGGTCGTTCGCGGGGAGGTCCTTCCTCGCCGCCGTGAGGTGCGCCGCGAGCTGCTGCTTCTCCAGTTCCATGTCGAACGGCTGCTCCCGCAGAACGACCGCGCGTAGGTTCTCGATGCCCCGTCCGCGATACTGGGGAAGGCGGGCGGAATCCGGAAGCGCGCTCTGTCGCGGGAGCCTGACGATACCGCCCGCGAGGTTCAACAGAGACGAACCCCCGAAGCCGTAGTAGCGCGCCTTAGCCGCGAACGACCCCTGCGCCTTGAGCGAGGCGGCGATAGCGTCCCACGCCCCACCGTACTGCGAGCGGAGCTTGGCGTCGGCGGCGACGCGCGCCCGAAGGTCACGCTCGAACGCGCGCTTGCGCGCCATGATCGTGGAGTCCACGAGCCCCGAGTGGTAGCCGGTGATCGCCTTCTGCGAGTTCTCGAGCGAGAAGATCTGGTTCTCCCACTGGCGGCGCGCCGCCTCACCAGCCGCCGCGCGCTCGCGGAGAATGCCAAGGTTGCGGTCGATCTGCGCGAGCTGAGCCGGGTACGTCACGTCGCGGAGGTACTCCATCTGCGCAATCGTCAGGAGGCGCCCGGTGGACCCGGGATTGCCAGTGACGAAGACGAGATCCCCATCCGTGGCGCCGCTCGCGCTCCACCGAAAGTACTCCTGGGGCTGGAAGGGGCGGTCATTCTCATAGACACGGAAGAACGTCATGTCGAGATCGTACCGCGGGTAGGTGAAGTTGTCCGGGTCCCCGCCGAAGAAGCTGATGTCCTCCTCCGGCGCCATCACGAGTCGGACATCGGTGTATCGCTTGTAGCGATAGAGCGAGTACATCCCGCCCTGGTATAGCGTCACTACCTGGCAAGTCAGCCCGGTTTGTGTCTGGCACGCGGTCTGGACCTCGCCGATAGCCGCATCGCGCTGCTCGACCTGGCGCGCGGCCGTAGTCGCCGTCACCTTTGCGCGAATCTGGGCCGTCACGTCGTCGATCGACTCGAGCTGGTCCACGAACATCCCTGTGCACTTCCGCTCGTCGGCAAGCGAGGTGGACACGAAGCCGGTGCGCTGGTAGTTCGTGTCCTTCGGCGAGACGGCGGTGATGCACGAGCGGGAGCAGTGATGGTTGGTCATCACCAGCCCGTTCGACGAGACGAAAGACGCCGAGCATCCCGGGATGCGCACGGAGGCGAGGCGGACACGGTCGAGCCACGCTTGATCCGGCGCGAAGTCGTAGGTTCGCTTCCAGTACTCCAGCGGCGGGGCGTCGAACGTCCACATCGTGCCGAACTCCTTACGGAACTCTGGCGCCGACGCCGGCGCAGGACGGGCGGGGGCTGTCACCTGGGCAGCGGCGGAGCTCGCGGCAAGCAACGCGGCGAAGAACGCTACGGTGCGGGGCAGAGAGCGGAATGGCAGTCGAGGCATGGGTCTCCCGTTCGTGCTGGATGTCGTCGTGGACGCCGAAAGCTATCCAGGCCCCTGGCTCCCCGGGAGGAGCGATCCCGGCGGCGACCCGGTTGGCTGCGGCCAGCTCTTTGCGCCGTGGCCCGATCCGTGTAGGACCCTCGTGGCTAGCGCGCGCATAATACCGCGCGTTCGGTCTGTAGTCATACCAGCGCTTACGGACTTCAATGGCGACACCAGACCGGCGCGGACGGCTCCGCGGCCACGGCGTCTTCGCCGCCGACGCCCTCTATACTGTGCTCCGCGCCATCGCCCGCCACGCGGGCTCATTCTACAAGGCGCTCGGCATCTACATCGTGAGCGGCGCAACTCTGGCGGTCATCCTGACATGGGCGTTCGCCGCGGTGGCCGGGCAGGTACAGTCGGGGCGCACGCAGCGCTTCGACGAGGCGGTGCTCGGTTGGATGGCCGCGCACCGCATCTATTGGATCGAGCGATCACTTCTCGAGATCACCGCGCTTGGCACCGGCCTAGTCGTGATGGCCATCGTCGTGGTGGCTGCCCTCTTCCTCGGGCTCACCGAGCACCGATACTCAGCGCTCCTGCTCCTCATCGCGACCGCAGGGGGGATCATCCTCAACAACGTCCTCAAGCTCACCTTCGCCCGGCCGCGGCCGCAGGTCTTCGAGTGGGCGACCGACGTCCTCAGTAGCTCCTTCCCCTCTGGACACGCCATGAGCTCGGCGATCGTCTACAGCACCGTCGCGTACCTCGCGGCTCGGCTGCAGCGTAAGCGGTGGGAGCGCGCGCTTACGATGCTCGTCGCGTTAGGCATCATCGCGCTCGTCTCCGTCAGCCGCATGTATCTCGGTGTACACTACCCCTCGGACGTGATCGGCGGCACTGTGATCGGGCTGGCGTGGGCCGCGTTCTGCATGGCCGGTCTGGAGGCAGTGCGCGTCTTTGCCCAGCGGTATCGGCCACGCGAGCTTCGTCACGAACGCGATCTCGATCCGAAGGAGCGGCGCGCTTCGGGACTCCCGCCGTGAACGACGACGTGCTCGCTGGCGGTACCTCACGCATGGGCCGAACGCCGGGAATGTGGGCGGCCCTTCGCCGGTGGCAGGCGAGCTCGGTGATCGCGTGGACGGCGGGTGGCTACGCCGCGGCCGCGGTCACCGGGATCCTCTTCGCCCTGATGCTTCGCGGCACGGGCGACTGGGCGACCGGGCTCCCCTGGGAGCGTGATCTGCTGCTCGCCACCCATGTAACGCTCCCGCCGGTTCTGGACGCGGCGATGCTGGTCCTTCCCTGGCTCGGGACGAATATCACGCTCCTCCCGCTGACGCTGGCGGCGGCCGCCTGGCTGCTACTCGTCAGGCGCCGCGCCGACCTGGCGGCCCACCTCGTCGTTGTCGAGGTGGGCGCCTGGACCCTCGTCCCTATTCTGAAGGAGCTCTTCCAGCGCCCACGCCCAGAGCTGTGGGAATGGCGCGGCCAGTTCGCGTGGAGCTCCTACCCGAGCGGACACGCAATCACCAGTACCGCCGTTCTGCTCACCGTCGCCATCCTTCTCCGACGTGAACGCGGGTGGACGTGGCCCGCCTGGCTGCTGGTCGCCCTGATAGCGGTGAGCCTCTACTCGCGAATCTACCTCGGCGTCCATTGGCCGACGGACCTTATTGGCGGCGTGCTCGTGGGACTCGTATGGCTGATCGCGACGCTGCGCGCCTTCCGCCCTCCCCTCCACCCGGGGTAAGTGCGTCAGTTTGAAATGTGCTGGCGCTGGATGGTCGCGATGATCCCTTCCTGGCGCCTTGACCGAAGTCGGCTGCCGCCGTATCCTGCCCGTCGCCTACCTCGCTCGCCACTCGTTCGCGCAACCTACCGCCCCCGCCGTCCTTACCTGCCCTACCGTTGCCTCACGGCGTCGGCGCTCGTCTGCCAATAGACCCAGACACGACCGGAGTGGAAATGGCTACGACCAGATCCCGGTGTGCCGAAGCGCTGCGCGGTGCGACACTCCGAGTTGTCGCGTGTGCGGCGATGATCCTCGCCCCGGCGAAGGCAGCCGCGCAGGAGGCGGCGCGAGCTACCGCGAAAGTAACGTCCCTCGAGGCAACGCTCAGGGCGCCCTTCGGTGCGTCCGCCACCGCTTTTCGCGACTCGATCGTGGCGCTCGCACGGGCCCAGCTCGGCCGCAAGTACGTATTCGGCGGCGAGACACCGGACCGTGGCTTCGACTGCAGCGGGCTGGTGCGCTACCTCGCCAACGCGCTCGGCATCGCCGTCCCGCGCACAGCCGCCCGTCAGGCGAGCGCAGGAGAAGCAGTGCCGAAGGACACGAGCCAGCTTCGTCCCGGAGACCTCCTCACCTTCGGGCAGGGAAGACGCGTCTCCCACGTCGGCATCTACATCGGTGAGGGCCGGTTCATCCATGCCAGCAGCGCTGCGGGTATTGTGATAGAGAGCAGACTCGATCGGCCACCCGCCCCGCGAATCAAGCCCTGGCGGGGAGTGCGCCGCCTCGTCGTGACGGGCGACAGTGCCGCGGTAACGGTGAACAGCGCGAGCTGCCCCCCTCCCCCCCCCGCCGCGGCGGGAATTCTGGCGCGCACGAAACGTGAAGCGAAGGAGCGGGTGATGAACCACCTCCCTCGCTTTTTCACATACGCCGCAGCGATCGCGGCCGGCGCGACGCTCTTCGCGGGCTGCACTGACGATCAGGAGCGCGCTGGGTTCCTCGTCAGCGCCGACGGCGGCGACACGGTGCTCGTCGAGCGGTTCACCTGGCGCGACGGCGAGATCCGCGGCGAGCTCACGATCGGTCACACGAGTCACTTCGAGTACGAGGCGGTGACCGACACCGTGGCCGGGACGGCCTCGCTCACCGTTCGTTTTCTGCCTCCGTACACGACGTCTGGCGCGCCACGCGTCGTGATCGACGCTCGCGTGCGTGGGGAAAGCGCGATCGTTCGCACCGAGCGCGATGGCCACGCGCGGACCCGGACGCTCGCCGTCCCCGGTGGCACGTTGCCCCACCTGGGCCTCTCGATCGCGCTCCTCGAGCGCGGAGTCGTGCGGGCCGGTCGAGTCCCGCTCCTGCTGCTACCGGCTGCGAGCGTAGAATTCGTTCCTGTGACGAGGCTCCCGATCGGGATGTGGGAAGTCGAGTTCGAGGGGAATCGCTGGATTCTCGACGCCGACTCGCTCGGGGGCATCGCTGGCGGACGCAATCTCCTCCGCCAGTGGGAACTAGCCCGCATCCCGTACCCTGACGAGTCCACGCTCGCCCCGCGCGCCCCTCGCCACGCGGCGCCAGCCGGCGGCCGGTACGGCGCTCCAACTGGCGCGCCATACCTCGCCGAGGAAGTGCGCATCACGTCGCCGGCAGGTCACGTGCTCGCGGGTACACTTACGCGGCCGCGCGAGGCAACAGCGCCCCTTCCGGCGGTGCTCCTGATTTCGGGCTCGAGCCGGCAGGACCGCGACATGGCGGAGGGCGGCTCCCCCTTCCGTCCCTTCCGCGAGCTCGCCGACACGCTCTCTCGCGCTGGGATAGCAGTCCTCCGCTTGGACGACCGCGGTGTGGGCGCCTCCAGCGGCGAGATCGGCGCACCCACCGCCGGCCGCGCGGAGGATGCGAGGGCGGCGGTCGTCTGGCTGCGCAGCCGGCACGACATCGATCCGGAGCGCATCGCGCTCATCGGGCTGAGCGAGGGCGGAGCGATCGCGCCAATGGTCGCGGCGGACGACGCCCGGCTGCGCGGAATCGCGCTTCTCGCCGCGCCTGGAAATGACCCGCTCGCCGTCGCCCGCGGCGTACACGTGCCCGCGCTCATCCTCCACGGCCGCAATGATCAGATCGTAGATCCTGGCGACGCCGAACGGCTAGCCGCCGCCTTCCGAGCTGGCGGTAACAGCGACGTGACCGTGCAAGTTTTCGACGGGGTCAACCACCTCTTCCTCCGCGACTGGGAAGGCAACCCCGACCACGAGCTCTACCTGTACTCGCTCGACCTGGCGCCGGAGGTCGTCTCGACGCTGATGGATTGGCTGGTGGACCGGCTAGTGCGTCGTTAGGCGGAGTGGACGGCGACGGTAATCACGGGCGCCCGACCCGCACCTCGCTCTGGAGCGTCGCGCCGGTGCGAGGGAAGTCGAGTCGGGTGAGGGAGTCCGCGAGCACCGCTGCTCGGCCAGCGATGTCGGGCGACACCAAGCCGGGTGGGCGCTGCTTCGTCGAGCGCAGCGTCGCGTCCGTCACCGCGCCGGCGGCGTCGAGCGTCGCGCACAAGATCGCGCCGCGGTTGAGCGGCTCCGTCAGCGTGAACGGACCGTAGGTCACGAGGTTGCCTAGCGAGTAGGCGATCAATGTGCCGCCGTGCCACTCCATCCCCCGCATCACGTGCGGCCCGTGCCCGACGACGAGGCTCGCCCCCGCCTCCGCCGCGGCGCGCGCGAACGCCACCGAGTTCCCACGGTCGAGCCCGAGGAACCGCTCCGTCGTGTTCGTCGTCCGCTGCGCCCGCGCACCTTCGGCGCCCATGTGCATCGTCACGACCACGCGCTCGTAGACGGCTGACGCGCGCGCGACATACCGGCGGACGGCTGGCAGATCGCGTGAGTCCGGACCGGCCGAGGTGCTGAAACCAAGAAAGGCAACTGTGTCTCCTCGCGGCGTCACGACCGGAGTGGCGAGTGTGTCTTCCCCAGTGACGTACGCACCGGCACTCGTCAGGCGCTGGACCGTCTCACGCAGCCCCTCGAGCCCCGCGTCACGGGCGTGGTTGTTGGCGAGGTTGCCGATGACCGCGGTGCTGTCGCCGCCGAGGCGGCGCAGCGCCGCCGCCGCGCCAGCTGGCTGGCGGAACTCGTAACACTGCGTCGACCCCGGAAGGCACTTCCTGCCCGCGATAGGACCCTCGCCGATCGCCCCCTCCACGTTGAGTAGCAGGACGTCCGCGTCACGCACCAGCGGGCGCAGTGGGGCGAGGAGCGTGTCGGGATCGGGCAGTGCCGCGACTCGCGTGCGCAACCGCCCCGACGCGATTCGAGCCCAAGCCGTGTCAAGGTTCGTTCCGAGCGTTACGTCCCCTCCGGCGCAGACTCGGACCTCCCCCGAGTCGGGGCGTGGCCCTACCTGCCCCGATGCGGGAGAGGCAACGACGGCGGCCAGGATCGTCACGGCGAAACGGGGTATCGGCCGGAAGGGGCGCGCGGACGAGATCCGGGTCATAATTGGATGACGAGGAGACTGATAACGCACGTGATACCCGGACCGCGGGCAGGAGTTTGCGCCCCTGCTCCGACCGGGCTCAGGCCGGGGCCCGGGCTGGTGACCGACCCCGGCCCAGACCCCGGCCCCGGCCCTGGGTGTCGCATTGACGGGGCGTGGCGCGTGGTTACCTTCGGCCGCGCCATGCGCCGGCTCCGCTCCCCCGCCGCAGTCCTCGTTGTTCTGGCCCTCTCGGTCTGCGGGCCCGCGTCACGCGCGCCTGGCGCCGGTTCGGAGGTGGTGCGCGTTCTGGTCTACAACATCCACGCCGGAAAGGACGCCAACGGCGCGGACAACCTCGAGCGCGTGGCGGAAGTGATCCGATCGAGCGGTGCCGACGTCGCGCTCCTCCAGGAGGTAGATCGCCTGACGACGCGCTCTGGTCGTGTCGACCAGCCAGCCACGTTGGCGCGCCTGACGAAGATGCGCGCCGCGTTCGGCAAGACGCTCGATTACCAGGGCGGCGAGTACGGCATCGCCATCCTCTCCCGCTGGCCAGTTCTCCGCGACACGCTCCTCGCCCTTCCCGTGGACCCCCCGCAGCCGCGCGCCGGCGGCTCCCACGAGCCGCGCGGCGCCCTTACGGCCGTGGCGGCACACCCCGCGGGCGAGCTGCACCTCGTCGACACGCACCTCGACGCCTCGGCGAACGATCGTTTCCGGCGGCAGGAAGCGACGACACTCGCGGCGCTCGCCGCGGCGATTCTCCGGAGCGGCGCTACGGCCCTCGTCGGAGGTGACCTCAACACGACACCGGACGGAGTGGTCCTGCCGATCCTGGCCACCGCCGGCCTCCGCGATGCCTGGCCCGAGTGCGGAGTGGGAGCGGGGCCCACCTATCCATCTCACACCCCCGTCAAGCGAATCGACTATCTCCTTCTTCCGCCAGCGCTCCGCTGCACCGCCGCGCGCGTGCTGGAGTCGCAGGCGTCGGATCACCGGGCGATCTTGTTCGAGGTGCGCCGGCGCAACTAGCGGGCACGGCGGGGGCAGCAACCCATCGCGCGCTGCCGCCCGCCTGTCCCCTAACGCGTCACGGCCCTGCCCACACCACCCGCCAGATCCGCCCACCCTTGTCGTCCGAGATATAAAGCGCTCCGTCCTCCCCTTCGGCGAGACCGGTCGGCCGGTGCGCTGCGTTCTGCGGGAGCGGCGTGCCGCCGCCAGTGAAGCCATCGGCAAAAACCTCGAAACCGCCGAGTGGAGCGCCTCCCGAGAAGGGAACGAACACGACGTTGTAACCGGCCTGCCCGAGCGGTGTCGGGATGTTGTGGCTCCCGTGGAACGCGATGAACGCGCCGCCTCGGTAGCGGGCTGGGAACAGCGTCCCCTGGTAGAAGTGGAGCGCGTTGGGCGCCCAGTGCGCGGGCAACGCCAGAACCGGCGGCTCTGCACGATCGCATCCGCCCACTATCTGCCCGTCGCCGCCGTATTCCGGGGCGAGCACCTTCTTGTTCTGGAAGGGGTCGTGGAAGCAGAACGGCCATCCGTTGTGATCGCCGCGGTCGATGCGCACGAGCTCCTCTGACGGGAGCGACGCCTGGTCTTCGGGAGCGAAGTGCTCGGGCCAGTTATCGTGGAGTTCATCCCGGCCGTGCTGCACCCCGTACAGGAGCTGCCGTCGCGTCGCCAGCGCCAACGCGACCATATTGCGGTAGCCGATCCCCCAGTGCAGTCCGTTCGCCTGCGTCTGCCCGAGCACCCTCGCGTCGAACCGCCAGACGCCAGCGCGCACCGGGAGCTCCGGGCAGGGGTCCTGCCCCGGCGAATGCAGCACGCGGTTCTCGACCTGGCACGAGTTGGAGGCCGATCCGATGTTGAGGTAGAGCATCCCCTGCCGGTCGATGACGATCGTCTTCGAGATGTGATCGCCCGTCGTCGGGAGCCCGCCGATCACTAGCTCCGGTCCGCTCGCCGGCGTGAGGGTCGCAGGGTCGATGACATAGCGCTCGACGCGGTCGTGCGGCGCGAAGTAGAGCCAGTCTTTGTGCCAGGCGATCCCGTTCCCCTGGCTCGAGCCGAAGCTGCTCGTCTGATCGGCGTGGCCGTCGCCGTCGGTATCGCGCAACCCGACCACGCCGCCAGGCGTTCCATCGGGCGCGTCGTATGTGGCTGCGAAGAGTGCGTTTCCGCGAACCACGATGTGCCGCGGTAGCGTCGTTAGGTCCGCGAACACGGTCGCGCAGAACCCCGCCGGCAGCGAGATGCCGCCATTGGCCGGATCGCAGGCGATCACCGCTCGGGCGCGCTGATCGCTTGCGTCCGGCTCCACCGGTGCAAGCGCCGCATCGCTGCAGGCCGCGAGGCCCGCGACTACTCCCACCGCCGCATAACCCGCCCGCCGGTGGAGCTTGCGCACCAGTTTACTCGTCATGGCCACCTCCGCTTCACGTTTTCCCCGCGGGCCACACCGGCTCGCAGCGCAACAGAGGGCAGGGCACGCGCCGTACCACCCGCACGTGGGCACGTGAGCGAATCGCGCGAGTGCGGCGAAGCGCGTCGAGCGTGCGGTGAAGTGCGGCAGCGTTGGGGTGGGGGGAGCTGTTGGTTGTTGGCCGGAACGTTGCTCAGTAGCTGTTCAACGCTCCACGCTCCACGCTCCACGCTCCACGCGCGACGCTCCACGCGCGACGCTCCACGCTCCACGCTCAAGGCTCCAAACCATTGCCACGCGGCACGCGGCGCGGTATGCCTATAGTCGCCGCGGGAGGCCGCGGCGCTCACCTCCGCCCGGAACCCGTCATGCGATCCCGTGTTTCTCGTCCGTCGGCGCGCGCGCTGGCCGCAGTCTGTTACGCGCTCGCCCTCAGCGCCGCGCTCCCCGCGGTCGCGCAGGAACGACCCGCGAACCACATCAGTCTCGACCTGTACCTCGACCTCGAGGACGTCCAGGAGCCGCGGCTCTCCCCGGACGGGCGGCGAATCATCTACACGCGCCGTTGGGTCGACAAGCTGAACGACCGTTGGGAATCGTCGCTCTGGATAATGGACGCGGACGGCGGCCGCAACCGCTTTCTCGTCAACGGGTCCGGCGCGCGTTGGTCGCCGGATGGCTCACGAGTGGGGTATCTCGCGCCGGGTGAGCCGGCCGGAACGCAGGTGTGGGTGCGCTACATGGACACCGAGGGTGCGACGACTCAGATCACGCGGCTCACCGAGACGCCATCGGACCCGGAGTGGTCGCCTGACGGGAAGTGGCTCGCCTTCCGGATGCTCGTTCTGGCGAAGGACGACTGGAAGATCGCGATGCCGGCGGCGCCGAAGGGCGCGAAGTGGACCGAGGCGCCACGGATCGTGCAGCGGTTCAACTACCGGCTCGACCGGCAGGGCTACGTTGACGACGGCCACCGCCACCTCTTCGTCGTCTCCGCTGATGGGGGCACGGCCCGTCGCCTGACGAGCGGGGACTGGGACCACGGTGCGCCTCGCTGGACCCCCGACGGTAAGTCGATCGTTTTCTCGGCGCTGCGCGTGGAGGACGCCGAGCTCCAATTCGGCGAGTCCGAGATTTACGCGGTGGACATCGCCGCCGGCGATATCCGCCAGCTAACGATCCGCAAGGGGCCTGACGAGAACCCGGTGGTTTCCCCGGACGGGCGGCTCATCGCGTACACGGGCCACGATGAGACCGACGACACCTGGCGCGACGCGACTCTCTACGTGATGCGGGCCGACGGCTCCAACTCGCGCACGATTACGGCGTCGCTCGACCGAACCCCGCAGCGCTTGATGTGGGCCGCGGATGGAGGCGGCCTCTACTTTGGCGCCGACGACGCCGGGACCCGAAACCTGCACTTCGTTTCCCTCAACGGTGATGTGCGTGCAGTGACGAAAGGGACGCACATGCTCACCGTCACCGACGTCGGCCGCGCCGGCCAGGCGGTCGGGGTCGTGAGCAGCCCCCACAGGCCTAACGACGTCGTCACCTTCGCCGTGCGGTCTCCCGCCCTCAAGCAACTCACCGCGGTGAACGACGACATCCTCGCCGGCAAACGGCTCGGCGAGGTCGAGGAGATCTGGTATCGCTCTGCCGACGACTTCCGCGTTCAAGGGTGGGTGATCAAGCCGCCCGGCTTCGACTCGGCGAAGAAGTATCCGATGATGCTCGTCATTCACGGCGGACCGCACGCGATGTACAACGTCGCCTTCAACTTCGGCTGGCAGGAGCACGCGGCGAACGGTTACGTCGTCCTCTACACGAACCCGCGCGGCAGCACCGGCTACGGGAGCGCGTTCGGAAACGCGATCAAGCACGCGTACCCGAGCAAGGACTACGACGACTTGATGGCCGGCGTCGACACGTTGCTCGGCCGCGGCTACGTGGACCCGCGAAAGCTGTTCGTCTACGGGTGCAGCGGAGGCGGCGTCCTCACCGCCTGGATCGTCGGCCACACCGACCGTTTCGCCGCCGCATCGGCGAATTGCCCCGTAGTCAACTGGCTGAGCTTCGCCGGAACCACGGACATCAACCTGTGGGGATACAAGCGCTTCCCAACGCCACCGTGGGAGGACCCGGCGCTACACCTCAAACACTCGCCGCTCATGTATGCGGGCAACGTGAGAACTCCGACCATGCTCATGACCGGCGTGCAGGACCTACGCACCCCGATTTCGCAGACAGAGGAGTTCTATCAGGCGCTCAAGCTACGGAAGATCCCGACCGCGATGATCCGCTTCAACGACGAGTGGCACGGCACGAGCTCCAAGCCGTCGAATTTCATCCGGACCCAGCTCTACCTCCGCGACTGGTTCCAAAAGCACTCCCGGAAGCC
>JALZIF010000064.1 GCA_030860435.1 Gemmatimonadota bacterium | reverse complement strand
TGGCGGATGCGGCGCGCATGGCCGAGCGATGGTACGCGCGGCACGCGCGTGCGCTCGGCCACACCTTCGAGCGCAAGCCGCTCATTTTTTACGCCGACCACCCTGATTTCCAGCAGACGAACGTCATCGGCGGCTTCATCAGCCAGGGCACTGGCGGCGTCACCGAGAGCATCCGGAACCGGGTCGTGATGCCATTCACCGGCATCTACGCCGAGAACGACCACGTCCTCGGCCACGAGCTCGTGCACGTCTTCCAGTACGACATAGCCGGCGTGCCCCAGAACGGTGGGCTCACCGGTCTGAACCGCCTTCCGCTCTGGCTCGTCGAAGGGATGGCCGAGTATCTCTCGGTCGGCCGCGACGATCCGCACACCGCGATGTGGCTGCGCGACGCCGCGCTGCGCAACGACCTCCCGACGCTGCGCAAACTCTCGACCGACCCTCGCTACTTCCCGTACCGGTACGGCCAGGCGCTCTGGGCATACATCGGCGGGCGGTGGGGCGACGCCGTCATCCCGACGCTGTTCCGGACCTCGCTTCGTCAGGGGTGGGACCCGGCCGTGCGCGCAGTACTGCGCATCTCGTCCGACTCGCTCTCGGCGCAGTGGCTCGCCGCCATTCGCGCGACTTACACCCCCGTGATGGAGGGCCGCCAACGACCGGGGGAGATCGGCGAGCGTGTGTTGGAGCGCGGGCGCGGGCGAACCGGAGACATGGACGTCGCGCCGGCGCTGAGCCCCGACGGCCGCTACGTCGCCTTCTTCACGCGGCGCGGGTTGTTCAGCACCGACCTGTACGTCGCCGACGCGGCGACTGGGCGCATAGTCCAGCGGCTCACCGGGCCGAACACCGACGCGCACTTCGATGCGCTGAGCTTCATCAACTCATCCGGCTCCTGGTCGCCGGACGGCCGCAAGCTCGCGTATGTCATCTTCAAGGAGGGAGACAACCAGATCGCCATCTTCGACGTCGACAGCCGCAACATCGAGCGGGAAATCGCTGTCGAGGGCGTCGGGGCGATCTCCGACCCGGCGTGGGGGCCCGGGAACCGCATCGTCTTCTCCGGCTCGATGGGGGGAATCAGCGATCTCTACATGCTGGACATCGCGAGCGGAAGCGTTCGGCGCCTGACGAACGACCGGCACGCCGACCTCCAGCCGACATGGTCGCCCGACGGCCGCACGATCGCCTTTGCGACCGACCGCGGCGCCAGCACCGACTTCGAGCGCCTCACGTACGGGCCGCTCGCCATCGCGCTGCTCGACGTGGAGACGGGAGCGGTGCGCACGCTCCCCCTCTTCGATGGCGCGAAGCACATAAACCCGCAGTGGTCTCCCGACGGAAGCGAGCTGTTCTTCGTCTCGGACCGCGGCGGCTTCAGCGACATCTACCGCGTCGCCGTCGGCGCGGACGGCGTGACCGGGCCCATCGCGCAGGTCACCCGCCTGGCGACCGGCGTCAGCGGGATCACGGCGAACTCTCCCGCGCTCGCGGTTGCGCGTGAGACGGGGCGAGTCGTCTTCTCCGTCTTCGAGCGCGCGGGCAACTCGCTGTACCGGCTGGAGCCTGACGCGGCGCGTGGTGAGCCCGTCACCGCCGATCCGGTTACGCGCTCCGTCGCTGGCGTCCTTCCGCCCATAGACGTGGCAGGGGACCTGGTAGGGGCGTATCTGGACGATCCGACCACAGGCCTCCCACCCGCCGGCGTCACTCACCGCGTCACGGACTACAGCTCCAAGCTCTCGCTCGACTATCTCGGGACGCCAGGCGTGGGTGTCGGTGTCGGTCCGCGGGGGGCGGGGTTCGTCGGCGGAGTCGCTGGCTACTTCGGCGACTTGCTCGGCGATCGCGTCGTCGGAACGACGCTCCAGGTGCAGGGGAGCCTGCTCGACACCGGCGGCGAGCTTTTCTACCTCAATCAACGGCGCCGCTGGAACTGGGGAGCGGGCGCTTCGCACATCCCGTATCGCACGGGCGGGATCGGCATTCGGGACACGGTATTCACCGACCCCGGGGACAACCAGTTCCAGGGGCAGATCATCGAGCTCTTCGAGCAGCGGATCTTCGTGGATCAGCTCTCGACCGTGATCCAATACCCGTTCTCACAGACGCGACGAGCGGAATTCAGCGCGAGCCTCTCACATCAGTGGTACGACTTCCGGGTAGAACGCATCTCGGCGATCGGCGGAACGGTAATAGACCGCTCGCGCGAGACCCTCGACGCGCCACCAGGGCTCACGTACGGCCAGGCGCTGGCTGCATTCGTCGGCGACTACTCTTACTTCGGCTTCACCTCCCCGGTCGCGGGGGGGCGATATCGCTTTGAGGTCGCACCCACGTTCGGCGGGGTGAACTTCCAAGCACTGCTCGCCGACTATCGGCGGTACCTCTTCCTTCGCCCGGTGACACTCGCGTTCCGCGGCATGCACTACGGCCGCTACGGGAGCGACGCGGAGAGCAGGTTGTTGCAGCCGCTGTTCGTCGGCCAGGAGTCGTTCATCCGCGGCTACGACCCCTATTCGTTCAGCGCGGACGAGTGCGAGGAGGCACTGGACGGCTCGTCTGGCACGTGTCCCGTATTCGAGCGTCTGATCGGCAGCCGCATCGGCGTCGCGAACCTCGAGCTTCGCATCCCGCTCTTCGGCACCGACGAGTTGGGAATATTCTCGCTCCCTTTCCTGCCGACGGAGATCTCACCGTTTCTTGACGCGGGAGTCGCGTGGACGAGCGACGATCGCCCGGTGTTCGAGTTCGAACGAAACACGAATGAGCGCGTTCCGGTGTTCAGCGCCGGTGTGAGCGCGCGCTTCAACTTGCTCGGCTATGCCGTGCTCGAGGCGTTCTACGTGAATCCGTTCCAGCGCCCTGGCCGCGGCGCGCACTTCGGCTTCCAACTCGCGCCCGGCTGGTAGGCGGCGTAAGGGACAACCGGCCGCCGCGGCTCCGTCACACGGGCATCGCGGCGGCCGGCCTGAGTGGCGATAGCTCCGCCTCAATCGCTGCCCGGCGGGGCTCCAACCATGGCGGGAGCACGAGACGCTCGCCGAGCACGGCCAGATCTTCGTCCGCGGTGAACCCGGGCCCGTCCGTCGCCACCTCGAATAGCACACCGCCGGGCTCGAGGAAGTACACGGACTTGAACCAGAAGCGGTCGATGACCTCAGTCGGCCGCCGCTGCGCCACCGCGAGGCGGTCGCGAACCATGAGCTGGGCAGCATCGTCAGGCACGCGCCACGCGACGTGGTGCATCGCGCCCGTCCCCCACGCGCCGCGGGCCATGGCGGGGAGCTCGCGGACATCGAGGTGCTTCCCCGAACCACCCCCGGCAAGCCCGAAACGGTGCCATCCGTCGTCCTCGCCGAGCGCCGTGAATCCCAGCGTCCCAGTCAGAAAGCTTGACGTGATCGCGAGGTCACGCTCCAGCAGCCGCACAGAGTGCAGGCCGCGAATCTGGTGATGCTCCGGCACCGGGCTGCGGGTCCACGGAGTGAACTCGCGCGAGTCAGCCGTCTCGACCAGCGCTAGCTCCAGCCCGTGCGGATCGGTCAGGGGCAGAACGCGCTCGCCGCGCCGCACCTCCGGCGTGCGCGTCGCGACACCATGGCGGGCAAGCCGCTCGGACCAGAACGCCAAGCTCCCCGGAGGCACGGCGAGCACGACCTCCGAACCAAGCCCCGTCCCCCTGCGAGCAGGTGGCTGATCGGGCCACGGGAAGAAGGTCAGATCGGCGCCCGGATGCCCCTCGGCGTCAGCGTAGAAGAGGTGATAGGTGTTCGGGACATCCTGGTTTACCGACTTCTTCACGAGTCGCATACCGAGCACGGCGCAGTAGAAGTCCAGATTCTCCTGCGCGTCTCCCGCGATCGCGGTGACGTGGTGGATGCCGGTGAGCATGGAAGTCAGGGGGTTGAGCGTTGAGCGTTGAGCATCGAGCGTCGAGCGTTGAGCGTCGAGCGTCGAGCGTCGAGCAGCGAGCGGCGAGAGTTGAGCGTCGTAACCCTGTTCGCAACCGACCACGCTCTACGCTCTACGCTCTACGCTCTACGCTCTACGCTCTACGCTCTACGCTCTACGCCTTACGCTCGAATGCTCACCCTAGTGCCCCACGGGTCAGTGACGACCCAGGCCTCATCGACGGAGGCAACCTCGTGGCCGGCTGCCGCGAGGTTGTTGGCGACGGCTTCGGCATCGCTGTTGTTAGGCACGATGATCTCCCAGTCGAGCAACCGCGCGTCGTCGGCTGTGGGACGCGCCGCGCCGGCGGCCCACGTGTTGGTGGCGAGGTGATGGTGGTAGCCGCCTGCGGATAAGAATAGCGCGCCGGGATAGCTCCAGACGACCTTGTCGAAGCCAACGCCCGTGTGGTAGAAGGCGGACGCGACATCGATGTCGGCCACGTAAAGATGAACGTGACCGATGGCGGTACCCGCCGGCATGCCCTTCCATAACTGGCCTCCCCCGGCCTCGAGCACGCTCTGGACGTCGAGCGGCGCGGTCGTCATGAAGAGCTGACGGCCGTCATATTGCCACGCACTCCGCGGCCGGTCTGCGTAGATCTCGATTCCAAGGCCGTCAGGATCGGTGAGGTAGATCGACTCGCTTACAGCGTGGTCCGACATCCCGGCCTCGACGCCGATGCTCGCGAGATGCCTCACGAATCGTCCGAGCGCGGCGCGGTCGGGGAGCAGGATGGCGAAGTGGTAGAGTCCGAGCCGGCCGCGCCGTGGCACGGGGCGCGAGCCCAGGTGCTCGTGTAGCTCGACCAATGGCGTGTCGTCACGGTGTGCGGCGAGGGTGACCATAGAAAGTCCGTCGGCCGGTCGTTCCACCGAACGGAGACCGATCACCTGCTCGTAATAGGCGAGCGACCGGGCGAGGTCGGCGACCTGCAGCCGAACCCGTCCGAGCCGCGTCACGTTCGGTAACCGGTAGCCCGGCGGAGCGATGCCGTGGGGAAGCACGGGGGCGAGCGCGCCGTCAGACACCGGCGGCCACCGCCCGACGCTTCGAGCGCATTCTATCGAGCGACCAGTCGCCTGCACCAGTCAGCGCGAGCGCGACCGCGCCACCGAACAGCGCGAGCACGAACTCCACGCCGTTCGGGGCGAAGAACCCGGCCGGCAAGTGAACGAGGAGAATCGCGCCGAGCATGGTGATGGCGAGGCCGAGCGCGGCAAGGCGAGTGTAGAGTCCGGCGATGAGCGCGAGACCGCCAGAGAACTCCACGAGCGCGACGAGCGGACCCGTGAGCTCCGGGAGTGGCACGCCCATCTGGGTGAAGGCTCCAGTCACACCGCCGAACCCATAGACGAAGAGCTTCTGGGCGCCGTGAGCGAGCAGGATGACGCCGACGATGCCACGCAGCACAGCGAGCGCGGCGTTCAGGCGCTTGGGACTCATGAGAGACGATGTCGAGGTCATTGGGTTATCCTCGGGTGCGGGTTGAGGGACTACGTTGCTGCTTGCTGCTTGCTGCTTGCTGCTTGCTGCTTGCTGCTTGCTGGGTAAACTGCGTTCCAACATTCGATGTGATCACACGCTTGGTGGACGACTTTTAGCGCTTGCCGCGAGCTAGCGCGAGCAGCTCAATCAGTGTGCGGAGCTGCTGGCTGTTCATGTGTCCGAGCTGGCGGCGGTGGAGCTCGGCGACCGGTTCGTCCAGCCGCCGAAGGATTCGCAGCCCCTCGGGCGTGATCCGCGTGGTGACGAGCCGGCGGTCGGCCGCATCGCGTGCGCGCTCGACAAGCTCGGCCTCTTCCATTCGGTCCAGGAGTCGCGTTACGTCCGGCACTTGCCGGATCAGACGATCGCGAACCTCGTGCCGGCAGAGCCCCTGCTTCCCTGCCCCACGCAGAATGCGCAGGACGTTGTACTGTGTGCTCGTGATGCCGTAAGGCTTGAAAGCCTCGGCGAACGCATGGCCGAGTATCGCCGCCGTGCGAGCGATGGCGAGCTCCGCCTCCTGCTCGAGGCTGGAGAACGGCTTCCGCTGCTTGAGCTCGGTTTGGAGGTCGGGAAGCATGAGATAACATTATGTGTTATCACATAGATTGGCAAGGGCCGCGATCAACATGGCGACTGGTGCCTCCGGAATGGTGTTCGCGATGCGGTGTCCGGAAGCCGATTTGACCGTGTTCCGGCAGAGCTGTACTCATTAGGTACCAGCGCGGCTTTTTCCGGCGAGTGGACATGGAATCCCCAACAATCATCGCCACCGCTTCTTATCCGGAAGAACGGACTCGCTTTTTCACCGGCCGCCAGTGGGTGTTCGATGCCCTGAACGCGTGGCTTTCGAACGACGCCGGCCCACGCGTCTTTCTGCTGACAGGTGGTCCGGGAACCGGCAAGAGCGCAATCGCCGGCCGCCTAGCGCAGATGAACCTTGGCGAGGTTGCGGCGCCCCATCCCACCTTGGGGAAGGACTGCCTGACATACGTCCATTTCTGTCAGAGCGGCGTCGAACATACGCTTTCGCCTGTCACCTTCGTCCAGTCGCTCTCGCAGGCGCTCGCCAATCGTTACGTCGAGTTCCGGCAAGCTCTGGAGAAGAGCGGCTCACGCCAGATCGTGATCAACGCAGTGCAGACCGTGGGGACGCTCGAGGCAGGCGCCCAGGTGATTGGCGCCAAGATCGGCCAGATCAACATCACGATCAAAGGGGGCGATGCCCGGCCGCTCTTCGACGATGCCGTACGGCGGCCGCTGAAGGAAATGGCCGGGGGACTCAACGCAGGCGAGCGGATCGTGATCCTGGTGGATTCGCTCGATGAGGCGCTGGGTTTCAGCGCCGATAACAACATCGCCCAGCTTCTCGGCGTCGCCTCGGACTTTACCGCGTCGGTCCGGTTCGTCCTGACCTGCCGATCGAACAGCGATCGTGTGTTCGAGCTCGTGGGAGAGTCGACGCTCGACCTCATCCGCGACGCGCCTCCCAGCCTCGACGAGGTAACGCCGTACGTCGCGGCACGGCTGCGTTCGGTGCCGGAGCCGGAGCGGAGCGTGGCCGCGTCACGCGTCGCGGCCAAGAGCGAGGGCAATTTTCTCTACGCGCACCACGTCGTCGAGGACCTGCTCTCGCGCGGCGGTCGAGTCGCGGACTCCGACACGCTGGATCTGCCCACAACCCTCGAGGGTGTGTACAGGAAGTCTCTCGAACGGGGCCTCGCGTCGAGCGCGACGCGCTGGAACGACGCGTATCGTCCGATTATGGGCGCCATCGCGGTGGCTCGGGGCGATGGTTTGACGAAGGCACAACTGGTCGAGATTACCGGCCTGGCGGATGACACCGCGAACGACGTTCTTGGGGTCTGCGCACAGTTCCTGGTTGGTGGAGGGGACAGCGTGCCGTACCGCATCTATCACCAGTCATTCCGCGAGTTTCTCCTGGACGACGAGAAGTTCACGGTGTATCCGGCGGAACGGCACGCGGCTATCGCGCGCTACCTGCAGGACCGCTGTGGTGCAAGCTGGAACAGGTGCACCGACGAGTACGCTCTGCGCTACACGCCGGCACACTGGGCAGAGGCCGCGGCGCTCTCGCCGACGAAGCGCGACGTGCGCACGCACGCGTTGATCGCACTCACCTCCGACGCCAGATATCAGCAGCGGTTCGAGATTCGGATCGCCGACCTCCCGCTGCTGCACGCGCACGTGCATCGCGCGGTGCAAGTAGCCGCGCTGAACGATCGCGACGACATGCTTCCGTCGATCGTCAGGGCCGCGAAGGCATTCGTCGCGTTTCGGCGGGAATACCTGCGCGCGGAGTCGCTTGTAGGGCTTGCCGAGTCCGGGCGATTGGCGCTCGCCGAGGCGCGGCTTCCGCTGTTCGCGGACGTCGGCGAGAACTGGCAGGCGGTTGCGCGCCTCATCGTCGCGTGGCTCGCGATCGAGCGCAATCCGGCCGCCGCTGCGAAGCTTCGCGACACCTTTCCCGGAACATCGCCGGGCCCGGAGCCAATGCCGTTGCTGTTAGGCAGGGTGAGCGCGGCGTTGAACGGTTCCCAGAACTTCCCCGCCGTTAATGAACCAGCTCCCGGACTCGAGATCGGAGAGCAGCTCGTCAAGCGCATCAGCGGTCAGGAGTTCGATCGCGAGCTCCTTGGCGCCGTCAACCCCAGCCTGATCGTGCCCATGGGCATGCAGGCCGAGATGGTAACGCAGCGGGGATTTGCCGCCAGCCTCGACGCGCCGATTCTCGTGAATCTCGCCCGCGAGAGGGGCGTTGAAGGGACGATGCTCGTCGACGAGTACATCGATGCGCACGCGGGATATAACTACGTCGAGTACCGGAACAAGTCGCTCTGGTACGTATTGGCTGCCGTGTTGCGCCATCACGGAGACCAACAATGGGTGAAGACGCGGCTGCGGCGGTTGCTGGTTGCCGCGCTGAGCGGGGGCGGAGCGGATTTCGAGGAGATGCTGCCGCTGACGGCCGCCGTGGCGCTCGACCGGGCCCGCAACGGCGGGACCGGCGTGCTCGACGCCTTCGAACAGCGCGCCCTCCAGGCCGCCGACGCGCTGCAGGACCGGCGCGGTGCCAACGATTCATGGGGAAGCCACCGCCGCAGGCTGACGATGCTGATGGAGCTGTCACACCTGATCCTCGGCGACGCAGTGCGGGCGAACAGGCTTCTCCAGCGGAATGCTGTTCTGCCTGACGGTTTTGCAGGCTTCCAGGCACCAGCGCGGCTGCGCATGGCCGACGCCCTGCGCGTCTGCAGGATGGAGCTGAGCGGAGTGCTAGATCACACACTCGACCTCGCGCTCAGGTCAGCCCATCACATTCAGGATTACCACTTCTGTGCTCGCGTCACCGCGCGATGCAACGCCATGACGCGATGGCACCGGCGCGCGCTCGACGGACCCGACCTTGCCGCGGTGATCGGCAGGTTGTCTCGCTCGCCGAACGACGTCGAGTTCGCGGCCGACCACGTGATCGGCGAGGCATACGCGAATCGGCCGGATACCCCGGACATGCTGCCGGTGGCCAAGGCGCGCGACGCTGCCACACTGGAGCAGCTAGGCGATGTTTTTCAGCGCTCGGCCGTAGAGCTCCGAAGGTTGAACCCGCAGTTTGGCGTGAGTGAAGTGCTCAGTGAGGGAACTCTCGTCCATGTACCGGATCCGGGGTTCGGTCCTCTCCTCGCGGTCCATCTCGCCGCCCGCGCGCTGGCGGACGACGCGATCGCCGACGAACGCGTCGCGCTCCTACGCTCGCTCGCGCCGGTGGCCGCGATCAATCCCACCGCGCTCGATACGGTTTTGAGCTATCTCGTCGTCGCGGCCGATCTGCAGGACTCCGGCCTTCTAGAAGAGATTGCGGAGGAGGCCGGACCGGTGATCGTCTCGGACATCGCCCCGCCGGCGGCGCAGATTGGGCCCGACGCCGTCATGCCGGCATAACGAGGAGCGCGCAGAAGCGCCCGATTCGCAGGAGGACGTCATGGATCCGGCAACGATCGCCGCATCGGTAGTGACCATCCTTGCTCCATACGTGGTGGATGCGGGGAAGGAGGTCGTCAAGGCCGCAGGCGAGATAGGGCTTCAGAAGGCGAAAGGCCTGCTGGCCTGGTTGAAGCAGCAGTTTGCCGGCGATCCGGTGGCCACGAGCGATCTCTCGCGCTTCGAGGAGAATCCCGATGTGTTTGCGCCGGCCCTCGAGTCGACAATCGCGAAGAAGGCGAAGGAAGACCAGGACTTCTCGACGGAGATCACCAATCGGGTGAACGAGCTGGCACCGGTGCTCACCGTTATCCAGCGATTCAAGGACGCGAAGGACATGACGGGCATCAAGGCCCGTACCGCGACCTCCGGGACGCTTTCGGTCACGCAGGAGGGCGACACGTCCGCGAACGTGACGGGCATCGACATCGACAGGATCGGACGGGAGTGAACGTGCTGAATACGAAGGCATCAACTGCAAGCCGGCTCTTCGAGCGATGCGGTTACCGCCTCTGGGGGGGGGGCTTCCGCACGACCAGCTCGGATCCGGAGTGGAAGTATGTGAACTTGCGGCGGTACTTCGTATTCCTCGAGCGCTCGATCTACAAGGGCACGCAATGGGCTGTCTTCGAGCCGAACGACGAGACGCTGTGGAGTAACGCGCGCCGCACGATCGAGGACTTCCTGCTGAACGAGTGGCAGATAGGGGCACTCCGAGGCGACAGGCCGGAGAATGCGTTCTTCGTGCGATGCGATCGCTCGACGATGACGCAGAATGATCTCGACAACGGCCGGCTCGTCTGCAAGGTCGGCGTGGCTCCGCTGCGGCCCGCCGGATACGTCATCTTCCGCATCGGCCAGTGGACCGCGGACCGGAAGCCGTGACGACGGTGGGGTGCAACGTGTTCGGCAATTTGATGAACGTGACATGAGGGCGCTGCTACTAGCGGCGCTCCTGTCCCTCGTCTCGCAGGAGACGGAAGCGAAGGTCGTGCGGTACCGCAAGGAGCAGAGAAACGGGCATCCATTCACGGCAGAGGAGGAGCGCGAATGGATCGGGGCCGTCGCCAGGGCCGCCGCGTTGAAGGCCACGATCAAGCGAAGTCCGTAAGGCGGAGTTCATCGCCGCGGTCCTCACCGCCGCCGCTGACGCCTGCGCCGGAACGTCACGAGCTGCCCGCGAAAGTCCTCGAGATCGTTGAGTCGCACGGCGCCGATCTCGTCGAGCACCGCTGCATACGCCGACGCCGCCGCGCCACCGACCAGGACCGCTACGTCTTTCGCCAACGCCGTTCCGAGGCGGCGGAGCTCGTCGCTCACCGCCCGGTCGGCCGGTGGGTAGATGACGCTCAGCGCCACGGCTCGCGCCTGGGTTCGGCCAGCGGCCTCGGCGATGTCCTCCGCCGGCAGGTCCGCTCCCAGATAGGTCACGCGCCACCCCTCTCCGACAGCCGTCGCGGCGACGAGCAGGGCGCCGAACTCGTGAATCTGACCGGCCGGTGTTGCGACCACCAGGTTGGCCGTCGCGAAGGGCGAGTTCGCACTCTGGATCGCCCTGTCGAGCACGCGCCGTAGGGCGACGGACGCCGTATGTCCATGAACCGGGCGCAACGTTCCCTCGCGCCAGCCCATGCCCACGCGCTCGAGCAGCGGGACGACAAGCGCGTCGAGGAGCGTGGCCAAAGGGAGCGCGACGCCCGCGCGCCGGAGGATGGCGTCGAGCTCAGCCGCGTCCAACCGCTCCATGGCGCGCACGCAGTCGGTCAGCAAACGAGCCGCTGGCGGCGACGTACGGCGCTCCGGGCGCTGCGCTCTTCCGGTCTCTCTTTCCAGCTCGCCGTCCGCCGCCGCGTCCCGCCGCACCAATGTGGCGAGCGCATCCGTGGGAAGCTCTGCCACCTGCCCGATACTGCGCCCCGCAAGCGTGGCGCGGTAGAGCAGTTGGAGGCGGTGCAGGTCGGCGTCCGAATAGAGTCGCCGCCCGCTCTCGGATCGCGCGGGCTTCACCACTTCGTAGCGCTTCTCCCACGCGCGGAGCAGATCGGCGCTCAGCCCCGTGCGGCGGGTCGCGACCCGTATTGGATGCCGGTGCTCACCGGACCTCGAGCGTATGGCCACGAGCGGGATCCTAAGTGCAGGTGGTGAGTGTGTCAAGATTATGTTTTGGACAAAACATTGACAAAGCACCTGCACGTCACTAGCTTACCCTGATGAACTGGAAGCCATCGGGGCCCGGTTGTCCGGTGATACGCAGTTAGGGTCCCTCGTTAGACCGAGCCACATATGCTGTACGCAACAACGATGAGCGCACCCGTGTTCGGGCTGCGACGCGAGATCGACAGGCTGTTCGAGAGTGCGTTTGCAAACGGTCAGGCCGCGTTGAATGGGTGGACGCCCGCCGTCGAGATCCGCGAGACCGAGCAGGAGCTTACTTTCGGAGTCGAGCTGCCGGGCATGACGCTGGACCTGATCGAGGTCTCGGCGGTGAACGGGATTCTCACGATTCGCGGTGAGCGCATCCATGAGTCGAGGGACGGCGAGACGAATCGATACCACCTCGCCGAGCGCTGCTACGGCTCGTTCCTGCGCCGCTTCGAGCTGCCGCAGGGCGTCGACGTCGAGAAGATCGAGGCCGACATGCAGAACGGCATGCTCCAGGTGCGCATCCCCAAAGCGGCGCTGCCGCAGCCGAAGAAGATCCGGATCACGGCCGGCACGCACGCGGATGTGAACACGAATGCACCGCGAGCCGTCGGTCACGGCGAGAGCCGCCCGGACTCAGCGAAGAAGCTGGTAGCGGCGCGCTAGTCGATCTGAGCGCAGGTGGCAGTGCCACCGCGTAGGACA
>JALZIF010000038.1 GCA_030860435.1 Gemmatimonadota bacterium | reverse complement strand
CTGCGCGGCTCGCCGCTTCACACGCGAACGTGCGCCGTGTGCGCCGAGGTGTGCCGCGAGTGCGAGCGGGAGTGCCGCCGGATGGGCAACGATGAGATGATGGGTCAGTGCGCCGACGCCTGCCGCCGCTGTGCGGAGTCCTGCGAGCGCATGGCGAAGATGGCGGCCTGACGTTCGGCGGCTAGACCAAATAACGGAACCGAGGGCACATGAGTTGATGCTCGCGCGCCCCTAGTTCACTGCGCCGGCCGTCTCGAGCGCGACGACCAGTGGATCGCGCGGATCTTCCACCCGTCCGGCTCGCGGGAGAGTACCATGAGCTCCGCGCCCGCCGAGTTGATTGCGCGGCCCCGGAATTCGCCCTGCGTCGTGCTCGTGGAGCTCGCCCACGCGATGTCACCCCTGATGCTGACTCGCACGGGCCCGCGGTCGCTTCTGATCGCCCGGGCGAACTGTATGTCGCCCGGTAGATGGTGGGAGCGGTACTCGGCGCGCGTCTCGAAGCCGCCGCTCTCGAGTATCACCGCGTCGGGGGCAAGGAGCGCCAGCGCAGTAGCGCTGTCTCCGTCGGCCAGCGCTCGGTGGTAGCGCTCGACGACGCCCACCACGGCAGCCGAGTCGGCGGATTGAGCGCCAGGGGCGGTTCCTTCGGGCGGCGCAGCAGCACGACCGCCTCCATCGGCTACGCGAAACACGAGCGTCGCCCAGTGCGTGTCCCAGTCGGCCCCGGAGCCAGAGTCAGCCGGCACGACATGGATGGTGCGGACGTTCCAGAGACCCGGACGCGTGATCGCGACGCGAAGCAGTCCCGAGTTGTCGCTCTCGAGGTGCGCGTCCGGCGTAGCTGCCGCGTTGGACGCGGGCGCGGGCGCGGTCACGACGCGGACGGTGCTCCAATCCACCGCTCCCGCGTGTGCCTTGGCGCCGGCCAGCGCGCCACCGCGGTAGAGGAGGCGCACGCGGAGCGTGTCACCGACGGCGAGCGCCGCGGGGTCGTGCTCGGGCACGAATTCCAGCGGATGCCCCACGATGCGCGCGAATGCGCGCGGCCCCCCGGCGCCTACCTCGACGGCGGTCTTGGCGTACTTCGCGTAGCGCCGCGTCACGCTGTCGCGACCACGAAGGAGCCCCTCGCGATCTACCCTGGCCAGCACCTCAGGCGCGCCCTCCAGCTCCAGGTAGCGGCGGAAGCTCGCGGCGGACTCGCGCACCGACCGTGGGTGGAGCGCCACCGCGACGATGCGCTGTCCCGGCGTGGTCGGGCGGTGGCGAAGGAGGAGCGACGTGCCGCGGTGGGACAGATCCTCGATGCGCTCCGAGCCCGCCGCTCCGACGAGGCGGGCATCCGCCACGCGGTCCACGGCAACCGCGGATTCGCTGGTCGGGAAGCGGCTGCTCGTCTGGCCACGCACTTCCACCTGCCCGCCCGGCACAACCTGGAACGCGTCCGGAACGAGCCAGAAGTCGTGTGCCGCGGCGACGGCAGCGAGAGCGAGGATCGCACACGCGGCTCCGATTCCCGCCGTGAAGAGGCGACGCGGGGTCTTCGCACTCAACGAACAGATGGCTCGCACGTTGAACCTCTCGGCGTGATGTGTCCGCTCTGACTCCCCATGGACCTGTCGGAACAGCAGGTTTGAGTCAGCGTAAAATCTGGAGCGTCGGCTCGGGGCAGTCAACACATATATCCCGAACGTCAGCGATCGTCGTCGCATCCATCGACGTCGGCGTCGCCACGAGCATGGCAGTGACGACCAGGACGAGCAGTCCAACCGCGAGCTCAACGGTCGCCGAGCGCCGAATGCGCGCCGCTCCTGCCACGTCTCCGAGCGCCGGCCTGACGCGGCGCCAGTTGTAGGCACCGGTCGCGACGACGACGGAGATGACCGCGAGCTTGAGCAAGAGCGTCCGCCCGTACGGCGTCTGCCAGAGCGCCGGCACCGAGCCGAGGTGGAGCCATGCGGCAAAGACGCCGGTCGTTGCCGCGAGCCCGGCGAAGGCGAGCGCCGTTGGCGAGAACGCGTTCACCAGATCGGCGACGGCGGAGCCGCGCTCGCTTTCGGGGAGCCGTAGCGCAGCCGGAATGCCGACGGCGACCACGAAGAGGAGGCTCCCGAGCCAGCCACCAGCCCCGACCACGTGTAGAGTGTCCGCGAGGACAGCGAGTGCGGCGAAGCGCGGTGTAGCGATGGCGTGACCGGAGAGCGCCGGGGTAAACGCGAGGGCGATGGCGCCGAGTGCGGCCAACGCCCAACCTGCGCGGCTCGCGCGCCGGCGCGCAATCCAGAACCCGGCGGCGGCGAGTACGACACCGGCGATCTGCAGCAGCCAACCCCATCCCCACGTTGTGCGAGTCAGCATGGTTCCGATCAGCCCGGCGTTCAAGGCGTCGCCAGGGCCATGCATCGCGTACGACTGGGCGAAGAGCCTGAGGAGCACCACGATCGCCAGGGCGGGCGCGGCCCAGAGACCTAACGCGGCCGTGCGGCCGCTCGCGGTGGCGAGGAGCTGTGCGAGCGTCGCCGAGCTCGGATGCTCCTTGCGCCGGAGGAATCCAAGCACGACCAGGTGGAAGGCGATCGCGCCGATGACAACAAGGAGAGCCGTGAACTGCAGCCAGCGGACAGCGACATACGCCGGCGACTCGGCGTCGAATCCTGGACCGCTGGGCATCGAGACTGGGTCGTGGTGCGCGGCCGGCGGCGCCTCCTGCCCGGGCGCCACCACCGCTTCTGCCGCCTCGCCGCTCGGAACGAGTGCGCCGAGTCCTGCGGCGCCCGGTGCGATCGTGAACGCGTAGCGGCCCCGGATCGGGTGGCCGTCGGCGCCGGCAACCTGCCACACGACAGTGTACGTGCCGGCCACGAGCGGCCCCCGAATGGCTGCCACGACCGTCCGCGCCGAGTCGACCCGAAGGGTACCGAGCGCCACGTCAACGCTGTCGGGCGCGAGGAGCCGAAGCCGCGTGAACGTGAGCTCGACCGCCTCACTGAAGGTGAGCGCCAGCTCGCGTGGCGCCGCGGCGAGGTGCGCGCCCTCAGCCGGCCTGGCGCGCTCGAGGCGCGTGTGCGCGAGAGCTGGCGCCGGCGCAAGCACGCTGATGAAGCCGGCAATTCCGAGGAGGACGAGAAGCTGTCGCATTCTCCCGCCGCGAAGGCGCGAGAAGCGCCGGTGCTCCTCCCGTTCTTGACGTTCGAGTGTTGACGTGCACGTGCACGCGTGAAGCACTGCGCTACCGCGGCGGCCCATGCCCGGCGTGTGGGTCGGCCGGCTTGGCCTCGGGCTTGGGCGCCGGCTTGGGTGCCCGTCTTGGCGGCTGGCCATGTCCGGCATGCGGGTCAGCCGGCTTCGTGCTCGGCTGCGCACGCGGCTGTGCCGGACGCGCCCGCGGCCGCGGCGGTGTCGCGCCCCCTCCCCGACGGGCCGCCGGTGCCTCCCGCATCATGCGCTCCATCGCCTCGCGGTGCTCGGCTGGCATGTGCTCCATCATCTCCGTCATCATGCGCCGCATCGTCGTGTCCGCCATCATCCGCTCGCGGACGACCGGGTCGGCCATCATGCGCATGTGCATCTGCATCATGTTCGCCATCATGGTCGAGTCCATGCCGGCCATGCCGGCCATGTCATGACCCATCGCCGCATGGTCCATCGGCTGCTGCAAGCTGTCCCGACGCGTCGTGTCGCCCGTCGCGGGCATGTTCATCCGTGGGTGATCCATCTGTCCGGAGTCGGGTCCTGCCGCAGCGCCATGCTGCATGCCGGCATGCGCGCCGGTCATCTCGCCGACCTTCATGCCGATCATTCGCCCCGTCCGCTCGTCGTGCTCCATTACGGCCCCATAGGTGACCGTCTTCTCGGGCAGCTTCGGGGTGAATCCCACGGCCGGCCCGCCCATGTTCTCGACGCCCATCTCCCTAGACATCGTTCGCCACGCCTCGACCGGCATCACGTACGACGTGTCGTCCCGGAAGAGCCGCCCTGCACGGACGATCTCCGCCCGCTTGCGGTCCCGCGACACGCTGTCGTTCGCCAGGATGTCGCTCACGACGTCGTGCATGGAGTGCAGGTTGTCGAAGATGATCGCCGCCTCCGGATAGCGCGCGGCGAAGGCCGGCGCGACGGCCGCCGTCATCGGCATCTGATACGGCATCGTCTCGGTCGGGTTCTCGAGCATCTGCCAGAAGCGCGACACAGTCGCTCGCACGCCCGCCTGACGCGCCTCCACCGTGTTGTTTACGAGCAGCGGCTCGTACAGCCCCACTTGAAGCCAGTGGTAGGCCCAGATCAGCCCGTTGAACTTCGGGTACTGCTGCCGGAAGGCGAGCGAGTACGGCTGCTCCTGCATTAGCTCCATGCTCTTGGGCCGCGAGCTGAAGGCAGCGTCGGGGCGGGTTTTGTAGTAGGCAAGGAGGCGCGCCACCTCCGCGTCCTTCTTCGCCTGCGATAGCCGCTCGTCCGCCAGCACGTCGTAGAGCTGCCGGTGAAGGATGTGCGCCCACTCGAACATCTGCTTGGCCTCAGGCGCGAGTTGGACATAGGCGATCTCGATGGCGCCCTCCTCGAGCGGCAGGCGCGGTGGCTTGACCAGGACCTTCTTCGTGAGATGGTCGTACTCCTTCTCCTCCAGCACGGAGGCCGGCGCGTTCGGTTTGGTCCAGAGCGTCTCGTAGAGGATCGCATGGCCGTAGTCGAAGGCATTGAAGAGGCGGTCCGCCGCCTGGTACCGGTCGCGGAACTCCCAGTTGTGCGGCGCTTGGAGGTAGAACTGCTCGTAGGTCGTGACCCACTGCGCGTCCGCGCCGGAGGGCGTGAACGGCGCGGCTACCGCCGCAAGCCCAAGGGCCAGCGCGGTGGTCTGCAACACGGGTCCAATGGCAATGGCCCGAATCATCGGTGTGCTCCCGTCATGAGAATTCGCAGGTGTTATCATGCGTGGCAGCAACGTTATGGGCGCCACGGCAAGCCTACGGCGTAGGCGGTACCGAAGGTGGCGTACCAGCCTTGGTCGTCGCCCGTGACCCGCCGCCCGATCCCGCCATCGATGTTGAAGCGAGGACTGAGCTGATAGCGGAGTCCGGCCCCCGTGTTCCACTCCAGGTCCTCGCTCCCGGACAGGGGCTCCCGTGCGTACACCTCGCCGGTAATCAACATCGAGCGTAGCGGGAACGTGCGGTCCACCGCGACGCCCGTCATCCAACGTGAGAGCTCGGCAGCAGCGCCGGTCGCGGCGGGCTGCGCCCCTAGCGTGTATTCACCGTTCACGTCGGCGCTCGCGTCGGGCCCCTTCCCGAACGTGTACTCGGTGTTCACGTGGAACCGCACCCAGCGGAACGTCTTTGTGGCGATCCCTTTTACCGACGGGTACGCCTGGTCGGGCCCGAGATGGCCAACCGGAAGCAGCACGCCGGCTACGACGGCGAGCGCCGGGATGACGGTTTCGACGTTGAGGTTGTGAAAGGCCGACAAATGGATGCCGGCGAGCCCCGCGGTGCTGCCGCCCGCACCCGCATCGACATAGGCCAACGGTACGCCGACCTCGACGTGGGTGCGCGGGAGAATGCCGTAAGCGAGCTCGGGCTCGATGCCCCAGTTGTAGACGCCACTCCGCGAGCGCTCCAGCCGAAGTGGCGCGGCCTGGATCTCGAACGCCCGCCGCTCCACCGGGTAGGCATCTTCGATCTGCACGGGCCGGCCGGCATCCGTGTTGTAATAATCGGTTTGCGCAGAGGCAGGTTCAGCGGCGGCTAGTGCTGCGACTGCGGCGACCCCGAGCAGTCGGGTGAGTGCATCGGGGGAGAGGCGAGTCATTGGTGCGAGCTTCTGGTGAAAGCGACCGACTTGGCGACGTTCCCGTGATCGCCTTTTACTGTGCATAAAACATAAACGCCCGAAGAATGCGCCGGTAGTGTCCCCGAGTTCCCGCGCAATGTTCAGGTCGCCGTGCAGAAGAGCCCGGTCTCGACGCCTGGCCAGGTCGACGCTACCCGCTCAGGCCTGCGCTCGACGAGGCGTTCGGGGGCCTGGTCAACCATCATGCTGATGCGGGCACTGAGGCGCAGGCGCAGCGAATGGCGAGCCGAGGCAGAAAAGATGTGCGAGCGGCCACTCGTTTCGGTGATCGCAGTGCCGCTCGTGCATCACGGCCGAGGCCGCAGGTAGCGGGTGCGCCATTAGAATGCCGGAGGTCCAGACGAGTGCGAGGGCCGTTGCGGCGCCAAGAAGTGAGCGGCCGGTGACGCGGCTGCGTACCGGCGTCTCCTCCCCCAGGAGGCGGCGGATTCTCCGGTCGAGCAAGTCCGGTTGAACGAAGCCGACTCCTGCCGAAGGGCGCCTCGTCGCCTCTGGCCACTGCGCCAGCGCGTGTATGGCCGAGGCGAGCACTAGCGGCCGGCCAGCGGCCGCTGCGTCATCGGCAAGAATCTCCGCCTCGTCAGACATGTCGTCGGCCAATCGCCTCAGGGCGGGGATCCAGAAGAGCGTACAAGCGAGCGCGCGCAGGAGTGAGAGTCTGAGCGGGTCACGCCGCTCGACGTGCGCCTGCTCGTGCGCGAGCACCGCGACGAGCTCGTCCGCAGTGAGACGATCCGCGAGCGCTTCCGCCGCGAATACACGGGGCGAGAGCAATCCGACGGTAAACGCCGGGCTTGGGAGGCCAGCGACGATGCGCAGACGCTGCGGCTCCAGCCCCGCCGCGACGCTCGCCTTCCAGAAGCGGTGGCCGGGTGATGGGAGCCGAGCCTCGATCGGCCCGAGCGCCTGCCGCACCCTGCGCCACGCCTGCGTGCGATCCCACGCGGCATACAGAAGGCCGGCGCCGATGACGACATGGAAGATGTAGTGGACCGGCGCAAAGAGCAGGTGGAGCGCCGTAACGCACAGTGCGCCGATGTGGTCGACGCCCGCGAGCAATTTATCCGTGTCGATCGGCAGATGGTGGCCGAAGACGGGGCTCGTGCCCAGGACGAGCAGGCTGCCGATCGCAAGCAGTATCAGCCGCCGACGCGACTGCTCGCGAAGCGACAGAGGCGAGCTCGCGTATGCGGGTCCCAACGCCGTCATCGGCTCTCCTGCGCCCTCAATCGCTTGCGGATCAGGCGTCCGAGCTCGGCAAGCTGCTCTGGGTCGCGCTCGGCGAGCACGTCCACCATGGAGACGGCGACCGCTTCCGGACCGAGCGAGAGGATGCCCTCGACGATGCGCCTCGAGGCGTGTGCCAGGAACTCTTCTTCTGTCAGGCGTGCCTCGTAGTGAAAGAGCTCGTCGCGTTTCGCTCGAGACAGGAGCCCTTTCGCCACGAGCTTGTTCAATACGGTGATGACCGTCAGCGGCTCGACCTGGTGCTCCTTGGCAACCCGTGCGTGAACCAGGCGCGCCGGGGCCGGGCGGCCGATCGTCCACACGACCCGCATAACCAGCGCTTCCAAGTCCCCGAGCACCTTGGCGAGTCCCTCGGCCGACAAGCGCACCGTGTCTTGCAAGCGCGGTACGTTCCTGGATTTCCGAGATCCACCCGTGCGCTTAGTCACACTGGCTCCGTCGGTAGTCGTATTCGATTCAAGTCGCGCGTGCATCGCAATTGAGTCAACGCCAAGATGATGAAGAACGCGCGACTCGCCAAGATGGTTCGGTAACGAGGTCACAGCTCCCGATGAAGGGCGGTGAGCCTTATGCGGTCCGCCGTCCGTGCCGCGATCGCCTCGATCGTGAGCGACGGATTGACCGCAGTCGCCGATGGGAAGACCGACCCGTCGCAGATGAAGAGATTCGGCACGTCGTGCGAGCGACAGTTCGCATCGACTACCGAGTCGCCCGGGTCTCGCCCCATCCTGCACGTGCCGAGCAGGTGGGCCGTCCGGTCTGCCGACCACGGATCCTCGCCGCCAGCGGCCCGCATGATCTCCTCCATCTTCGCGATCCCGCTTGCGATGAGACGGCGATCGTTCTCGTGGTACGAAAAAACCAGATGCGGCACCGGGAGGCCGACGTCTCCCACTCCGAATACCCCAACGTCGCCGCGGACAACGCGCCGATCCCAGCGAAGTATGCGCCCTCGATCCCGTGCTCGCGCGCGACCGTAAGGAATCCCTCGCCCACCTCATCGCCGATGTCGAAGACGATGAGCAGCGTCCGCCGACCCTCTCGGCTCTCAAGGTCCTTCGCCCGCATCAGAACAGATCGTGCACCTTGTTGCGAAGCAGAGGAACTTGAATAGGTTCAGCCTGTCCATGTCGACCTTGAGGCCCAGCGCCAGCGTCTCAGGTCCGCGGGGTGCCCAGCACACTGCCCAAGAATCATCGTTCGGCCCTCACAGTGACCTGAGGAACTGCACGAGGTCCGCCTTCTGCTGGGCCGTCAGGCTCAGGCTGCGCTTGGCGACGTACCGGTCGACGACTTCCTCGAGCGTCGCCGCGACGCCGT